>JAKAVA010000060.1 GCA_021827645.1 Planctomycetota bacterium
GCCGCAAAGTCATGACATCTTCCATGCGTGATTCCACTGACCAACCCGCAACGGTAAAACATCGACATCCGAAAGGTCGCGGGGAGAAAGGCGTGTTATTTAGGTATGGATCAGATTCTCAGCGCGCAGTGCTGGCGCAGCAGGGAGTTGTCACTGCTGTGTAGGCTGACGCTTGCTATGTCGAACAGAACGCGGTGGCTCGCTGGCGACACTAACCCTGAGGGGGCTGAAAATTGGAACATGGCTGCCACGCGGACCGGCTGAGGTTGGCAGCTGAGTCGCTGTTCTTGGAGTGTGGCACGAATGATATGATGGCAGCACATAAGGTCCGCTGGTGCGCTGCCAATGGATTCCGTGGCTCGCCGCAACACATAAAATCCGGCTCTCCGAGGGGTAGCAGACGTGCTGTGGCTTGCTGAACATTCGCCCCACGGTAACAATAATCGATTATTGCATGGGCACCACATCGGCGATAGACCCAAGACAAGCGCCAGTAGCGAAATAAGGATGTGCCTGAATCGCCCGTTCATATGGGAATAAGGATAGGCCGTTCGTTGTCGGATGTCAAGTCGCACCAGCCCGAAAATGCATCCCGATTCGCTCTGCCGGGATTGCCGTCAGACGCCGCGACGCTGGGGACTGTGGTGGCACATTCGCCTTGGGGCAGCATAAAGTTGGATCGGCTTATGCGGGGGCATGCCGATAGGCGATGACTTTCACCTCTTCCATGGTGATCATTCCCTCGGTAACCATTGCATCGAGTTGTGGCAGAAGCAGCTGAATTTTCTCCCGTGAGTCGACCAGTTCAATCACGATCGGCAAATCGGAGGACATGGCCAAAATTCTGTCGGTGTGCATGACGCTGTTGGCACCGAACCCCATCACGCCTTGGAGCACCGTCGCGCCGCTGAGCCCGAGTTCCCGGGCTTTATTCAGTATGGCTTCATGGAGCGGCTTTTTTTCGTATACATCTGACTCGCCGATGAATACGCGAAGCAGGACGCCGTCGGAGTTGGTGTGCATGGGTAAACCTCTTTCAATATCAGGTAAAGTACTCAGGGGCTTGATGCGACCGAGAAGTTGCGCTTCGCCGCGGGCCGTACGTTCACGCGGGCGATATATCACAACGGCTGCACGTTCGAGGGTGGCGAGGCCGTGGTGAAGCAACTTTTCAGCAATGTCATGCAGGAAGGCAAGCAGTTTTTCGCCATCATCGACGCACTCGATGATGATTGGAGCATCGCTGATCAGATGCATGGGAGAGGGCTTGAGCATGCCGCGTTGACCAAAACCCATAATACCGCGCAGAGCGGTAAGCCCGGCAAGTTTCTTCCGGCGTGCCATCTGTATCACGCTCTCGTATCTCGGCACAAGCATGTGCTGGTCGCCGGTGCGCATATAAAGACGTAATAGAATTTTTTCGCCAGTCATTTTGTGTCGTCCATGGCCGTAATCTCATATGAGTATGTGGAGCCGCAGGATTATTGTATCCGCGTTTAACTGGTTCTCTGCCCCAGAATAACACCGAGCCGCACGGCGATAAGCCCCAGCGCCACACTTCCGGCGATATAGAGAATGCCGCGAGCCACTTCACCGGCGGCAAGCATGCGATCAGATTCAAACATATAGGTGGAAAATGTGGTATACGCACCGACGAAACCGATGGCAATTCCGCCCCGGACAACATCTGAGATCTGAAGCCGCGAATGGGCCCAGGTAAGAAACCAACCGAGAAAGAACGAGCCGGTGATGTTGATGAGCAGGGTGCTCCAAGGGAAGAAGGCGCTGTAACGACCGAGCAGCCTTGCCACGCCGTAGCGGCATAAGCTGCCAAAAAAGCCGAAGAGGCCGATGCTCAGGCACATGATGAGCGTTTTTTTCACAGCAACTCCTATTCACTTAAAAAACAAAAAACCTCCGCGGTTGACACCGCCGAGGTAAAACACAATCCCGGCAGGGCGCTGCCCGCCAGGAGTTATCATTCCCAAATCAGTTGGGACGGTTCAGGTGAACTCCATCACCTTTTGTAATATTTCCTCATATTATTTGAACCGGGGCAAATGTCAATTGCATCAGGACCCGACTTATAGCCAGTTTCAGGCCGTGGTATGCGGCACAGGTACGGGCGAGAGTTACGCGGGCGCGGTTGAGAACTATCGGCACATTAAATGTGCCGACTATCCTGCACTGGTCTGGACGACGAACAACCACCGGATATGATCAGGGAACATGTGTGGGGGCGTGGGCGGCCGCTTTTTACAGCGTATCCATGGAGACGAGGGGAATCGAACCCCTATTTGCGCATTGCGAACGCGCCGTCCTGCCGTTGAACGACGTCCCCGCGATAGCTAAAGGATATTACAGTCTCCCATGGGCTGCAAGTATGGCGAAAGATTGCACGAAAAGATGCCGGCTTACGAGACCGTACCTGTCCGCCAACAAGGTGACGATCTGACTGGATTCAGAAAAATCCATCACACGAAGGCAAATTCCATCCGTTCGCACCGCTTCAGCCATCGGCTGTATTTTAGCATGAGACCGGAGATGGCGCCGATGCCAAGCATCATTTACTCCCCGGAGTTGAGAATAAGCGTGTTCGCCATGCGGACCACCTTATGATGCTGCAATACCTTCTGCGTTGCATATTTCACCGGAATCATCACATGGAAGAGATGCGATACCTGATTGGATTCCGATACCGACAACACATGACCGTGTACCATCACTTCCGGCGTGTGGAAGGAGTAAAAAGTCAGCGGGATATCTTTTTCTCCCATGGCAAACACCGTCTGCAACCCCACACCCTGATGCACACCCTCGACAGACGCAAGATGGGCAATTCTCTGACGACCCGCCGGCACCATCTGCTGTAGATCACCCAAAAACGCGATCCGGGATGGAAGCAGCGGAGCCAAAACCCAATACGCCCACTTATGGGGTGCCAGGGTAACTCGTATTGTATGATCGCGATTAAACAGGACAGTTTTGCCTGTGAAATAATTTCTCGCAATCCACACCCCATGCGGATCAAGACCGAGACTGCGCGGCGTGAGAATGACGGTGGAATGAAACCCGGTACGGCGATACACGAACACCAGGGTGCTTCGAATATGTCTGCCGGTATGCGTGGTGGCCACCAGCGGAATCTTTCGTCCCAACGCATCATTGACGATCGTCTGATCAGTCGGCATCAGCGGAGCCGCCGGTTTCACCAGACGACCATCCGCCCGCGTGGCCATGTCAATATTCTTCGGATCAATCCGACCCAGTGGATCACCTACTCCCACCGGTCCACCGGAAAGCAGCGAGAGGAGCATGTTTCCGCGCTCATTACTCATGAAAACATCGGACCACGGCCAGGCGCCAACCGCGTGGATGAACATGGAATTGTAGATGAAGTCCCGCCAGAAAGCGGGTACGAAGCGGTCGCCTGCCCCGCGCATGAAGATAACATCACGCAGAACACCGGCTTCCATGAGGAACCGACTGGTCTCCATACAATAAATGAGGGATATATGCCGGGCGGCCATTGCATGAGCCATCCCATGTGCGAAATCTCTTGCCAAAGAAAGATGAATATGAAGCTGCGGGGATCGACCATAGATGTTGACGAGCCAATCCTGCTCCATGGCTTGCACGCCGCTGTCGGCCAGATATTTTGCGCGTGAGCGCCAGTAGGCCGGGTCCACCGCCGCGATGCCGGAGATTTTGTACATCTTGCGATAGGGGCTGTGATAGGCGATCCAGCGGGTATGTACGACAAGCGGCAGACCAAGCTGATGTTGAAACGCAGCCAGACCATGGGGAAAAAGTTGATGAGAGGCCTGATAGAGCCATATGCCGCCGAAATGGTTCCATCGATTATGCCGGGGCAAATTACCATTCATCGCACTGAGCTTACGGCCGGTAAAGAAATGGTATGATTTCTGATACCACCAGCTATCGAGTTCCATGTATCCCAAGTGGATGTGATTTTCGGCATATTCGGACGCCATTTTCAGAAGCGTGCCGGTGTAACCATATTTTTTGTCATAGTTGTAGAAGTAGGAGGCACCGTTGTCCGTCCAATAGCCAAAATCACGCAATATAGGCGTCGCCTCCTGTGATGTCGCCGGCCGATGGTGCAGCGTTCGGAAGGCATCACCCCACGCAGCAATGGTTCTGCGAATACCGCTTCCAAATATCATGATTGTCTGATGCGATTCTTTCAGTGCCATGCCGACGGTGCCTTTATTAAAACCGTCGGCGATGAGATTTTCACCATTGCCATAGAGACGCGAAACCAGTATTTCCGATGCGGGAGAGAAGATACAGGTCTGATATTTTTTATTGAAAAATACCCAGGGAGTTGCAGTGTTGACCAGTCTGAATCGAGGGGGAGAAAACTGCTGCCGTGTGAGCCCCATGTGCATCAGAGCCGGTGGTGCGCTGGTGAAGACGGGGAAGCGGGCGCCCGCCAATTCATCAGCCGCACTGAAAATAATTGCTCCGCGCCTGGGATAAACCGTGGCGGTAAATTGTGTTGGCACGCCGGTCTGCTTCCAACTGAGTTGGATTCCTTTGCCCAGGGATGTGCTGACGGTCGACTGCTTGATATCCTCCGGCAACGTGGTGGTTACACCCCTGTAACCCCAACGGGTTTTGGACCAGTACACGCGGTAATGTCCCGTGCTGGAAGAGAGGGTAAAGCGGATACCCGCACCCGGCCGGAGCGTCCAAGTCTTCGCCTGCGTTGTCGAGGTCACTCCAAAACCGAACGCGATCAGCATGATGATGCCTGAAAAGCCGAATCGGTGGTTACGGAACAACATTGCACAAATCGATGTAGGCCTCGCCATTATTTCACCTCAAATATCCGCACAACATCACATACCGATAGATCATCAGGACCGAAATTCAGCGGCTCTCAGCGCTCAACCATTCCCCTTTCGGTCTATGCCGTACCCAAGGAAGTCTAACGCGGCACATTCCGCTTCGCAACGCAGACAACCCATCTGTTTGACGGGATTTCTGGAAATCGACGTCGCGGCGAAAGTGGGAGTTGTCGATTATCCGCCCACTTGCTCGCCGGTGTGGGCAGATGTCCTGCTTCGATATTTGTGGCCGCGGAGTATACAATTGGGCTATAGGAGTTGTGATTGAAACATGAATAAAACCGCTAAAGCCACCCCCGACACCAGCGACGAGATGAAGGCCGTCATCGAGGCCATGGGACGCAGCGCCCGCGCAGCAGCCCGGATATTGGGGTCCACCGATGGCCAAACCCGAAACAGCGCCCTGAATAAGATGGCGGACGGCTTGGAAACGGCACATGCGGAAATACTTGAGAGCAACGCAAGGGACGTGGAAGCGGCGCGGAATGATGAAATTGCGGAGGCGATGATCAGCCGCCTGACCCTCACGGACAAAAAGCTCGCATCGATGGCACAATGCATTCGCGAGGTGGCGGCCCAAGTTGACCCGGTCGGCCAGACCATTGAGGCGTATGATCGGCCGAACGGCCTGCGGGTGGAGAAGCGTCGAGTGCCTATTGGTGTCATTGGTATCATCTATGAAAGCCGGCCGAATGTAACGACGGATGCGGCTGCACTTTGCATCAAAAGCGGGAATGCAACCATCCTCCGGGGTGGCAAAGAGGCGAGCCATACCAATCAGGTGTTGGCTCGCGTGATACGTGAATCGCTGCAGTCGGCGGGTTTGCCGCCGGATTGCGTACAAATGGTGGAAACGACGGATCGCAATGCCGTCAAAGCCATGGTTCAGGCCGAGGGATTGATCGACTTGGTGATTCCACGCGGCGGTGAATCGTTGATTCGGGCGGTGGTGGAGCAGGCGACGGTACCGGTGATCAAGCACTACAAGGGCGTATGCCATATCTACCTTGACCGGGATGCCGATGCCGACATGGCGGTGAAAGTCGCGGTGAGCGCCAAAGTGGACGGTTGCATGGTGTGCAACACGGCCGAGTGCATCTTGGTTCACAAAGATATCGCCGCGCAGGTGCTGCCGCGAATTGCGATGGAATTTCGAAAAGCGGGAGTTCAGATGCGTGCGGATTCCCGTTCACTGGGCCTGCTGCAGGATGCCAAGCTGGCGACGGAATCGGATTGGGGACGTGAATATCTGGATCTGATTGTTGCCATTCGGCAGGTGAATTCAATTGATGAGGCCATCAGTTTTATCAATCAGTACGGTTCCGGGCATACCGATGCGATTATGACCCGCAGCATTGCGGCGGCGGAGAGGTTTACGACCGAGGTGGATTCTGCGAGCGTCATGGTGAATGCCTCGACACGTTGGGCTGACGGTTATGAATATGGCCTGGGTGCGGAGATCGGCATCAGCACCGACAAACTTCATGCCCGGGGTCCCATGGGGGCAGCCGATCTGTGCACCTATAAATTTATTGTTACCGGCAACGGCCACATACGGCGCTGACGCTTTCGGCGTGACCTACTTTCCACCGCCCCGCCGCCGAGGCTTCTTTTTTTCACCCCCCCTGCCACCGAGTTTGGCCTTGAGTTCAGCCTCGGTCAGCACCTTAAATTCAGCGGAATTGCTGATTGGAGCGGAGGCGGCGGTGTCGGCGCCGGATGGCATCCCGCCGACGGCTGAGACATCCTGTGCGCGGGGGCTCTTTTTTTTCCGTTTATTTTTGGCGTGGAGCAGATCTTGAAATTGCCGCCGGGCGATCAGCAGGTGGTGATACCCCTGCGCGAAGCGGTGGGCCTCATCGCGTGCGTGTTGCAGCAATTTCAGGGCGGAATTGGTACGGGCGAGTTTGAACGGCACCGATCGGTTTTGAACAAAGATTTCTTCTTCACGTTTGGCCAGGCTGATCACCATCGAAGGTTTGGAGGTCATTTTGGAAAACGCCTCCAGCGCCGCCGATAGTTGGCCTTGGCCGCCATCAATGAGCACCACATCGGGATAGAGTTCCTCTCCGGCGCCCGCAAGGCGGTAGCGGCGTGATACCACCTCCTGGATGCACCGAAAATCATCAATTCCCGAGACGGTTTTGATGCGATATCGGCGATAGCCATCCTTGAACGGCTTGCCATCGATAAATGTCACCAGTGACCCGACCGTCGCCTCACCCTGAAAATGCGCGATGTCGATGGCCTCGATGGAGCGGATCGGATCGGGCAGTTCGAGCAGATCCTGCAGGTCCTTGAGTCCGTCGGCATGATTCTGAAAGAATAGCTCCGGCTGCATGACTTTGGCGCTTTTTCCACGATGAGACAGCGCGCGGAGGGCTTTGATCTGATCGCGCAGCATCGCCGCCCGTTCAAAATCCCGGGCGGCCGCCGCCGCCTGCATGTCTGCGGTCATGACACGCAACGCATCACCCCGATTGGATTCCAGAAAGTGTTTCAACCGATCGAGATCAGCGGCATAATCTTCCCGACTGATCTTGTCGGCGCACGGAGCGGAACATTGATGAATGTTGTAAAGAATACATGGGCGAAAGAACTTGCGGCGGGTGTCGGATTCCAAAATATCCAGATGGCAGGTGCGGAATTTGAATGCCCGCTGCATGTAAATCACAGCCTGTTTCAGGGCGTAGCCGCTGGTGAACGGGCCGTAGAGTTTGGAGCCCGCTGTGCGAGGTTGGCGGGTTACGTATACCCCGGGGAAATCATCGCTGGAGGTAATTTCCAGATACGGGTAGCTTTTGCCGTCGGTAAGCCGGGCATTAAACCGGGGCTTGGTGTCTTTGATGAGGCGATTCTCAATCAGGAGGGCCTCAACTTCCGAATCGCAAAGGAGCGTATCAAAATCGACCACGTAATCCAGTAACCGCTGCTTCACGGGCCCCAGATCGGTGGATGGCTGAAAGTAGCTGCTGACGCGCTGTTTGAGTGAGAGTGATTTGCCGACATAAATCACCACACCGCGAGAATCCTTCAAAAAATAAACGCCCGGGGATTCGGGCAGCGTGAGGGCCTTTTGATGCAACCGCGGCAGGCGGATGTCGTTGGGCTCTTCAGGCAGCGGAAGGCTGACATCGCCTGAGGGAACTTCCAGTACGATGTTGTCGTCAAAATCCTCGGCGGCACCGGACTCGCTTTCCAAACCGACCGGCGGATATGAAGATTCTGCGTCGGTATCCGGTTGAGATTCTTCGGGGACGGTGGATGCCGATTGCCTATCGAGAGTCGCCTCGTCCGGGCTCGCATCGGGTGCGTATGATGATTCGTGAGCAGAACGTGAAATGCGTCGGCCAACCATTTCACGTCATTATAGGATATGATTCGGGCCGATAAAGAGACTGGAAGCTCGTGGAGTTTTCAATGGGCGATTCACCGGGACTGACTGATAAGATCGTGTACGCAGGTTCACGGGTGAGCATGGCACTGCGCAGCGTCAGGCTATCAAATGGGAAACAGATTCAGCGTGAGGTGGTGCTGCATCCGGGTGCAGTGATTATTCTGCCGATTCTGGCGGATGGGCGGATCGTGCTGATTGAAAATGCCCGCCATACCGTTGGAGAATCGCTTTTGGAACTGCCGGCGGGTACGCTGGAAAAGGGAGAACCGCCGGACGTTTGTGCCGGGCGGGAACTCGAGGAAGAGACCGGCTACCGGGCTGCACGAATAGAGTCACTGGGATGGTTTTACACGTCTCCCGGCATTTTAACGGAAAAAATGTATGCGTTTGTCGCACAGGAATTAACACCCGGGCCCCAGGCGCTGGAAGAAAACGAGACCATCAGCGTGCGACCGACTCCAGTGAGAGAGGTGGTCGAGCTCATTGAATCCAATTCCATCGTGGACGGAAAAACGATAGCGGTGATACTCAAATACCTGAGTTGTTCTGGAAATCGGTAAGATGGAGGCCGCTGAAATGGATATGATTGCCGGGTGGTCATACGGGGAATTGATCAGAAACCGGATTGGATAATGCAGTATGGGTTGGCGAGATCGTTCATATAATCGCACAGGTTCCGGTGGGTTTGCGACGGATAACCCGCTGACAAGCCCGGAATCGCTTTTCAACTGGTCACTGCCGGCAGGCACGTACGGGCCGGTTCGCGTGCGGCTGCATTTTTGGCTTATGCTTCTGCTGCTGCTGCAGGTGGTCAACATCATTCATCTTGGTGCGGGGTTTGCCGCGGCTATTCTGCTGGCGGCCGCAACACTTTCGGCGCTGTTGATCCATGAACTGGGACATTTCATTTTTGCTAAATTTGCCGACGGGGCGCATGAGGAATTTGTTGTCGGTCCGTTTGGAAACATGCTTCCCCCATCGCACGCACCCGGTCCGTGGCCAATGTTTATTGCCCAGACGGGCGGAATGATTGCCAATTTTACGCTGGCAGTGGTCTGTTATTTTGCCTTAGTGATCATCACGCACAGTACGGCGATGCCCACCTTCGTGAATCCGGTTGCGGCGCTATTTGACATCCCGCAGGGTGGGGCGTTCTTCAGCGGCAATCTTGCGATGGGCTTTCTGTATTCATTTTATCTGATGAATTTGATGCTGATGTATCTCAACATGCTTCCATTTTTCTGGTTTGACGGCGGATACATTCTGCAGGCCGTTCTGGCGCCGGCGGCGGGTGCGTATCAGGCGGTCAATATCACGTGCTGGGCGGGGATGCTTCTGGCGGCGGTGATGGTGGCGTGGAGCATATTTGATATCCATGCCCATCTGGGCTTATTCACTATTCTGCTCTGGGTGCTGCTTTTTTACAGTTCGCTGGTGATGCTCCGGCAACTGCGATCTGACGCACCGGGATTGCTGTCGCAACTGCAACCCGATATGAGCCGCGCCCGCAGCAGTAACGTGAAGAAACGTCTCCGATCCGGTGCGTGGAGCAAGAAGGTAAAAAAGCGGGTTGAGGAAGAACAGAAAGAGCAGGATGAGATTGACCGAATTCTCGCCAAGGTGAGCCAGCACGGGCTGGCCAGCCTGACACGGAGTGAAAAACGGCGACTGAGACTGGCGACGCAGCGGCAGCAGGAACGCGAGCGGCAGGGAAAATAGCCAAAGCGCTTCTTGCACCGGAATATTCTCACGTCTTTTGAACGATTGATGCGCGCAACTGGACCACAAAACTCGAATCGTATCACTGTCGGGGTTTATCCGCCGATGAAGCCGCGGATGTTTTGCCGCGGGTGTTGTGGCGAATGATCATCGGCAAATCGGCCTCCATGGCCGCGTTGGCAATGCGCACCAGCACCCACCAGGCAAGCAGCGGCAGAATGACAACCTGAATGACAAATTCGCCGACGTACAGGGCACAGAGATCGACAAAAGATTGAGAGAGTGAACCGGCGTGGCGGATCGCCATGCCAACAAGCTCTCCCATGGCGACGGTTTTCTGTTTGACGAACTCAAACGGTGCGGTGAGATCGGAAAATACGCCCGTCATACGCGGCATTTTGAAGCTGGTGAGCGCTTGGATATCCTGCGGCGGAAAGATATCGATTTGATTCCGGGCTTTGGCAATTCGTGCGGCGAAAAAATGTTGGTGGATTTCATTATTCACCAAAGCTGAAACAGGCAATGCCACGCGGAGGCACAGGAGAATCAGTGTAAGGCCGGCGATACGCCGAAATATAAGATGTTCTCGACCGAGACCACCATAGGCCAGTGCGGCCAGAGCAAGCAGCAGAATCGCCAGCAGATAGGGGGCAAAAGCGCGGGTGATTTCATAGCCGATTTCCTCCACGGTCAGCGATGCGATGCATGTGACCATGACATCAGATGCGCGTTCCGCCATATCGTAAACGGGATCAAGCATCTGCCCCGGCTCGGTCTGCACGCCAACGCCGAAGGGGCGGAGGCTGACCTGAGAATGCTCGAGGAGCCCCAGTGTACCGATGATGACCCGGCAGGTGAGATAGACTTCCGCCGCTTCCTTTATGGAGTGCGTGAAATACCGCTGTGTCTGATGATCCACAACCGGAATGGTGAGCAACCGGGGAAACATCAACAGCCAGATGGCGATAATGATTGCGGCTAACGAAAGTTGTTTTTTGCGGGTGCCGCAGAGAGTATTGATAATTTTGTCCTGCATGGAATTGTCTCCGCAAAACTCCAACAGCGGTCAGATTACCACGAGTCGCGACTGGGTGCGAGGAGATGACATTTGCGGCCGGGAATATGGGCGGGGGGCCGGGACGGTGGGCCTACGGTATCAATAACCGCATGGCCAATACGTATGCGATCGCCATGGCGTCGGCGACATCGGGCGGCGAGGGTGGCTTACGGAGATGAAAACGGCTGGCAGCGGTTTTCTGCATCTGGCTTTTGGTGGCGTGTCCATTGCCGGTGAACATTTTTTTTACCAGTGTGCTGGGCAGATCGATGACCGGTACGCGGCGATCACCGGCGGCCAGAAGAATCACACCGCGAGCATGTCCCATGAGAATGGCAGTGCGGGGGTGCTTGTAATGGGCGTAGAGTTGTTCAACGCCGATGTGGCTGATTGAGAATTCATCGATGATCTCGGCAATCTGTCGGTGCAGATCGGCAAGGCGAATAGGAAGACCGCCGGTGGATGAGCCACGAATGACGCCCGCCTCAATTAAGGCGGGCTGGCGTGAAATCCGCAACACCGCGTAGCCCGTGAGGTGCAGGCCGGGGTCAATACCCAGAACATGCCGCTCTCGGAGAGAAGACGGGGACTTTCGAACCGGGGCATCTGCTGGAACGGGATTCATGATTGGAGCGCCAGCATCACCACGCAATGGCAGGCGACGGCCAATTCCTGTCCCACGGCATCGACGTGTTCATTGGTTTTGGCCTTGATATTCACGCGATCCATGGGAATGCCGAGAAGTTCCGCAAGGCGCGAACGCATGAGAAGTTTGAAGGGAGAAAGCCGCGGCTGCTGGGCAATGACGATCACATCCACATTGACCATCCGCCACGGCGAGGCCCGCAGACCTTCCATTACTTTTTCAATCAGACGGGCGGAATTGATATTTTTGAACTGCGGATCGGTATTGGGAAAGAGTTCTCCGACATCGGGCATGCCGGCGGCACCGGTAATAGCATCGATCAGGGCATGTATGACGACATCACCGTCGGAATGTCCCACCGGCCCGCGGGAATGGGGCACGGGCACATTGGCCAATACCAACGGCCGACCGTTTTCAAGCCGATGCAGATCAAATCCGATGCCCACACGATAATTATCCATTTGATTCCATCCATCTGATTGCAAGATTGATCATTCAATAAGGCCGTATTCTTTGATCTTACGGTAAAGCGTGCGTTCGCCGATGCCGAGCATTTTGGCAGCCTGCTCGCGATTTCCCTGCACAAGCTGAAGTGTTTTTTCAATAGCCTCGCGTTCCAGTTCAGCAAGACTCACACCGGCGAGATTGGGCAGGGCAAGTGATTGATTGGAACTGCTGCGGTCAATCGGTGCCAGCGCCGTGGTGGTAACACTCTGCACGGAGAATTGGCCGAGAATATCTGCGGGAATATCGTCGATGCCCAAAGTGTCGCTGGTGCTCAGGGCAACCATGCTTTCGATAACATTTTCAAGCTGGCGGACATTTCCGGGCCAGTCGTAGGCGACAAGAATGTCCCGCGCCTCGCCGGAGAGGTTGGGCACAGGTTTGCCGTCCCGGCGGGCGATTTTTTCAAGCATGTGTTTCATGAGCAGGGGAATATCTTCGCGGCGCTGCCTGAGAGGCGCCAGGGCGATGGTGGCACCTTTAATGCGGAAGTACAGATCATCGCGGAATTCACGCTTGGCGATGGCTTCTTCCAGATTTTTGTTGGTGGCGGAAATGAACCGCACATCCACCTGAATCGGCTCGTTGGACCCGAGCCGCGTGATCTGCCGATCCTGCAGAACGCGTAGCAATTTGGCCTGCATGGCCATGGGCATATCACCGATTTCATCGAGAAATAAAGTACCGTGATCGGCGTATTCAAAGCGTCCCTGCCGGTCGGTGCGGGCATCGGTAAAGGCGCCGCGCACGTGACCGAAGAGTTCATCCTCAAGCGTGCTTTCATTAAGCCCGGCACAGTTCAGGGCGACGAATCGCCCGGCGGAGCGATGTGAGTTCTGATGCAGTGCTCGGGCGATCAACTCCTTACCGGTGCCCGATTCGCCTACAATCAGCACGCTGATATCGGTGGGGGCAATTTGGCGGACCAATTGAAGGGCCCGCATCATCGGGCCGGATTGTCCGATGATCCCCTCCATGCCGAATTTTTGATCCAATGCCGCGCGGTAATTGTTGTTCTGTCGGGTGAGAAGAATCTGATCAACCGCGCGACGCACCTGCTGACGGATCAATTCAAGATCCAGGGGCTTTTGTATGAAATCGAAGGCTCCGGTTTTCATGGCTCGGACGGCGGCGGCGACATCGCCATGTGCCGTCACCATAATCACCTGCGTATCGGTCCGGGAACGTTTGATGAACTCCAGCAGATCGAAGCCGTCATCCGGACTGTCCATGCGGAGATCGGTAATCACCAGATCATAAAGTTCCTGGGAGAGCAGTTTCTTGGCGTCCGCGATGGAGTGGGTTTGACGCACGGGGAACCCCATGCGGGCAACCGCTTCGCAGAGCGCGTCGGCATGCTCAATTTCATCGTCAACTACCAGTATGCGAATCATTTCCTTACTCATGTTGGCATTAAGATAGCGGTGGAGAGTCAAACTCGCCAATGCCGGAGTTTTCAGGCGTACATGGCATGGATTAAATGATGTTGATGGCGCGGCTGACAACCAGAACGACGAGGCCCAGCGAGATGATCGACTGCGTCATGACCAGCAATTTAGCCCAGCGCGAGAGGATCGCCGTATCCGTTGGGGAAAATGCGGTGCTGGTATTAAAGGCGAGGAAAAGGTAATCGACAAAATGGGGTATCCAGGCGTGCGCATCAGCCTTACGAAGCATCATCTGGGGGAAGAGAAAGCAGCCGCTGTCGTGGTTGCCGCGGGCAGCCCGGGCCAGGGGGCCACCGGCATCGAGCCGCCAGTACCAGAGGGCGAAGACGATGACATTCATCACCCAGAGAATGCCGGACGCCCGAAGCATCACGGGCGCCGCGACGGCACCGCGGAATATCCCGTCAACCAGAAAGATCAGCGAGTAGGCGATAAAGGTGGTCATCACAGCAGTGGAGATATGTCCGACGATATGGGCGGCGTGGCGCGAGCCGCGCCGGCGGAACACGGCGAGCGTCAGCAGCATCACCGGCGTGATGGCAAGTAAAAGCCATCGCGGCCCCAGTGCAATGCCGGTGGGTAAAAGGGTATAGATTCCGGCGGCAACAAGCGACGCGGAAAATGCCGGTAGAAGGCCTTCGGCAACTACGGAGGCTGCCTGATGGGTATCCTTATCCAGTGGCATGCGCATGGACCCGCCCTTTCTAAACGCGCGAGCGAGATTCAATTTCAAACCCGTTAGACCGCAGAGCATCGGCAACGTCGCCGGCGGCTGCAGCATCGACCTCAAGAGTAAAATCGGTTACGCGGAAAGCTGTGGCAGGTACATAGGCATTGCAGGGAATGAATTCACACCGGTTCTCGACCTTAAGCCCACGATGCGCGATGCCCGGTATTAAATTCAGCGATTGGCGAAGATGGGTCAGATCGTCGTGTGCAAAGGTTCCCGCGCGGACTTTGAAAAGGACGCGCCGCTGGGGATCGGTGAAGGTGGCCAATTTACGGGCGATCAGCGAATGGAGATCGGAATCCGGCGGCATTTCGTCGCGGCGGAATTCACAGTGAACGTGGGCCCAATCGTCGCATAGACACAAATGCAATGAACAGGTCCCGGCGTCATGACGGCGAATATCCCAGACGGCAAGTGCATCGGGCGAAATGCCATCGACGTATTCAGCCACGATCGGATCAAGGCGATCGAGAAGCGGCTGAGCGGGGGCCGAGGCACTGGCGCGAGCTGTGCGATAAATATCCATATCCACCGAATCCTGCCGACCGCAGGATTATATGCACCCCCGCGTCTGCGCTAAACCGAGCTTACCCATCTAGGCCGTCATACATGGCCGTGCTGATGTAGCGTTCGCCGGTTGAGCACATGATGGTGACGATGGTTTTGCCTTTCATTTCCGGGCGTGCCGCAACCTGAGCGGCGGCGCAGATGTTGGCTCCAGAGCTGATTCCGGCGAGAATCCCCTCTTCGGCTGCCAGACGGCGGGCCCATGCAAAGGCGTCTTCATTGCTTACCTGAATGACGTCATCCACCAGATCGGTGTGGAGATTGGCGGGAATGAAACCCGCGCCGGCGCCCTGAATCTTGTGGGGGCCGGGTTTGAGCGGTTGCCCCGCCCGGAACTGCGTAATCACCGGCGAAGTGACAGGCTCAACCGCAATCGCCTTGAACTGCGGATTGCGTTTTTTCAGAACACTGGCCACTCCAGAGATGGTCCCACCCGTGCCGACCGCGGAGACAATACAATCGATCTTGCCGTCGGTATCGCGCCAGATTTCTTCGGCTGTGGTTTTGGCGTGAATTTCGACATTGGCGGGATTTTCAAACTGCTTGGCGATGATCGCATTATTATCTGCGGCGGCGGCCTCATTGCAACGGCGGATCGCACCGGGCATTCCTTCCGAAGCGGGGGTAAGGACCAGTTCTGCGCCCATAATGCGAAGCAATTTGCGGCGCTCGAGCGACATGCTTTCCGGCATGAACAATTTAAGTTTGTACCCCTTGGCTGCACAGACAAAGGCCAAGGCAATGCCGGTATTACCCGAGGTTGCCTCCATGATAATGGTGTCTTTTTTAATCGCCCCCTGTTTTTCGGCGGCCTCAATCATGGCGACGCCGATGCGGTCTTTGACGCTGCCCAAGGGGTTAAAAAATTCGCATTTCGCATAAACCGTAGCGTGATCCGGCGGAACAAGCCGATTGATGCGCACCATTGGTGTATTGCCCATGGTCTGAGTAATGTTTGCGTACAATTTGCCCATATGATACCTCCGCAATGTCTATCAAAATTGTAGGTTATTGACGCCGAGCGCTATTGTCAAATCAGATGATGCGGGCGGTGCTACCTGATTGACAACCATCACAAAAATCTCCGGCTAATCCTCAAGACGCACCTTCCGCCCATCAATTTTGGTGATGGTGGCGGAGAGGAGTTCACGGGTGCCATCCCGCGTATCAAGTCGCAGATGCCCATCCTCTCCCCACCCGCGCGAGATACCCTCAACTTCAACGCCATCGGCAACCGCGGTGATCTGCCGACCACGCGCCGCATCAAGGGACGCCGCCTGCACCGCACAGCGAGCCACTTCATCGGGATCCAGCAATTCCCGCATACCGGTTACGAAATGCTGCAGGAGTACCTCGTGGTCGACAACCACCCCATTTTCGACAAGTGTGGTGATAAAAGGCTGGAGTTCGCCAGGAAAATCGCCGAGGCGGGAATTGGTGTTCATACCGACGCCTATGATCGCCAGACATCGATCGCCATTGATAACCGACTGGCACAAAATGCCGCCGAGTTTTCTGCCGTCGAGGCATAAGTCGTTGGGCCAGCGAATGGTAACGCCTGGGCATCCGAGGGTCGTCAAAGCCCTTGCACACTGCCATCCCACGGCAAGGGGGAGTATTTCGATGCCCACGGGGCGGCTGAGAGTCAAAAGCAGACTCACGTAAAATCCGCCCGGGGGGCTGGCAAACGGCCGGTGGTGTTGCCCGCGACCACGTAACTGAGTCTCTGCGATCCAAGCCTCGCAATAACCGAGGGGTGGAGGGCGGTCTTCCGTCATCAGTACGGCCGTTCGCTGCGCGGCGAGCAACTGGGTTGAAGACGTCGCCGAAAGGCGATGAATGATCGGCATGATGGGTTGAGTATTGGACATACATGCATCCTCCCTATGCCAGAGGCACCGCGACGGGAATGTTGAGCGCGGGCACTCTTTAACCGCCCTGCGACGATGACGATTTGCGCTGCATCACTTCCAGCAGCAATCGGGCAGCGTGGCCCGCCGCGGATGACGGATCGGCCAGCCCGCGGATATCGACAACGACCGGCCCGGAAAAATCCTGCTCGTCCAGCACATCGGCCACCGCTCGAAAATCTCCCTGGCCGCTGCCCAGCAGAACACTCTGCGTAGCCCCGCCGCTGCGCACCGCATCGGCACAGATCCAAGTGTGGATTATACCGGCGAGTTTGACGGCGGCCTCCGGCGGAGAATCTCCCGCAGCGAGCACCCGAGCGGAATCCAAGGCAGCGCCAACGGCTTTACTGACATGTTTTTTCAATATGGATGCAAGCCACGCCGCATGCCCGGAACTCAGCGCAAGTTTAATTCCGGCCCGATCGCCAGACGCGAGAATTTCATCCATAACCGACCGGGTGATCGCCTCGACGTCCCCTCCGTTATGATCACCAGACTTTGATGCTGCACGGCCGGTGTTGCCGGGGATTGTCCCCGCAGGAGGTTCGCCGAGATAAATCACCACCACGCCCGCCCGGCAATCGCGAGCCATTTGCAGCGCCCGCTGCGTCTGATGGATCAACCGTTCAGCATGATTCCAGTCGCTGCATCCCATGACTCCTGCACCGACACGGACGGCGGAGAGGTTGAGATTCCTGGATTGCAGTATTTTCATGAAATGCCGGCGTGCCGTCATGCCAAAATCTGCAGCCGCCAGTTGGGGATGACTGATGCCGACGGCAACACCCGCATAACCCGACTCTGCCGCGACCTTCACCGCGTGACGGAGATCATCTCCGAGGGTATCGATATGGAGACTCAGATTGTTACGATTTCGATTTTCCATTCGACGTTTTACCTATTCACCTTTTGAATCTTCCTGATTGGGCGTATCCACCAGTTGTATCAGCAGACTCAGCAGGGTTACCGCGAGTATGGCCACCGCCAAGCGCAGCGGCCACTGAGTGCGAGGCCCGCAAAGCCGACTTACCTGCTGCGCGTAACCGGCATGGAGCAACACAACCGCCGCCCCAATCACGGCGCCCCCCGCTCCAAGCATCGTACAGCCGAATATGACAAGACGGTCATAGAGCAGCGATGCCGCAAAACCAAGGATAATGAATCCTGCGGCTGCCGAGAGCCACCAGAAATCAGGTGGTCGCTGGAGCGTGCTCCAGATTGCCGCCCCCATCATCGCCCCGACGGCGGCGGAGGAGAGCACCACCGCGAGGCGCATGATTCCGAGAAGCAGCAAACCCGCCAAGGTACCGACGGCCGCATAGATGATGGCGGTAACGGGTGATGCATGGGCAAAAGAGAGCGCGGCATACCAACCGAATGCGGCGGAAAGGAGAACCACAATGGCCTTGTGGTGCCGACGCGCGCCGATCATCATGATGAGACCGACGATGAGAAGCACCAGTCCAACGGCCAGTGAGAGGTGAGCCAGAGCGGGCGGCACAACTGCCGGAGGGCCGGACGATATTGCCCCTGCGGTTGCCGATACCCCCCCGCCGGCGAATGATGCAGCGGCGATGCGGGTCATTTTTTCTCCCCGGATCCTTTGGATTTTTTACCACCGTCCGCTTTGGTGGATTTCCGAGCCGCCCTGAGTTTGAAGAGGTGACGACTCTGCAATGCCGTGCCGATGACCAAAAGCAGCAGAAAGGTGACCTGCGGCCAGAGGGCGGTTTCAAAATTTCCCGCCCATTTCGGGTGCCAATATTGCAGCCAGATGATCGCGCCGCCGAGCATCAGCAGTGATCCGGCCCAGACGCCACCCGCCAATGAGGCCAATTCCGGAAAGATGAAGGCCACGAGCAGGGTAATGAGAGCGGAACCGATGGTCAGTGCGTAAACACTCCCGGCCTGCTGAGCGGGAAGACGCTGGAGGGATGAGCGGACAAACTTGTAGAGATGCACCGTTGTTTTTCGTATTTTATTTATAATTTTTCTGTGTCCGACGGACGGATGCGTTGCCGCGTGCACCGGGCGGGACTTTGCAGGCTTGGATTTCACCACGACTGCGGGGTGCGACGCAAAGGCGCCATCATGATACGCGAGCCCGCCGCCCAATATCCCCCCCACGATCAGCGCCAGCAGAATGGCCTGCGAAAGCCTGAAACAGAGGGTACCGAGAATAATTCCCACCACCACCCCGCCCAAACCGATGGAAACCCGGGAGAGAAAATTCAAATGATCAAGCGGAAGCAGCCATGGTGCGAGAAAACCGAGCGCTGAAAGGAATACGGTGATCAGGACCATCGCCTCTTTGACGGAATTAAGCCACAGCACCAGACCGATGGGAATGGCAAGGCCGGCCGCGATAAGCATCGTTGTATCTGGATGGAACCCCAAAATCCCCGGCACGCAACCTCCTGTCGCTTCGACACTATGGCCGCCGCTATTGTACGACATTTTACGCCGGTTTTCGCACGACGAAATGCCTCGGTACCGGCCTTTGTACCATACCACTATCAGGACGCCCCCGACGAATCGGTGGTTTCCTGCCGGAGAAGCTATCTGTTTGTAAAGTTCGACAAGGTGCTGCTGTAAAACCGCAAAGGTGGCATAGCGCCGGGCCCATGCAACCCGAGCCCGGCGCCGTGAGCTTACGGATTCGCAAAACGCCGTTGGCAGGTTTTGTCAGTGAATGCAGCCATGCCGCTTTGGCCAATCCCCAGCCGATCCATTCATCCGGCAGATATCACGATTTTTACATCTCTATGCTATAGTGACGAGCTGGAATTTGCCTTTGTATTGTCGCAGCAAGCGGGGGATAGTCCATGTGTTCGGACTTTTTGTGAAACTAAACAACCGAAAGGTGTGAGCGACTACTATGCGCCTGGTAAAAACAGACGCGGCCGGAGACCCCATGAAATCAATTCATTACAAATGGTTGCTGTGTGTCTTGATCCCCGTTGTTACCTGCAGCGGCGTTCTGGTCGGCCGAGCCGCCGGCCTTGCCCCCCCACCGGGACTGATGCTCTTTGTAGCGCCCCATGGCGACAACTCGGCCAGCGGTTCAGCCGCCGAGCCTCTTCGCACGCTGGCCGGGGCACAAGCCGCCATTCGCCGGCTCAAGGCCGGTGGAAAATTTCCGGTCGGGGGTGTAACGGTGATGATCAGCGCCGGCACCTATGATCTGTCCAAACCTCTTGTGTTCACCGCCGCAGATTCCGGCTTACCGCAAAGCCCCATTCGATATGTCGCTGAGCCCGGCGCACAGGTGATTGTCAGTGGAGGCCGGACCCTGCGGTTGCATTGGCGGCCTTGGAGGCACGGCATCATGCAGGCACGGGTGCCGGCTGGCCTCAGGACGGATCAACTCTGGATCAACGGCCGAAAGCAGGTGTTGGCTCGCTACCCGGCGGCACAAGCACAATCAAAAGAGCCTTATCACGGAGCAATCCATGATATTTTTAATCGAGGCTTTGCGCGGCAGTGGGCGCAAATTATGGGGCTGCTGAATAAGGTCCACAGGCACACGTCGGAGACGTATTATGCCGACGGTGCCAATTGGCCTCCTCATGTGGGAAGTCAAGTCGTGGCGTGGCCGGCTGCAGAGGCGATCAACGGCAAATATTGGAAACAATGGAAACACCCGGATGGCGGCATCATTCATGTCCTGCATCCAGCGGGTTGGGGAAGCCTTGACTTTGAGATCAAGCGAATTCATGGCCGCCTGATGCTGGTCGGGGGCTGGCAAACCAATCGGCCTCTTGGCAGCATGCCGAGCGTGGGGTATCTCACCAACTTTCGGTCATTTCTGACCTCGCCGGGTGAATGGTACCTGGATTCCAGAACATCGCGTTTGTATTTTTATCCGCCGACGGGACTAAAACTCGGCAGTTCCAAGGTGGAGGTCGCGCGCCTCCGTTCGCTGGTAAAGTTTGAGGCTTCGAGCGGTGATCCGGTACGGTTCGTGACGATGCGTGGCCTAACGTTTGAGCATACCTTGCGCACGTTTATGCGTACACGCGAACCCATCATGCGCAGCGATCTGGCCATCTATCGCGGAGGAGCGGTGCTGTTTCAGGGGGCCAAGCATTGCGGCCTGATCGACTGCAACCTGGTTGATCTTGGCGGTAACGCGGTGTTTTTGAGCAACTACAACCGGGATGTTTCCATTCGCGGCTGCCTGATTAAAAATATTGGAGCCAGTGGCGTGAGCTTTGTAGGCAATCCACGGGCGGCGCAGGTTCCGGAGTATTGGGGTATCAGCATCCCGCTGAGCCGTATGAACCTGACTCCCGGTCCGAAAACGAACGATTACCCGAAAAACTGTTCGGTGGAGGATTGTCTCATCCACAACATCGGGCAAATGGAGTATGCGGCGGTTGGCGTGGAAATTGATCTAGCGGAGGATATTACGGTCCGCCACTGTTCGATTTACAACACGCCACGGGCCGGCATCAACATCGGCGACGGATGCTGGGGCGGTGACAAGATTGAATATTGTGACGTGTTTAATACCGTTCTCCACACAGGAGACAACGGAGCGTTTAATTCCTGGGGGCGGGATCGTTACTGGGAGGCCCCCGGAAATCTGGCCGCCATGATCAAGAAACATCCGGATCTTCCATTTCTGGACGTTATCAAGCCCATCGTCCTGTGCAACAACCGCTGGCAGTGTGCGCACGGCTGGGACATTGATCTCGATGATGGCTCGAGTAATTACCGGATATACGACAATCTCTGTCTGCAGGGGGGCTTGAAGAACCGCGATGGGTTCAGGCGTATAGTTTACAATAACATCATCCTTAACAACACGTTCTACCCGCAGGTGTGGTTCGCCAACTGCGGTGAGATATTTGAGCATAACATTGTGATGCGGCCATATAACTTCTGCTTTATGCACCATCCGGATTGGGTGAAAGCGGAAAATGACAACCTGTTCCCAACCGTCGCCATTTTGAGACAGGAGCAGGCATTGGGCGCCGATCGCAATTCGGTGGCGGGTAATCCGATGTTCATGAATCCGGCAAAGGGAGATTATGATGTCAGGGCCGGATCACCGGCGTTTAAGATCGGATTCAAAAATTTTCCAATGAATGAATTCGGTGTTACCAGCCCACGGCTCAAAGCGCTAACCCAAACGCCCTTCATGGGGCATGAGGCGGCGCCGTCGCCCACGAAGAAAAGCATCAAACGGTATTGGATGGGCGGACGAATCCGTAGAATTACCGACTTGGCGGAACAATCGGTTTACGGTTTACCAACGCCCTCAGGCGTTTTGGTGACTTTGGTTCCAAAGAATGGAAAACTGGCGAAGCTGGGCCTTCGGCCCTACGACGTCATCATGAGCATCAACGGCCATCGTGTGACAGCCGCGAAGCAGGTGATCGCAGCCTGGCGGAAGTTGCGTACCGGGCAGACCATGAAACTGGCCATCATGCGCCAACAACAGCGCATCACGTTACGCTTGCGGCGGTGATACCGCCCCGCGGATGCTGTTCTAACCGCCCGTGACGCGAGAAGTGCGATTGGTGGCGGGCCTCTCCTCCCCACCAGGAAAATCGCCACACGGCTGCCGCCGATCGCGGTGTTTCAGTTGTTCGCCACACCCAGAGGCGCTGCCAGAAGGACATCATCGCTGCGCAAGACGGTGAGCATTTGATACATCTGCATGATCTGCGTGCGGAAGCCGCCGGGCAGGCCGGTCATCATGGCCTTGAGCCCCACGGGGAGCGATGCATCAAGGCCCAGTTTCTGGCGGATGATCTGCGAAAGGGACATCGGGCGCGGCAGCACGACCACACGATACGGCGAATGAATTCCGGCAGCCTTGGCGACGGCAGCTTCGGTGTCATGGAGAGAACCGATCTCATCAACCAGTCCTGCCTTGATGGCACTGCGGCCGGTGAAGAGGCGTCCACGCGCAACAAGAGAGATATTTTTAATATGCGAACCGCGGGCTTCCATAACGCGTTTGGTGAAGAGTTTGTAGGTGTGACGCATCAATTTCGCCACGTAGGCGCGCTGGGCCGGTGTGAATGACATGGTGGAATCAAAAAGACCCGCATGATCGCCCTTGGAGAAGGATTCGACGCCAAGACCGACTTCCTTAAAGAGACCGCCGATGACGATCTTCCCCCCCACCACACCGATGGAACCAACGATGGAACCCGGATCGGCGAAGATTTTTTTACCTGCGGTTGAAATGTAGTAACCACCGCTCGCCGCCTCTGATCCCATGGAGACATAAACCGGTTTTTTGCATGCATGGAGGAGTTGCCAGATGGATTCACTGGCTTGGGCTGACCCGCCGGGTGAATCCACTCGCAGAACAACCGCCTTGATATCCGGATTATTTTCCACAACCTGCAGCGCCCGACGGATGCCGTACGGAGTGATCACCGACGTGTTCTGATCATTAATTGGTGAATCATCCATAATGACGCCAGAGGCACAAATGACGGCGACGGCCGGTTCGGTCGATCTCGCTTTGTGATGAGGAGAGCCGAGCAATTGAAATAAGGCGAATGGACTGTTGATCTTCAGCGGTTTGGTGATATGCCTTCCATAATGACTTTCCAATCGGCAGCCACCCATGAATGTGGTCTCAACGAGATGCCGCATTTCCGGCCGACTCACCAGGCTATCGATGAGATGTTCTCGCTTAGCCATCTGGGCCGTCAACCAGCCTTGATTAATTGCATTTTCCACTGCCGATTCGGTCATACCGGGCCGATGGGCGGCAATGGTGTGGACGATCTGAGAGTACCAGCCATTGACCAGCCCCTCCACCTGTGACGAAAAGGCTTTGCTGGCGCTGTATCGGGTAAAAGGCTCTTCGGCGCCCTTGTATTTACCTATCTGAATCATATTGGCGTGAATATGCAGTTTTTGCAGCAGACCACGAAAGAACATCAATTGCAGCGATGCCCCGGGGATAAAGATGTTTCCCTGCGGAGACATGAGAACGCGATTGGCATGTGCCGCCAGAAGGTAGGTGTTCTCACTGTAATTGGTGGAGTAAAACCAGACGGGTTTGTGGGCCTTCCGGGCCTGTGAGATTAAATGTCCAAGTTCCTGCGCCTGTGTGAGCGTCAAAGCGAAACCATGGAGATCGAAAAACAGGCCGGAGATACGCGGGTCGGCAATGGCTTTTTTAATCAATGCCACTGTGGTGGTGAGCGCCGGCTGATTTTGACTGCCCCAGTTAAAAAGCGAAAAGGAAAACCCCTGCGGACATTCCTGAAGCGTGCCGGAGAGATGAATCTCGGCAACGTACTTGTTGTTGGCTGCCGACGGGGTGACGGCTGTTGCGGCAATCGCGGACCGCAGGGAAAAAGCCAGCGCGGCGACGGCGAGCACCGATATCGCAAATCGGCTGAACAAGTGTGAGATTGGGGCCAAGAGGAAGACGCGTTTGATAGACATCGATCAACTCCGTGTAGAGTGCACATAACCTCAGCAGTCTAGCATAAATTAAGGGTAGTGTGCCAGCGTCACCTCGCGAAGCATTGGCCAACCCGCAAGACAAGATTCTCGAGAGAGAACGACATGAGATAGATACGGCGCGTGGCCGTGAAGGCTCGATCGGAGTGATCTGACTGCCACAAACGATAATATTCGTCGTGGTATATAATCCTGTGGTTGACTACTGTTGTCCCTTGGAGCCGCACTGAAATATGCAGCGAATGTATTTATGTCCATTTAAGACGCATCGCCTGCCGCAAATTACCACCGATGTGCTGGTGATTGGGAGCGGGGTGGGGGGATTACGTGCGGCGATCGAGGCGTCGGAGGGGGCGGAGGTCTTGGTGGTATCCAAGCACCAGTTATCGGAATCCAACACCTTTTATGCTCAGGGCGGGATCGCCGGCGTCATGCAGGCGGCCGATACCTTTGAGAGCCACATTGCCGATACGCTGCAGGTGGCCTGCGGTCTGGGAGACCGGCCGGCGGCGGAAACCGTCGTGCGGGAAGGTCCGGACCGGATCAATGAGCTGATCCAATGGGGTGCGAATTTTGATCGGGAGCTTAACGGTCAGCTTTCATTCGGGCGTGAGGGGGGACATTCGTTTGCGCGGATCGTCCACGCATTGGGAGATTCGACCGGGCGTGAGCTGGCCAACTGTCTGGGGGCGGTGGCCCGCAGCCGGGAGGCGATATCCATCCTTGAGCATACATTTATTATTGATTTATTAACTATGGACAATCGGTGTCTCGGTGCGCTGGCGTGGGAGGCATCGAAAGGACTGTTCGTCATTTTTGCCCGGCAGACGATCCTGGCCAGCGGCGGAACGGGGGCGCTTTATCGCGAAACCACCAACCCGCTGATTGCGACCGCCGACGGGCATGCGATGGCGTGGCGGGCCGGCGCGGTCCTGCGCAATATGGAAATGGTTCAATTTCATCCCACAACGATCTATATCGCGGGTGCGACGCGTTCGCTGGTGAGTGAGGCGGTACGGGGCGAGGGGGCAAAGCTTATTGATAAAGCCGGCTACCGATTCATGCCGGATTATCACGCGATGGCAGACCTGGCACCGCGCGATGTGGTCTCACGGGCCATCCTTGATCACATGGCGAAAACACAAACCACACACGTGTTTCTGGATTGCCGGCATATGTCGCGTGAGGCATTTGCGGCGCGTTTTCCGGGTATCTTTGATGTATGCGAGAAATTTGGTATTGATCCATCCAAGCAACCAATACCGGTGCATCCCAGCGCCCACTACATGGTCGGGGGAGTGGTGTGCGATCTGAGCGGATCGACAACGGTTGAAAATCTCCATGCGGTGGGCGAGGTTTCCTATACGGGATTGCATGGTGCCAACCGGTTGGCAAGCAATTCACTGATTGAGGCGCTGGTTTTCGGCAGGCGTGCCGGGCAACATGTGCTCCAGACGCTGGCCCAGCATCCCCGCGGTACGGTTGTACCGAGATTATCTGCCGAAAGACCCCAAAGCCAGCGGACGGAACTGGATATGCTCGATGTGCTCAGTTCGCTTCGATCGCTGATGTGGCGAAATGTCGGGGTGGAACGTTTCGGACCGCGACTGGATGAATCGACCGAAATTATTGATTTTTGGAGCCGCTATATTCTGGATAAAAATTTCGACAAACCCGCGGGATGGGAATTGCAGAATATGTTGCAGGTGGCAAGATTGATTGCCGTATCGGCGAATATGCGCCAGGAGACGCGAGGGGTGCATTACCGTACCGATTTTCCGAATATGGATGATCGGAACTGGCGCTATCATCTCGACTGGCGGGCGAATTCGCCGATGGCGGTAAAATCATTGGTGATGGATCGCGCTGCCTGAGCGGCGTAAATCGACCTGTTTTCGTGCAGCGTGCCGGACAAGTCAGAGTGCTGAACATTGGAGCTTTCTTATGACCGACTTACGCGGTCATCTGCTTATCGCGATGCCGGGTTTGCTGGACCCGAATTTTTACCGATCGGTGGTGCTGATTGTGCGCCATGATACGGATGGAGCCATGGGCGTCATCTTGAATCGGCCGCTCGAGGTGACGATCAAAGACGCGTGGGCCAAGGTGGATGGAGGAACATGCACCAACACGTCCAAGCTCCATGCGGGCGGGCCCTGCCCGGGACCGCTGCTGGCTCTGCACGACGGCCGCCGAATTATCGGGGAACGCATTATTGACGGCCTTCACTACTCCATTGAAGCCGATGACATACGAAAAATTATTGAAGAGAATGTACAGCCTTCACGATTTTTCGTGGGCAACGCCGGATGGAGCCCGAATCAGTTGGAATCTGAAATCGGAACAGCATCGTGGCTGACGTGTCCTGCCACGGAAACGGTGGCATTTGCCGATATTCGGCAGGAACAGATGTGGATCATGTTCACGCGGATTGCGACCATGCGGGCTATCACTCCCAACTTGAGCCATCGATTTTTTCCCGCCGACCCACAGTTGAACTGATGGCACTCGGTATAACAACGGCAGCGTGAAGACGCCGCGGATGGGATAGTCGGCCCACGAGGTGAGAGAAGAACGTTGACAGCAGTGCGAGCGTAGAATCGTGATGCGACTACACCGGTATTTTTTTCAGCGTTTGGGCGCAATTATTCCCGGAGGCTCTGGCATAAAGATGAGCCGCTTTCCCGTGCCGTCGTGGTGTATTGGCCGGTGAAAGTCAGCTGTCCCTGAGATGGTACAGGCCCTCGGCGGGGAGCCGCCGGGGGCGTGGTCCGAAAGATGCCAAAACTGCGGCACGAGAGCTGAGACCGGAGCCGATTGCGTTGCCTTACGGATTGGTTTGTGAATTGCTGATGCCTTGCAGTTGCATCTGAGTAATCTGCCAATGGCCCGGTCGTGCGTGATCCCTCCAGATCAGACGCCAGCGTGTGACTAATGGACCGTAATCGCGGGCGATGGAAAGGACGACAATATTTGTCTGGGCACTGCGCCCCCGGCGACGCATGTGAATGCTGCGGAGATAATTGGCGGTGATTCGCACCTGCGATAAGCGGTAGTTCAGTTCTGAGATAATGTCGGCCCGGTCTTGATTGTTAAATACGACATCGGGGGCAAGAAATTGTTCGATTCCCACCACATCCTGATGAGCGGCATCGCTGAGAATCTGCTGGAGGTCGCCTCGAAGCCTCTCGCCGGGAGTAACCACCAACCACGCCATCAGGGCCCAGATCAGGGTAGCCGCGATGATCCCGCCTCCCGCGATCAGGAATCGAGTATGGCGTGTGTGCCACCAGCGCCATACAAAAGCAATGGCCACAACCGCCAGCGCGATATAAACGAGCGGATGGGCGAGAAAAAGCCAATCACCAAGGGCACGGGGAAATGACTCCGGTAATCGAATCAAACTGTTTCCACCTCGGCCGACCTAATCTGAACCAACTCTCTGGAGGCACACGGATGCTGCCCCGCGATACCGAATATCTTAACGCCATTTTTGAATAAATTAGCAAATTGCCTCAATTGAAAGTCGGTGGTGTTATACGAATTCGCATTTGCAGGATATCGAACCAAATGCTCAACGCCAGGAATCGTGGCGCGATCAGGTTTGCAAAAAGGCCGGGAGGCGGCTAGGTTTGAGCCTGAGGAAGCCGGTATGCCGACAGAGATCGAAACCATTGCCCCACTGACCGAGGAAATCATTGATTACGCGCGACGGCTGCGGCATGAGTTACATCAGATCCCTGAACTGGCCTTTGCGGAACACTTGACATCAAAATTGATCTGCCGCGAATTGGCAGCCATGGGTGTTCCGTTCAAGGCGGGACTCGCCGGCGGAACCGGTATCGCCGCCTTTATCAGCGGCCGCCGGACCGTGCGAGGTGTCGTGGGGATTCGCGCCGAGATGGATGCGCTTCCGGTTGAGGAGGCGACGGGTGCGGCATATATGAGCCGACATCCCGGGCGAATGCATGCCTGCGGACACGACGGGCATATGGCCATTGCGCTGGGGAGCTGCCTTTGGTTATGGCAGCGGCGCGATACGCTTGAGAGCGGGGTGATCGTTTACTTTCAGCCGGCGGAAGAGGGTTATAACGGGGGAGAGGTGATGTATCGGGCGCTGGAAGAGTTGGGCGTACTTCCGAATATGGTCTTCGGGCTTCATGGCTGGCCGGAGCTGCCGGTCGGTACCATTGCGACCCGCGCCGGTGTTCTGCTGGCTGCGGTTGATAGTATTGAAATTACGATACACGGCAGGGGGACGCATGGCTCGCAGCCGCAGCGGGGACGCAGCCCGATACCGTGTGCCGGTTATTTGGCGACGAAACTCCACATTTCGAGATCCAAAGCCGGAGCGGATCGGGCCGTTGTTCTGAGCATCGGTTGCCTGGAAGCCGGAACTGCCGCCAATATCATTCCATCCTCTGCGGTATTGCGTGGCACACTGCGCACGCTGTCGGAAACCGTCAGAAAGGAAAAATTGCGATGGATTGAGCGGACCTGCCGGGAGGCTGCAAGACGCTTCGGCTGCCCGGTCAACATACAGATCAATTCCAGCACACCGGCAGTGATCAATGACGGGGAGAGCAGTGAATTACTGCTTCGGGCGGGAGATGCCCATCTGGGGCAAAGCCACGTTAAAAGATTAACAACCCCCTATCTTTGGAGCGAAGATTTTGCCTACATGCTGCAAAAAACCCAAGGGTGTTTTTTTGTGCTCGGCACATGTCCGAAGGGGCATCGATCTTATCCGATGCTGCACAGCCCGCATTACGATTTCCCGGATGCGGCGCTGCCTGTCGGAATACGTATCATGTCCGCGCTTGCCGTCAATGCAGCCGATTACCTGCAGACCACCCGCTGAGGGGCGCAGGACCGGTTTGCTCCGATGGGCCGTCTGCATGGCGGCGATGATGATTCTGACTTTTTCCACCATCCGCCTGCCGGTATGCTGCGCGTTATCGGTTTTGCGCCCATCACAGGTTGCCATTGTTGTAAACGGTAATAATGACCAGTCGATCGCCCTGAGCCACTATTACGCCAACGCCCGGCACATTCCTCTGGCGAACATCATCGAACTGAATCTTCCAGATAATGTTCAGGACATCACGGCCCCGTTTTATGATGTCCGGGTGGCGGCGGCGATCCGGCAGATACTCACGGAACGCCATATGCGTTCCCAAATCCGATGTCTCGTGACAACGTATGGCATACCGCTTAAGGTGGGACCGCAAAGTCCAAGTTTCGCAGATATGGCGGAGGTGAGGCATCTCCGCGCACGACTGATTGAAATCAACACCGATCTGAAAGCATCGATCCGACGGCTTGATTCGATGGATGGACTCACAAAGCCGAAGATCGTGCCCCCCGGCAATCTGACGATTCTGGCAGGCGGAAAATTAAGAACCCGCGTTTATACCACCGCACTGGAGTGCAAGGCGGCGCTGGCCCAGACGCTGGCATTTTTCAATCGGCATCCGAATGCCAAGACGGGTGCAGATAACACGGAGCTTCTGGCATTGTTTCGCCACTGCCTCGGAGTAGCCGTCATGGCGCAAAGCCTGCATGTGCATGGATCAAGCCTGCAATCGATGGAATTGGCCGACTTCCTGCGACAGGAGAAAACCAAGACGCTGCTTGCGGTACGGCGGTATGACATGCTTAAGGTGCATCGATACAAGGCAGCGAACCGGCGGGAAATGCGTCATATCAAACGGCGTTTTTTCGGTTTGACCGGCGAAGCGGTGGAAGATATTTCGCAGATTACCTATCTGCTTCATGTGCACAGCAAATCGAGCCTCGACAGCGATCTGATGATGCTCTGGTACGGCCGTATCTACCACTCTGACTGGTATCAAAACCCGATCCAACTGGAGAACTGGCATGCGGATCTGGCGGCGCTGCATCCGCGGATCATGATGGTCAGCCGCATCGATGGTCTGAATATTCAGATGGTGGAGGCGATGATTGCGCGCGGATTACGTGTGGAAGCGCGCGGGTTGCGCGGGAAGGTGTACATTGACGCCCGCGGCCTCCACGGAACCGACCCGTACAGTCAATTTGACCGTCTGCTGCGCCGGACCGCAGCCATGCTGAAGGTGGAAGCCAAAATTCCTGTGGTCCTCAACGATGTACCCGCCCTTTTTAAGCGGGCCGAGAGCCCGGATTGTGCTGTGTATTGCGGATGGTATTCGGTGCATCACTTCGTGAACTGCTGTCAGTGGGTACCGGGGTTTGTGGGTTACCATGTAGCGAGTTTTGAACTTGATTCTCTTCATAATCCGACCGATACCGCCTGGTGCATCAATCTGCTCAAGCACAAGGCGTGTGGAACATCCGGTCCGGTCTGGGAACCGTATTTATTCTCATTTCCTCCGCCGAATCTGTTTATTCCATTGCTGCTGAGCGGCGAATTCCCGCAGGTAGAAGTCTACAGCGTGTCGATTCCGAATATGGCGTGGCGGCAGGCTTATGTGGGCGATCCATTGTACAACCCTTTCCGCCACGACCCTCGGTTCTCGAGAGCGGATATTCGCGGGAACCGAACTTTAAGAAAGATCATTGATATTCAGGATGCATGGATACCACTTCGTGAATTTTCAATGAAATATATCATGCACATGAAGTAGGTCGGGGCCATGGATCCGACGGAAGGCTTATCCAGGAAGCCCGCTTGGCCGCCGAACTACTGCAGGTCGGAAAGCGACACCATTTTGAATGTTCCGCCGGTCGAGTCGGCCAGCTTTTTCAGCAGATGCGTTTCACCGTTAATCGAGATGACGTCAATTTTCTGCCCCCGGTGTATGGCTGGACGAACAGCGGTGACAAGATCGGCGGGCACAATGATTTTCTGCGTAGTAAAGATATTCTGCTCTGCACCCAGTTTGAGGGTACGAATCATCATTTTCGTGATGGATGTACTGCCATAAGGAGAATAATTCAGAAGGGAGTGAAAAACCTTTTTTTGGTTGCTGGCCGTCAACCAACCTTTATTGGGATAAAGCTTCAGACCAGACGGTGTCCAGACCGCAATCCTGACGTGCGACGCGGAAGAAAGCTGAGTTAAGGTCGTGCTTAACATGGACACGAGAAGATTAAAACTCCCTCCATTAGCGGAAGATCCATCTAGGGAAAATATCACTTTCCCGGATTTTATGGGTATGCCCAAAAACTGAACCGTCGAAATCGGCGCCGTCCTGGGGGGGACTCTGTGAGCGGCGGACGGCGCAGATGAGGGCTTGGTAATCGCAAAAATCGCCCAAATAAGTATGGCAACCACAATCAGCAAGACGACCGCGGCCGCAACCGCATAAACCCAGATCGGCAGATTGGCGAGTTTACGGCTGCCGGCAGTCGCGTGCCGCCCATGATCACGAGAATCGCTGCGGGGCTGCACCTTGCCCGGCTGCTGACGGGGTGCGGGGGATTGTGAGCGTCGAATACCGCTGGAGATCCCGATATCCGGCGGCGCGGCGGGACGCTGAGCAAGGCGTTCCGTAAGCGGCGACTCGGGACGGGCCGGTCGCAGAGAGCCACTGCCGGAAAATGCGCCCGGAGACTCCGGACGTCCGGGCCGATGAGAGGACGGAATGTCGGGCGTTTCAGGACGGCCTGATTGAGATGAAGCATTGGGGGCTGCCGATCCATCGCCGCCGGAAATCGAAGTGCGCTTATTCGCGGGTCCGGCCGGCTCCGCCGGGCGTGATTTTTGCACCTCCCGCGTATCGGTCATCGGCACTCGAAGAAGAGCACCGCACTGACTGCAACGACAGACACCGCCGCGAAATCCATCGTCAAGCTCCAGCACCTTCCCACATTGATGACATTGAACGAGCAGTGCCAAAGAAATCTCCAGGAGCAAAGTCCCTAGGGTCGTATCCGTACCACCGAAAAGGTCGGATTCAACATTCGCACCAATTCCGCCAACGAATGCGTCGTCATGACCAGATCGATGTTCGGCGAATCCACATTACTCATTTTAACCGTTTCCTGCCTACCATGAATCCGCCCCGCAAGCGTCATACCGATGAACTCGGGCATTCCCTGAACCGGCGCCGAGAGCGATGAACGCACAACCGAATAATCACCGGGCCGAGGATTTATGACGCCGGGTATTTTCACACGGTAGCTTAACACAAATTGGTGATGAAGGAGTATGTCGATGCGGTGATGCGACAGGTCAATCCGTGCATCAAAGGGACCGAGGATGACCAGGAGCCAACTGCCTGCCCGCATGTCGCGCGGATTGAGCAAAGGATTCAGCGTCAGGAGCATGGCCGGCGTAATACGATAGAGATGAGCAATACGTTCAAGTGTGGCGCCGGGTGGTACTTCGATGAGGCGAATCCACGGGTCACGGGGATACGCGACGCCCGCAAGAAGCGTGTGGGTATTTATTTTTGAAAGCCATTTTCTAATGGGGCGGGCAATTTCCGTTTGATGGCCAGCAACAAGGTGCCAGGCTCGCTCAAAGCGAAATCGGGCCGAAATTAAATGGTGCCCATCGGCAAGACGTATTCCTTGTTTGAGAAACTGCTCTGCGGCGCGGAGTTCGGCGGGTGAAATGGGGTGCGGAGGTTTCTGCGCGATAAGCTCAGTGTCTGCAGGCACGGGCGGCGAGGATGATACGTTGATTTCCGGGGATGTGGTTACGACCGCGACTTTTGCAGCGGCAGCTTTGTGGTGCGGTCGATGCCTACTGTGAAGTTGTCCAACAATCTGCCGACGCACCTGCCATATCTGATATCCGCCCCACAAGATCAGCGCGGCGACGATCACCCAAAGCCATCGCTCGCGCCCCTGCGATTTACGCCGTCTACCCTTTGCCATGCAACTCCAAACCGCGCTGTGGAATTATTCCGGACGCCATGAACAATCCGGGAATCCGATCAAATAATAGGAGTTTTGCCCTCGGCGGCAAGCGTCCGGGATTTGAACTCACGCACCCATGCCATCCAAAGGCGGAACATTATGAGGCCGGACATTGATATCTCATCATCCGCCGCAACACTACCGAAGCGGTTTCACGCGCCGCACCTCCTTATCCGTGACAATCATCTGCAGAGAGACGTCATGCGGTTCCATCGGAATTTCCGCCCTGCATTGTTCGTGAAATGCCATGGCCGTCCGCAGCGCCGATAGATCCCGCTGAGAGAGGAAACGATCGTAAAATCCCTTGCCCCGACCGAGCCGCTCACCCGCAAAACCAAACGCCAATCCGGGGGTTACGACCAGATCAATCCGGCCAATATCAAATGGCTCTCCCCCCATCGGCTGCCGGATACCGGGGAGTTGCGGATCACCATAACCCTCGAAACTTTGCACCGCCATGGGTGTCATCTGTCGCTGATTCCAATCCACCAGCGGGAGCAGTAACTGCTTTTCGGATTGGAGCACGGCTTTTGCCAGTAGACCAACATCCAGTTCCTCTGGCATGGGCAGATAAAGCATCACATTGCGGGCGGCCTGAAATTCAGCCGTCCGAATCATCTGTTCACAGGCAGCCTGCGATTTAACCGCCCGTTGTGCCGACGGAATCGCCTGCAGGACAGATTTCATGAATCTTCGATATTCCGATTTCGTCATGGTGGCGTGTCGCTCCCATTGGGGGGCGTGTCGGGCTTATTTCGGCGCCGGGCGAGAAATTCGGCAAAACGCTTTTCCACCCCCCTGTCAGTAGGAAAATAAAATTGGAGCTTACTTCCCAGATAATCCTGATCGACCCAGCCGTCCGGATAGTCATGCGGATAGAGATAACCGGTATGGCCGCGCTGGGCCGCCCCGGCATAATGAGTATCACGCAGATGCGGGGGCACGGGAATCGAAGTACCGTTGCGTACGGCATCCATGGCGGCGTCGATGGCACAGATTGCCGAATTGCTCTTTTCACTGCATGCAAGATAGATCACTGTCTGGGCAAGCGGGATGCGGGCCTCGGGCATACCGAGAAATTCCACCATCTGAACCATCGCCGCAGCGATGGACAGGGCTGCGGGTTGCGCGTTGCCAATATCTTCACTGGCGGCGATCGCGATGCGCCGAGCGATAAAACGCACATCCTGCGAGGCCACTAATAATTTAGCGAGCCAGTAAATCGCGGCGTCCGGGTCGCTGCCGCGGATACTTTTTATCAGGGCACTGGTGATGTCGTAATGTTCGTCGCCCGTCGGATCGAAATAGATCGGCCGCACCTGTTGGGCCTCGCGGATATCGGCGGCGGTTAACGGCGTATTTTCTTTCGCCCGCAGGTTCGCCAGTTCAAGGGCAGTTTCCAATGTTGAAAGCGCCCGCCGGGCATCGCCGTCACTCTGTGATGCCAGCAGTTCGAGGGCGTCGTCGGCCAAGATCACCGGATGATGATTGTCAATAGTGCGGTCATGGAGTTGTGAAAGCGCCTGCCGAATCACCGCCGCAATATCGGCTGTGGTGAGGGCTTTGAATTCAAAAAGCCTGCAGCGTGAGATGAGCGGCGCGTTGATGGCAAAAAATGGATTCTGCGTCGTCACACCCAGAATCGTAATAACTCCGGATTCGACATCGGGCAGGAGAATATCCTGCTGGGCCCGGTTAAAGCGGTGTATTTCATCAATAAATAAGATCGTGCCGCACCCCGTCTGTTCGAGCAGGGTTTTGGCGTCAGCAATAATCTCCCGCACTTGGGGAATACCGGCGGAAACCGCATTGATCGACACAAATTTACGCCGTGTGCGTGCTTGAATCAGGCGGGCTACCGAAGTTTTTCCGCAACCCGGCGGGCCGAAAAGGATGGCACTGCCAAGCGAATCGTTTTCAATCAGCAGCCGCAGAGGTGCACCTTGGGCAAGCAGATGCTCCTGACCAACAAAATCATCCAGAGTCGAGGGTCGGAGCTTGGCGGCAAGCGGCAGGACTTTTTCGCGGCGTTGCTGTCTGTGCGTTTCAAAGAGATCCGACATGGCTGCTCCAGCGTGCCTATCACGGCAATACCGTGTAGATGATATCAAACCTTGAAAATATACCACAGGGTCAATCCGTGGTGGTGTCGAATAATAAGACGATCCCGAGGGGCGGCAATTTTTTCCGGGCGCCCAAATAGCGCAGCCACCCTTTTTAACCGCTCAGACTGCAGCGGGCGGCGCCGGCAGATCCGGTGACAGTTAAGCGGTTGAACAAGAGAGCATGCAGGAATCGTGCTGCGCACGAAGGTGATCGTTTTTTTACCGCAGAAGCAACGATGGTGCGGAGAAATTTTTTAGGGGGGCCTCGCCTGCCCCTGGAATTTCTTCGCGCCCCGGTGAGACGTCTGGCTTTGGGCGCTGCGGATCATCTGTCCTATGCTTGCGTGCTCAGGCAGCGACGCGGCACATTAAATGTGCCGGCTAATCCGCACCTTAATGTGATATCCAGTTTCATGCCTGCGACATGATGTCATTCATTTTTTCTCACACGGAGATTTCGTCACTGGAGCTACCCACTTTATCGCACCACCCCTATGCATCTTGCAGCCATGAGCTGATAATATTTTTACCGCTGAGGACGCGGTGGTACGCAGAGGCTGAGGTTAATGAGGCCGTAAGCCCGTAGCCGTGGCCATAGCCGCCTCAAAATGGAATCGTAGCGCGCCGGGGCCCGGCCGGAAAGCTGCCGTGATAAGCGTTTGCCGCAAAATCGGCCCGCCGATGCTCTGAGGTGAGCAGCCAGCCGCGCTGGCCTATCGGTCCGCTCCTGAAAAAATCTAAAAGACAGGTCAAAATCTGCACGACGCGGAAATCCCCATCGGATGCACGTCGTAAGGACATTAGCCGTTCGTTCAGAAGCACCACGCTGCCAACTGGGCGATCCCCAGGGCACTGGCCGCCAACACGGCTAAAGTCGGTAGCCAGCGTCTGATGACGCCATCGTCTGCTGGCACGGCACGGCCGTACGACACTGCCAGCACGGCCGGTAAGATCATCGCGACACCGAACCACGCGGCGGAACGTGCCACCGCGTAACGCGGGGGATCGCCAATGAGCAATGTGTACCGGAAATGCACCGCGTAAAGGACGGCCAAGGCGTTGGCACCGAGAAACGAGCACAGTGCGACAACAATCCAAGTGGCCTCCCACCACCGATGCCTGCCTGGTGGGCTCGCCGGAATTTCCATTCAGTACCTCCAATAATGGCCATGCTTGGCCGCACACTATTTTTGGCCCGCGACAAAGACCCGCGCCCGCAGCGGTCCTACGACCTCGCGGAGGCCTTCGTTCAAACCAACAAAACCTGCCGTCTCGACGGCGTATACGCTACACGTGAGACGGACGCTCATCCCCCGCACGCCACCGCGCACTGTGGGGCGAAAAGATTTAATGGACGCCTCTGGCTTCCTGAGCGAAACGCTATAAAACACGCCAAGCTGAGAGGCCCCTTCCGATGCGACGCCCTCAAGGTTAGCGCCCACTATTCGCGGCTTGGTGCCGCGCCGCCAACGAATCGTTATTAACACATGGGGTGGCTCGCCCCAGAACGCCGGGGTGGTATCGCCTGTGAGCGGCAACGAAATTTTGGTGATTGCGGTCCGCGCGCCCCCTTTTCCGGCCCATGACGTGCAGGCCACAGGGTGGACGTCCACACCTCCATGGGTGAGCGAGCCCGTGTCCATCGGCAGCAGCACGAAGATTACCAGCAGGATACTGACCGCCAACCCAATTGAGCCGGCGCGCCAAGGGCGCCACCCTTTTGGCGAATCACTCAATGCGCACCCCCTCTGAACACCACTTAACCGTCATGGACTCGGGCTTCACAACCGTTCCCGCCGGGATATCCCTGGCCAACCCAAATTGGACGCCCCCAGGGGAGACCCCCTGTGTGATTTTATAGTAATCGACGAACACCTTGAACGTGTACCGTTTCATGTTGCCGGCGATATTTGGTGAATGGATGTCACCTATCCAAGTTTCCGTGACCAACCGCGCGTCCTGGGCGATGGCGTTGAAATAACTTGTGCCGGTTAATTGTGAAGCTACGATCTCCGGTGGCGATTTGCAGGTCGCTGCCACGCGGAGTTCCTCCTCAGTTATTATTGTTGGCGTGAACGACCAATCCAATGGAATCTCGCCCTCTAAGAGCGGGATGCGAAAACGCTCCGTCGCTTCCCCCTCGGCGTCCACATTCCCCACTGGCGAGGAATTGACGAACTGGCATATGTTCGCACGGTTGGTATATCTCAGCGGGTCTTGGCTCGTCCATCTTCCCAGCGGCGGGCTGTAATTTCGGAAGCGCTCATCATACAGCCCCGTCACCGCATCCAGCGCCATCCCCTGATAGGGATTATTCACCATCGGCCGCTTGCGGCGGCGGTCCGTTTCCGAGCCGGACATTGGTTTTTCATTGGTGGCGGCCATACGAACCCCGACATTTCAATATCTATGGAGAACCATAACGCGCGGGGCAGGCGGAATCAAACGGCGGGCGGTGGTGGCGGCGGCATAATGGGAGCGCCGCAGGTGCCGGTGGAATAAATCCACCGGCTCGCATTTGCGATGGTCGTGATTCATCTGCTCCGCGGCGCCGCAGCCCGTCCCCTGCGGTTCATGCCGTTGGCTGTTGAAAGTTGAGTTTTCATACAGAGGGTACCACGGCCGGGCGGATCGGCTAAAGTTCCTGAGTGGCGATGTAGGTCTCGAGTTCCTCGATTGAAACGCTGCTGTGGACGGCCAGATAAAATATCCCCAGACTGAAAGCCGCTACGACGAGCGTATCGTAGGGGAACGGCATGAGATTAATACCCCCCACCAGATGATGCGGACCGATGTAATCCAGTAAAACGAGCCCCAGCAGATAAGGTGCAACCCACCACGTGCTTCTCCAAGCCAACTCCCCCAGCGACCGCCCGTTGAGGAGCCGCCAGGCAATAAACGCGATAAAAATGACGGCCAGTGCGATCATCAACACTTCAAGCGTTTTGAGTCCGGACCAGTAAATCATCAGGTTTGAAATGATGAAGGTGATGGGTGCGAGAATCCGTGCGGCCGGCAGGCGGAATGGGCGCGGATACTCCGATTCCGGCCTCATCTTGCGCAGGGATAAAAGCACCACCGGCCCGATACCGTATGAAAGCACACTGACCGAGGAGATGTAGCCGACCAATTGCGACCAGCTCGGCAGCGGCAGAAGAAAGATGATGCCGACGAGAAACGCCAGCACGCATGCAACCCATGGAACGCCATTGCGATTGAGTTTGGAAAACACCTTGTGGATGAGGTGGTCGGAGCCCATGGCGGATATAACGCGAGCCGATGTGGTGATATAGATGAACCCGGTTCCGCCGGGTGAAATAACCGCATCAACATAGAGGATGTACGTCAGCCAGACCAGACCCAGTGCCTGCGCAGCGGCGGCCAAGGGAGCGGCACCAAATTGAGCCAGGTATCCGGCGGTGGTGATTTTGGCCCACCCGGTTTGGGCCAGCGTGTGCGGATCGACCGAAGCGATAAATCCTGCCTGAAGTAAGAGATAGATCAGCAACCCGATCAGAACCGATCCCACCACCGCGATGGGAATATTGCGTTTGGGATTGGTACTCTCACCGGCGAGTTCAACCGCCTGCCTGAAACCGAGAAAACTGAAAAGCACCCCGGCCGTGCTCAGCGAAGTGAAGATGCCCTCAACCTGCGAGCGGCTCTCGGCCGGATTGATGTGAAAATTCTGCCAGTGATGCCCGACTGCCAGAAGCATGATGGCCGTGAGCAGCGGAACGGCCAGCTTCCACCAGCCGGCGGTATTGCTGATGCGCATCGCCCATTTAATACCCAGAAAATTCAGCAGCGTAAATACGGCGAGCATGGCGATGGCGATGATCATGCCCGTCCCGGTAAGCAGATTGGCCCCACCGGCACTGCGATAGATAAACGGCGGAATCCAGTGCAGAGAAAGACGCTTCACAAGGACATCGAGATAATTCAACGATGCCACGACCTCGGCCGGGGCAACGCTCACATACGCCAGAAATAATATCCAGCTCCAGATTCGCGCCAGCAACGAGCCATGGGTAAGCCGGGGAAAATGCACCACGGCTCCGGCCCGGGGAAAAAGCGTCGCCAATTCAGCGTAGACAATCGCCAACAGCAGGATCGCGACGCCGCCAATGATCCATGAAAAAAGGCTCAAAGGACCGGCGTGCACCGCCGCGTTAAGAGGACCTTTAAGCCAACCCGAACCGATAATCGCTCCGAGACTGGCATAGAGCAAACCAATCACCCCGGCTTCACGTTTAAGTCCGGGAGATGAATCCGTTCGATTGCTGGACATTCCTTTTCCTCACATGCGGCGATCCCTCCGGGTACCGGCGGTTTACCGCCACCGCCTGCGTCTCAGATGCCCGGGCTCTCCACGGAGCCGGGCGTTGAGCGTATCATCTCCATCGGACACGATGAGGGAACCGATGAAGGAGCCTATGACTGTTGCGAGCCCAACCTGTTGCCGCCGATCAACGATCACTCATATGGAATCCTGGGGCAACGCATCATGCTCCGCCGCCGGGCGGTAGTGTAACGTTTTTTGTCGGCTTTGTCTGAACCGTGGGGATGCCCGTGGATGGATCAACTTTGTCAACCAAGTTAACCTTACCCCCGGCTGCCACCGATATTCACGCCACTCCGCCGGCAACGTATGGCTGCTCGGCAACGGCGGAACAACTGGCACAAACCCTGGACCGGGCAAAGTGCGACATGGCCGTACTGACCGGGGGATGGTTTGGTGCAATGATCGTCGCCGCCGTTCCATTGATTGAAATTCAACTTCGGGCGGAGGCAGATGGTTGCGCTTTACATGTATGCGAGATCGGAAGGCCGGATTGCAGAACCGAAGAACATCATCTTTCCCACGGCGACGGAATCCGCAGGCTCTGCGACCGGATGGAATTTACCGGGGGTAAGCCGCAATCGCTGCCGGACGGTGTGGGATGGATCGGCTATTTCAGCTATGAAGCGGGGCGAGGGATTGAACTGCCGCCACACCACAGGACGGATCTCCTCGCCAGTTTTCGGTATTATCAGCAATATTATATTTTACCTGAACCTGGTCGCTGGGTGCTGGCCGCAACATCCATCGGCAAAGTGCCGGATAACGGATTGCTTGATGACATGAAAGATCGCCTGATGGAGGCCGAAAGGGAACCACGGCGCCCGCCGACGATTATGCGGCAAGTAAGTGCTCCGCAGAAGGACGAATACACATCGGCTTTGTTGAAGGTGCTCGACTATATTGCGGCAGGCGATATTTATCAGCTTAATCTCAGCCGCCGTTGGCTGGGTGAAGCGGCCGATCCATTGGCATTGTGGCAGGACATGTATGCCGCCAATCCGGGGCGATATTCGGCGTACATTCGAAGTGGCCCGCAGGCGATCTGCTGCACGTCGCCGGAATTGTTTCTGAATCGGATCGGCGATGAGCTGATCACCTGCCCGATTAAAGGTACCCGGCGACGTAACACGAAGGATCACGATCTGGATCGGCAGGCGGCTGAAAGCCTCATGCACAGCGAAAAAGAACAGGCCGAGCTTGCCATGATCACCGATTTATTGCGCAATGACCTGGGACGGGTGTGTGCCACGGGCAGCGTGAAGATCATTGATCCGCGACGGCTGGAGGCTCTGCCGAGCATCTGGCAGACCTACGCTGTCATTCACGGCACGGCGCGGCACCATTGGGGGGATATTCTCGCAGGTATGTTGCCGGGCGGATCTATCACGGGCGTGCCGAAGATTCGCGCTATGGAAATCATCGGTGAACTCGAGCCCGGTGCACGGGGTGTTTATTGTGGTAATATCGGATGGATCGGCTGCGGCCGGGGTAGTTTTAATATTGCCATACGCACCGCGGTATGGGAATCGGGCCGGTTTTGCTATGCGGCCGGGGCCGGAATTGTGGCCGACAGCGATCCGGAAATGGAATTTGCCGAGATCTGCGCCAAAGCACGCGCGGTGACGGATATTTCATAGGATACGAATTTAACGTCCCTCATCGGGGAGGTCCGGAGCCGTTGATTGATCGGCCCGCAGACAATCGGCCAGATAAGCTTCACAACGCGCTATGAAAGCGTCATCGAGATCAAAAGGGATATCCGTACAGAGAGGAATTTTTTCACGACTGGCCCGCAACGGGAAGATGCTCGCGGGCTTGATGGCACCAGCGATCAAATCTGTGAACCGATCGTCCGGCCTTCCCTGATGGGATACCGCCGTCATGGGCACCGTGCGTCCGACCAGCGAGAGATACCACATCGGCCATTGAATCAGAGAAGGATCACCGGGCCCGCCGCCGCCGACACCCGGCAGACGGATGAGATCATAAAATGAATCCGCCCGGTCGGGCAGATTATCTTTCACCTGCAGGAGTGATCGCCGCAGGGCATATAGGAGCCTGGCGCGGGAACGCGGATCAGGAGCGGATTTCAATAGCCCGGCGACCTGCGATCCGCTGAGCTTGGAAACCAATTGATTCATCGGTGCGATCACCGCTATCCGTTTCGCCAGTGCCGAGCTCGCCTCCTCAATGGCTGATTCAAGTCCTGCCGCAGTCGGATTACCGCTGTTTTTTTCATAAAAAGCGGCAAGAATCGGACCAGCGGCGGAGAATGCACCTTGCGGATCGAGCCCGCGTGAATAGACGATACCGATGAGCGGAAAAAGATTGCGGCCCTTGCCATCACTCGAAGACCAGATTCCACCGATGAGCAGTGTATCCGCCACCTGATGGACGAATCGATGATTAAAGCAGGGGATGAGTTCGGGTTCAGGCAGATGCTTCCAGGAGCCAGAATTGATGTTACCTGCGAGCGCCTCGACATAAAATCGCTGTTTGAAATCCAGCACCGTCTGATTGGCAACGCCCTGATCCGGCATGTGGTCATCCCATGCGGGGTGCTTGCCGATGACGTGAAATGTCAGCTCCGGCGAGCCGACTCTGGGCTGCATGATTCGAGCGGTAAGTCTGGATAAAAATGCCATCGAGTTGTCACTTTCTACAGAGACGTATTGAGTACCGGTCAGGGAGCGTGGGCACGCGGCCAGACTGAGATGCGTGGCAGCGGTCGGGAAAACGTCAGTGAAAGCACCATTTTACGGGCCGCCTTGAACTGGTCGTGGGTCTCGATGACGATCCGCCAGTGCCGCCCGTCGGTTGTTCGGGCATGATACAGGTAGAGCAGTTGCAGCGGCGCCCAAGGGCCGCTAAATGTCATGATATGGTTGGGTTTGGGTACCGGCACCGAATTCGGATCTGATTCGTAAAATTTCAATTTCAGAGTCTGATGCGCGCCGCCCGGGACGGGGATGCTGCCGAGAGAATTAGCGGCAGGCGACCGGAAGCTGACCACGCCCAAGACTTTACCCGAATCCGTCATGGTCATATAGGGCCAGATGATCTGGGCGGTGTTGTCAGCCGGATTGGTCTTGTCCTTGGCGGACACCTGTAATCGGCACATCAGCGGCTTGCCTGAGACTCCGTGAAGCGCGGCGAGAATTTTTCTGACGATGACCATCTGCTCGGTGGTAAGGCCGAATACCGAATAAGACACGTGCCCCTGCATCATCCGCAGCAGATGATTGAGGGCGGAATCGGGAGTCAGATCGGTGGTGGCATGGGTTGAAATCGGCAGCGAATCCATATCGGCCGCAAAACCGGCGATCGTCGCGGATGAAAACTGGATGGTGGGTCGTCCCCCGTGAGCGGGGATAAACAGTGGGAATGCGGGCTTGCGGCGCAAGCGGTTGAGAATCGCATCGACCCGAGAGAGGGCATCGTCGGCCAGCGATCGGACGCCGGCAAGCGTCAGCGACGCCAGATAAGCCTGGACAAACGACGGATGGTCCGCCGAGCGAATGATGTATCGACGGTAGATGTCCACCGGTTTTTCCGTCAGCAACTGGGCGCGGGCCTGAAGCGGGTCGGAACTCAGTTGCATCCAACGGTTGAGGACTTTTCGCCAGCTCCTCTCATTTGCCGCATTGTCAAGCTGCGCGCGACCGGCTTTGATCGATTCCATTGCCCGAGCCCAATACCCCTGCGAACCGGACGCAGCGGGAATAGCCAGCGCGGCCTCAGCACGACGCCCAAGGGCGGTCAGGTTTGTGAAAAGTTCCCCAATCTGCAGGGTTGAAACCGCGGTATAAAACTGCCGCCATTTGACGTTTGGAACCTGAAGCTGATCCGTCACCACACCCGCCCAGTAATGCCCGTAAGCATCCCGGTATGCGCGATAGGCCGGATCAGACTGCCTGTATCTCGACATTAATTCTGCGGCAGCAAACACCGAAGAACCAGCCGATGATGAACCTGGAGGGGCCATGAGATCGTTACCGATGGCGCGCCAGGCGGACAGCAACGATCCGCCGATACGAGGATCAAAAGCGGTATTAAATGGTTTTCCGGCTGCGGCTACCAGCGGGATATCGGGATAGTTCTGATTTAATGGCAATTTTGCCGCGGCGCTGGAGATCAGATGTTCCAAGTCGGACGCGTCTGATACGGGGGTTTGTGTTGCCATAGCGATCACATCGGAGAGGCGATGGGCCCGCACGACATCCAGGGCGGTGAGGGAGGCCTGGATCGCTGATCGATTAAATGCCGCCGCCGGCGCGGGTCCGGCCTTCGACAAACCTGCAGACGTCGCGGACGCCGCACTGCGGATATTGGCAGCCTGAGCGTTGAACTCGCTGAGCCAGCGGGAAACGGCCAGCACATCGGTCGGGGCGGCCGGTGAGGTGAGCAATTTTGCCGCCGCGAGATAAATTCGGCTGCGTAATGTCAGTTCGCGGTGTCCCTGCACAAGCGCCAGATCGAGTTGATCGATGGTGTGAATCTTTGCGGCCATTGCCGCCAGAGGCGATTGGGCGGATGCTTCGGCGGCGAGAATGTACCTGCGCAGAGCGAGCAAATCCGCCATACCCTGCGGTGGCAATTTTCCCCCGAGCGCTGCCGATAAAGCCTCGGCCGGCAATTTTTTATGCGATCCGAGGGTATCGATCCATCGGGTGTTGCGGGCGAGCAGTTCCAATGCTTGACGGCGACGGGTGATCAGATGCGATGCGGAGGTTTCATATGCAGCAAGCAGCGATTGACTGCGGGACAGGTTTGAGAGTTCCGCCGTCAGTTGTGCATACATTCCGGAGAGCTTGCCGAGCAGATGGGAAACCTTGTCCCACGCGAGGCGGCCGGCAGAAGCCGAATCACTGAATGAGTACGCCTGCGCCCATTGGATTAATGATTTTTCAGTATGATTGAAGGCGGCGAGATGTTGTTGCAGATTCAGGATAGCGGCCAGCGAGGCATTACCCGAAGCCACACGCCGGTTCCACACATCAATGGTATGAACGACACCCAAGCGCAGGGCGCGGTAGAAATTCTGATCGGACGCCAGATGCAATTTGTGGGGCGGCCACTGCCGGTTGGAGCGGTAGAGGTGTTTGAGTGTTTCAGCGACGGAGGCCGATTGGTACGTTTTGTATGCTTGGTAATCCGCAGGTGAGAGAACGAATCGCGCCAGGGAATTAAGATGCTCGCTTTCCGATACCGCCTTACTTCCGGTGATACCCTGACGGTGCGAGCGGACCAGGTTGATGAGTTCAATCAGGGCGAGAGTCTGTGCCGTCGCTTCGCCGGGCCGGGGCGGCGTTGAAGGCGGAGGAGAGAGTAACCGGGCCTCGGTTGCGGCGACCAGCGGTGCGACAATGTGATCATTGAACATCACCCGGTACGCCTTGAGGCGATCCGCATTGACCTCTCCCCCCAGGATCGCAACCGGACGAAATATGACAGGAATATGAATGGGCCTGCGAACCAGATTCAGTCCGCGGGCAAAAAAGTCGGCCAGAGTCTGCCCGTCGATTTTCTCGGTGATGCCTGCGTAGTTAAACCGGGGTGTGCCGAGGGCATGGCGATCGCGGCGGATCATATTCAGATAGTCACCATCCGATGAGCGATATATCACGGCCGCGTTGTGCCAGTATTGCCGCTGATTATCCACGTCCGTTTTAAAGGTGTTGAACCCATACCACGTCAGGGCCAGAAGGATCGCAACGACGGCAAAGCCGGCAGCGATGAGAGCGATTTTGCGCTGCCGCTGCAGTTTCATGGCGTTGGAGGCGCGGGTGACAAGCCCCTTTTCGCGGAAGATTTTCTGCAGGAAGAGGTCTTTGAGAAAATAGGCACGGTCGCGGCGCCACACCCCGCTGGCCGGCAGAGCATCAACGGATATGCCCAGAGCCTGGGCGAGGTCGGCATCAAGGGTCTTGCCGTCGGACATGGAGGACGTGAAGTAAATGCCCCGGAGGAACAGCGGTTTGGGCGACCACTCGCCGGCAACGAATATCGTCTCGAGATACTGCCGCAGGCGTGGGGCAATTTTTGTAACCGCATCGGGCAATGCAAAAAGGGCATCCACCTGATCCAGGCGCCGGGCGCCAGCGTCTTCCGTATTGACGGGGTCCAGCAGCAGACGCTGCCGGCGCTCAATCAGACGCCGCCGCACTTCCTGAAGATGCGCGTCCACCGCCTCCATTTTGAACGGTTCATCCAGCGGGGCGGGGTTGGACCAACCCATGATCTGATGCTGAAGTTGCGGATCGGTGAGATCGTCAAAAAACTGGTTGAATCCGGTGAGATAATCTGATTTGGTGATGAGCACAAATACCGGAAAACGGACCCCCAGCGTGCGCTGGATCATATCCAACTGCTGTGCGATCTTGCCGGCGCTTTTGGCAATCACATCGGCGGTATCCTTGAGCAGACTTTCAGCAGGAATCACCAGCAGCATGCCGTTGATCGGGCAGTTCGGACGACTGGTGCGAAGCAGCTTGAGAAATTCCTGCCATTCACTGGTCCCTCCGGGCGCAACTTCCTCGAACATCAGTCGGCCGGCCGTATCCAGAATGATGGCGTGATTGGTGAACCACCAGTTCATATTGATGGTGCCGCCGGCGCCCTGCAGCTGATCCTGAAGTCCCGGAGGGAATCCGATGGCCGAGTGACGAATGGCCTCCGTTTTACCTGAGCCGGGCTGCCCCACCAACACGTACCAGGGGAGGCTGTAGAGGTCTTTTCCCGCCGCCTTGAATTTATCCACGCCAGCCTGGAACGACCGGCGCAGGCTGTCGAGATCCGCCAGCTTCTGGGCGGCGTTGATCTGGCTTGGTGCCGCGGAAAGGTTTCCCGCGATACCCCGCTCCATCGGTTTGGCTTTACGTTTGGCCAGCGCCCGCAGCAACATGCGGACGAGCAGGAAGCTGATAACGGCCAAAACGGCCAGCACAAGCAGGAGCACCAAAAATACGAGATGCCTCTGGAATAACAGCGCCAGGGCACCGATGATCACGGCGGTGGAACCGGCGGCAAATCCCATTCTTGCATTGGGCGACAGATTCTGAAATATCGATAACAAATTCATATCAGCTCATGACTTTCTACGAATGAAGCAGCCCATGACATTCGAGTTCCCATGGTCATCGGCCCTGCAATATGCCGTTGAGAGATCGGGTCAAATCCGCGACGCTCTCGTGGTAAAGATACACATTCGCAATAAAGAGCCCGAGGATGCAGACGACCAGTACCACGCCGAAAGCCAGAAGCCGGGCGCCGGGAGGTTCTATGAGATTCTCGGTATTGACGTGCTCGTAGGCATCGGGGCATATCTTCCGACTTTCCCCCTCCGGCAGAATGCCGGCAATCCGGGCATAGATTTCCTTCTGTTTTTTTCGGAGATGTTCGGGCTGTCCGGAATACCAGCCCGAAAATCCGAGGCCCAGCAATTCGTAATAAATCACGAGCCGTTCTTCCGCCGCCCGGCCCGGCTCCTTCAGTGTTTCGTCCAGGAGATCGAAAAATTTTTCATCGCCGCCGAGTTCGTTATAGTCGAATGCAATTTCCTTCCATTTGCGGGAAATATTGTACTGCCCCTCCTTGATGGTGAAATCGAGGAAAAATATCAGCGGAAGTTCCATATTCGTGAATTGATCCGCTAGTCCGGCACCGGCCGCCTGCGTTTTGGCCTGTGCCAGAAGTCCCTTGAGTTCAAGCCGGACCTGGTCTGCGTCCAATTGTCCGCCGTTTCGGGCGGAACGGTTCAGGCGGCAGACATACTGGAGGATGGGTTCAACAAGTTCTGAAAGCGTCATAACCGGCATGCTCCCTGAAACGCTGTAAAACCGTTCGACATCCGTCAAACGGGTGTAACCTATGTCGGCATCGTCATATACAAGGTTATCGCATAATCGGTCGTCTCGATACCAAGCCAGCGAATACCGATGCCTTTTTCTTCACAAATTTTATCCCACATTCGTTTGCTGTCGGACCGATTGATACGAAAGTAGTTTAACCCGACCTGGGCCGGCAATTCCACCGGCGGATAACGTTCTTCCTGAAGCTTGAGGCCGAAAATACGGCGGCCTACCATACTCGGCGCGGCAACCTGAAACTGATCCTGATTTTCAGCGAGTTTGGCGACGGCGATCGGGTCTTCACGGGTACGAATGGCCAGAAAATACTCGCTGGGGGCCGTAAGTTGCTCATCGCTGAGGGTGGTCTTAAACATCTGCGCCCCGGCATCATAGGCGAAGTCGGCCTTGAGAAATCTGGCCGCCACCGCTCCGCGAAGCAGGGATCGAATTTTGTCCATGATTTCCAGCATCGCCCCGAGCGGCTTGTCATGGTTGTAGGGAGGTGCGGCAAATATCTGCGGCTGGTCGGGATAGAGGGATGAGAGTTCGGCGAGCATTTCGCGGATTTGGGCATAGAATTCGAAAGGCGTGAGCGTGGGACGACGCTGCATCAGACTGAATCGGGCAGAGTATTGAGAAAGTATGTGCAATCGCAGTGCCTGTTCAAATTGTGCCCCGCGCATGGTATCGATGGCAAAACCTCCCCGGCCCAGTTGGAGTGCGAGTTCGGCACGGCTAGCCTCGACCTGGTTGGCAAATTCTCTCACCGAATCCCGCAGCAGTGCCGACCCCCGGATGACCAGACACGGCGGTACGAAGGAGGAATCCTGGCGCGGTAGGCCGACGTTATCACCGGTCCCATGGACGATCCGCAGGAGCGGCAGAGTTTCCAGATCACTGGTGTCCTCGCCTTCAATCATCAAGCGTGCATTGAGGCGTCGGATCGCGATCGGCTGGGGATTCGTTCCCGTGTTCTCATCCGTAAGCTGCAGTTCCGAGGCGCGATACCGGCTCTTGATTCGGTAGTCGGCATCCCCATTAAGCACATTGGCGCGATCCGCCGACCAGAGAGGTACCGCCAATAAAATGGTAATGGGGTTGGTGGAACTCTCAAAGGCATCTTTGATGTTCAGACTTGGCAGTTCGGCCGCGTGTGGATAGCGCACTTCAAGGCCGCTGGGCATCACCGCCCGGAGCTGATCAAACCTCACCAGCAGATTTTTGAGCCCCTCCGCCGATATTCCCATCTCCATGAGGCCGTAAGGAAAATCGACGGCTGCGGAATGATGATCCTCAATGCGCCGATACACATTGCGCTGCAGCAGTTGAAGATGGTGCGGTTGAAGAAACAACCCTTCGCTGAAATGAATGGAGTCCATCGGCGGGTATCCCTTCCCAAACAGAACGTTATCAGATGACGCTTTCCACAAACTGGCGGACCAATTCCTTGATCTCATGATCAATGGCGGCCTCATCCAAACCGCTCGCGGCCAGTTCCGTATATTTCTTCCAGCATTGAATTTCAAAGCCGGCAAACATCTTCTTCGGACCGGTTCGGACGGCCGCTTCAATTTCCGCCGGGCTGAATCGACTTGCATATCGCTGGGCAAATTGGCGGCTGGCATGGCCCACCGATGAAAGCAGCGAGGCATTGACCTTGCGGAGGCGTTCGATTTCCTGGCTCACCTGGCCCCGCGGCACATCCGGGTCATTCATCAGAAACCGCCCCAACAGTTTCTGAATCTGCCCGGACCGTTTGAGGTTGGAATTCGGAACCATGGCTTTGAACATACTCCATGCAATCTGATCTACGCTGATCGCAAATTCGCTCAGAATGTGAAGCAATTCCAGTGCATGACCGGCGTGCGGCTGCTGATCCTCATCGAACTGCAGGCGTGCGGAAAGTTTCGAAAGCGGTTCGCCGGGCCAGTCCGGTGCCTCCGCCTCGACGAGGCCCGCCCGGGCCAGCATGGCAATGACGGCTTCGCGCTGGCTCGCTGAAAAGTGCGGCGCCATATCGCAAAGCCTTTTGGTGAGAAATGCCGGATCCTGCAGTTCCTGATTATCCATGGTTGTTACTGCCTTTGACGTGTCACGATCGGTATCCCGGGCCGCTACATTCTGTTCCCATGTCGGAAACATGTCGCCAAGTTGCGCCAGAAATTCCGCCCGCTCCGTCGGCGTAAGATCGGCGAGCGACCGGCGTATTTCGTCGGCCATGTAGTCCTGACGCGTATCGGGCTCCTGATCGTCCAGATCGGCCTGCATGGCGCGGAGGCGATTGGCGAGAGCCGCGACCTGCTTGGATATCTCTGTCACGCCCATATAAACACGCCCCGTTTTCGACATGGCCGGGTCCGGGCGACCGTTGTCGCTAAAGGCGACGGACCGGCTGTACCAATGAGGAATGTTAGACTTAAGGGCCTTGTTCTACAAGGCTTCAAGCCGCTTAAACAGGCGGCAGCGGAATCGGGACATCCCCACTCAGGCCCCATTTGCCGGCCCTTAGATTTCCAGCGGCGGAAGACCGGCGGTTATCTCCGAGCGCTGCGATTCCAGATTACCCGGCAAGCATAAACGAGTGCCGAGCGACTGCAGCGGTTCATCAACATTCATTCCCGGTCCATCGGTGGCGATCTCGCATATTCCGCCACTCGGTTCCATGAAATAGACGGAATCAAAGTATTTCCGGGGGCGCACCGGCGTGACATCAATGCCTCTGGCGCGGAGTGACTCGGCGATGTCCGCCTGCTCTTTGTGATCTGACGCCCGGAATGCCGCGTGATGGATTTGCCCCGGGGCGAAACGGGATCGCTGAAACTCATCCGCGCGGCGAAAAATAATCTTCGTTCGATGATCGGCGGATATCAGCACATCTGTCATAGACGGCGTCATGGGTTCATACTTAAGCAACTGAGTGAAAACATTCGCGGTTTTATCAGGACGGCGGCTGGACCACTCAATTCCAGCAAGCCGAATAATGCCGCTGCGGGTTGCATCCATCACCGATTCCGATGGTGGATCTTGACTCTCGGTCAGATAGAGCGGCAGGCCGTCAGGATCATAAAAATCTAATCGACTCTCCCGGTCCGGCGATTCAGAAAGTGCGATTCCATGGCTCTTGAGGTGCTTGCGCCACCACTCGGTCGATCCGCCGGGGATAAAAAAGCCGACGGCGCTGATGATTGAACGGTACTGGAGCAGAGGCCGAGTTCCCGGCCAGATGAAAAAGGTCATCAGGGAGCCGGGACTTCCGGTGTGGTCACCATAGTAGAGATGATAACTTCCGGGATCGTCATAATTGACGGTCTTTTTAACCAATCGTAAGCCGAGAATCTGAGAGTAGAAATGAACATTTCCCAGCGGATCTGATGCGATCGCCGTTACGTGGTGCAGAGACCCGAACGCGTGAACTGATTTTGGAGAGGCTGCACCCGAAGTTTTCGAGATTGAATTTATATTTTCCGACATACATCTCTTTTCGATTTGCAATCATTTCGATGACCCAGCACATCGATGAATCTATCACACAATCGGAAGGTTGTAAAATATTTTCGCAATCGCGTTTCATCCGGCTTTTGCGCATCGGGATTGAAATCCGGCTTCCTTTGTCGCTGGACCGGGGGCGCTCCACTGGGCGCCGCACTCAATTCCGGGGTTACTGGCGGGGCAGATGAGTTGCGGCCACGCAATTTGGCGGGGATATTTTTGTCTGTGTTTTCCGTTCCGGTTCGGATGTTGGTGGCTGGACACAGGCGGGAATGGTGGTGTCACCTCGGGCATGGGCATGCGGGAGATTGAGCGGTTGCTCGCCACGATCTGTGCTCATTTTCTTTGCGATTCATGACGTTTTCACCGCAGGGGTCGCGAAGCTTCACAGAGGTTCCAGCACAGAAATCATGCGCCGCACCGAGTCGGCCCCGCGCCTGCCGCGCCGGCGTGGCCTATTCAATGAGCCCTTGGTCACGAAGAAGCTGCACGTGGCCGATCTTGGCACGCGGGGAATCGGCGGCACCCTGGCGCAGCCGCTGCAGCAGTTCCGGGCTTACCGGATCGTAAAGTTGCAGCCGACCCGATTGCCTGAGTTTTTCGAGGTCCGCGCCGTTCGCCTCGCGGCAACGTGAATAGGCCACGCAGGTTTTATGTTGGATAAAGGAATGATCGGTTGGCCCCAAAATAACCGTCTGGTCTTCAAGGGGGCCATAAGTCGTGAAGTTGACAAATAGAACCCGCGATGGGTCGGCTGCGGGATCGGAAATCACAATCCAAAGGTGCTTGTCCGCTACTCCCACCAACTGAAACGCATCTCCCGCCTTCAAGCTGGCTCCGTCCTGAAGAGGCGGTCAAGCTCAGCCTCCTGAGCATCGCGTTCCTTCACTATCTGCGCCTGATCGGCCATGCCCAGTGCCCCCAGCACATCGTCGAGTGGAATCGGGCGAGAGCTTCCTTTTGGCGGGCAGTTTTTAATCCATTCCGGAAATGTATGCGTGTATTCTGCGAGTTCATAGTCGTTGTTGAGCCTGAATCGGTCGCATATTGCCTCCAATTTTTCGATCTCATACCGCGACAGCAGATCCACATTCGGGTCGAAAGCAAGCCGCAAATCCTGCGGACCGGCCTGTTCGATGTAGCGGTTCCATAAAATTGAGTGGACGGATTCGCCCTTGAGTGTGTCATAGGTCTGCGACAAAACGGGGCCGTGATCCATGGCCACAAGGTGGTCACCGGTGATGGTCTCAAGGGTTTCCGCAAGGGCCTCGCGATCGGCGATGGCGAGAATTTTCAATAGGCGCAGGCGCGATGCCCGGCGTCCGTGGAATCGCAGCACCACGGCCGAGGCTTGAACAACTTTTAACGGATCAAATTTCATCTCTTGACATTGTATCCGCAGAAGGGTGCGCGGCCAACCAGGCGGCCCTCTTGGTTCCCGGCTATCTTTTTTGGCCGAAATTCCGCCGGCTACAGGCCAGGTTGCTACAGCGGCTCGTTACGTGCGCACCGTAATCGAGCCGGCGTTTTTTCCACCCGCCCCAGTGGATTTTAAGGCCGCAGGGCGCGCAAAAGTTTTGGGTTGAGGGTGTTGCTGGCTGCTGCCGGCGTTCCACCGTTACCGAAGGCGGCTACCGGCTCATTGCCCCTTCGGCGGCTGTATCGAGTCGCGGACGAAAGTGAGCACGTACCCGACGATAAGCCCCAACAGAAAAGTGAAGGTGGAGCCGCCCACCTTCCCGAAGTAGGTCAGCACGCCTGCGACGGCCACAATAAAGAGAACAATCACCACGGCTATCAGCGACATCCAGATGCTGAGGCGTGCCCTTGCCTCCTGGGCCTGCAGCGATTGCTGAAGGAACCGCTCGCAAATTTTTATTATCGGCTCCGCGCGGTCGGCAACTGCGTAGATAATCTGCGAAATCGTCTCCGGTGCCGCAACAGGCGGCGCGGCCCGCGGGGCATTAGGGGGCGTACCGCCGTGTTCGAATGCTGGGGAGGCCTGCCCGTGCAGGGCGCTGGCCTGTTGGTTTTCATCCATTGCTGAAGTCTCCTTTCGTCGTCTGCTTTGCCCGGCGCAGCGGGTTCAGGCCCGCGGCCGCGCGCTACTAAAAGCCGCTCTCTTCCTCTTCCGCTCTTTGCCTTTCCTGCGCGGCCCGCTCCTTGGACTCTTTCAGCTCGCGCCCCGCCCAGAGCCGTACTGCCTTAAGATCATGGCCGAGGAAGGCCTGCGCGACTTTGGCCTCCCGCTCATGTTGGCCCGAAATATCGCCCGAGTACATCTGAAAGGAATGCACGCCCAAGCAAAATTCGTTGAGAACCTCCTCGTCGTCACCAAACCGACGCAGCACCGTGAGCGTCGGCTCAGGGACGATCGGAGTCCCGTCGTCGCCGAGGCGCGGTGCGGGCAGCGATCTCGCCAATCCTCTCGCCCCCTCGACGCCGACCTCATCGAGCCAACGCCCGACGGCCGGGCCCGGCAGCCGGCCCACGAGCTCCGCGAATTTGAGCGTCCGTAGACGCCATTTCGCCTTCCGATCGAGCGCAAAGGACGTCAACTCGGCGAGCACGGCGTCCGCGTGCTCGGGCAGAGCGGCGGCCAAGGCTGCCTCGGCCTCCATCACGACGTGCGGGCCCCCGTTGAAAAGCGCTCCGACGCTGGTGCCGACGACGAAACGGGGCGCAAACGGGATCAACCGCACCATGGCCTCGCGCCAGTAATAATCGGCCCGCGCCGCAGCCGCCGCGAGCACCCGCTCCGCGAACGCCCGCATCTCCGGATCGCCGAAAATCGCCTCCGCCCCGATCCCGGCGGGCGGCATGGTCTGCGACCAAAGAAAGTGGGCGCCCGCGCGGGAGGCGACACCCGAACCCGCCGAGGCTTGCGAGAAAAGCCGCAGTGCCCTTTTTACTTCCGCGGTGGTCAGCCTCCGCACCTTGCCCTGCGTGTCCCGCGTTCCAACGTCGAAGGCGCCCATGTACTCAGGGCCAAGGCGGCCGGATTCCACCAAACGGGCCACGCGATCAAAACCACCCACGAGATCGCCACCGGCAACCGCAAGTTGGAAAGCGTCCGGTGGCGATTCAGCCTCCATCGCATCAAGTTGCTCGGCCAGCTTTTCGGCTCCCAGCCCTGGCGACACGGCGAGGAGGCCGTTCAGATAGCCAAGCGCGAATACGGCACGGTGGTATTTGACTAACGCGCCCACAATGGTATCGATCAACGTGGCGCCCGTGTCGAGCTTGCCCAATGCCAAGCCGAAATCCCAAGCCGAGCGCGCGGCGTCGGAGAAGAGCCACTCAAGATTTTCCCGGAGCACCGCACCATCGGAAACCATTTCGCTTGCCAGCGCTGAGAGTTCGGTGTGCCACGGCGAGTCGTCTGCCTCGTTGTATCGGTGGATCGCCTGCTGGCCGACCGCCGCCAGCAGCCGCAGCCGGAAATCTTTTGGTGCCAGGCTGGCGCGCCATTCGCCAATCTGTGCCTTGGTGTCGGCGGGCAGTTCCCGTCCCGGCGGTTCGTGCGTAAGCAGGAAGTCAATGCCCTCCAAGAGTTTCGGGAGCAGCTCCTCGGGAAGCTCATCCGCACGCAGGATGCCCTTCAGATCGGCGAGGAAACCGGCGGCGAGCAGGGCCTGCAGGCTCCCGACCGCGGCCCGCTTCGCAGCGAGGCTCAGGTTCTGGTTTTTCGAGCTGGCGCACTCTGCCAACAGTTCCACGAGCAGGCGCCAGCAGTCCCCAAGTTCGGCCTCCGACCCCGGCCGCCACTCCGGCGGGGGAATGCGTCCCATGACCACCGGCGGTCCAACCATCCTCATCCCCACGCCTCTGAGCGACGCGAGTATCTCGTCGATGGCGAGAGTCACCAGCCGCACCGCAGCCTCGTCTCCGCTGGAGAGGCGATCGCGTAGCATCATCACCCGATCCTTAAATGGCGCTGCGGTCCCCGACAGGCTCGGCCGGAAAATCTGTTGCCAGATGCGCGTCGCGTTATTTCCAAGGGTCGGCTCGGACTCAGCGAGCGCAAGATGGAACAGTATCTCCTCGATGTCACGCAGATATTCGGGAAACGCCATCGCCCGTTCACAAAACCAGACAAGTTCCCGCCGGGGGCCGCGGCCAAAGCCCGCCGGCGCGTGCAGCCGCCGAAGTTCGTCCACCGGAGTTCCGACCACCAGCCGCTTGAGCGAGAGCAGGTAATCCTCGTCCTCATCCTCATCCTCAGGTTGCAGCTCAACGAGTTGGATCAGCCTTCGAACCTTGCCGCTCTCAGCGAGGTCCTCCTGCGTCATCTGGCTGACCCATTGGCCGAAACGCTTGGAAACTTCCTGCCTCATCTCGACGGTCCCGCACTCTTGGACTTGCGCTTGGAACCTGTCGATGAATGCCTCGGGGAGCCGTCCCACGAAGCCCTGCAGATCGCCCCCGATGTGTTCTCGCCACGCCGCTTGGAAGGCCGCGGCCGCGATGATCTGTGGTGTCACGTAGATGTACCGCCATGCGAATGCAACGAATCCGGGAGCGTCCTTCATGGACCTCGCCTGGCGGAGTAGCTCGCCTTTTGCCATACCGCAGATGCTTTCCAGCGACTCCAGTTCACCCCTGACCTCGTCCCTGAATCCCACCCTTGGCAGCAACGATATCGCGAAGAGCGCCCGTCGGTGGTCCGGTCCGAGCCGCCCCTCGATGTACAGGTCGAGGATAAGGCTTGGTGTGGTCCCAAAACCAACATCGTTCCCTAGCAGATGGACGTTCTGGCACATGTCGACCGCGAGGCGGATGAACCCACGGCACAGATGGGTGATCGCTCGCACCAGCACCGGGTCGATGCCCCCGAAGTTTCTTTGGATGATGCGCTCCACCGCCTCGGGGGGAGGCTTCTCAATGACTATTTCCGCGCCCCCGGTTGGCGGCCGCCGCGCGCTGTTGTCGATGCAAATAGCCCGGGCCCGCGCCGTGTGGCCCTCCAAGGCTCGCCATATCCTGGCCCGCGCCTCGGGCCCGCACTCATCGGCCACAATGATGGCGGCGCAATCTTCCCTGCGAGCAACCTGTTCGGCCAACCGAATCGCCGCCCCCTCGTCCCGCGTGTACAGCACGAGCGGTGCCGCATCCCCCGGGCTTGCCAAGGCCTCGCATACCAGCCGCGTCTTGCCGGCCCCGGCAGCACCCTGGACCGTCAGGCAGGGCTGGTTGACCTGGTGCCCAAGGCGTGCGAAGGCCGCGATCCCCTGGATGGCCGGCTGCAGACCATCAACGACAATGTAGTGTGGCACAATCCGCCGGGCTTCGTCCCGCCAGCCTTGAAAGGCCAGAAAATCCACACCACGCAGCCCGCCGGGGAAAAACCCAGCGCAGATCGCCGGAAATCGGTTTGCCCAGGCGGCGAGCTTGTCCGCCGCCAAAACCCTCGGCGGCGGGGCGCCCTTGTTAATATTCATGGTCTCCTCGCCCAGAATCTTCTCCCATTCGGCAACCTTCTTGGGCGTCATCCCGCCGCAGATGGCGAACCGGTATCCGTATCCATCACCAATTAGCTTCCGCACGTAGGGCTTGTTAATCTCCTCCAGCAGTTTGGCTTTCCCGGTCCCGTTGCGTTCCTTCGCCTTGAACTGCCAGACAGTGGGGCAGCCCAGCCAGCCGGTGTTGTCGCCGGCAACAGCGCCGTGGATGGCGGCGTCTACCCCGCCGTCTGGGTCGTTGACCCGGTGGTTGGTGTCCGCTTGCTCGTTGCGGAGGCCAGCGCTGCATGCAGCCGCGCGTAGCAAAACGTTCATAAAATCGCTAAAGCCCTTGCCGTCGCCAGCGAACTGGTCGAGATAGGAGTCCTTAATATACCAAATGGGGTCCATAGTATTATCTCCAACAACATCTGGCGCGGGCGACGCCAGTATCCCCTCTTGCCGAACCGTTCGAGTTTTTCCAACGGCCGCCCCGCTGAAATATTACCGCCGCTCGGATCGTGCGAATTGGCACATCGCGCCGCCGAAATCCGTCCAACTGGCCTTGTGACCGTAGGTGTTCCCCGAGGGATACCACACCACCGAGCCTTGGGATACGCGCAGGGTGCCGAGGCGATTGCCGTCGATCGCGACATTAAATTCCACATCCGCCTTGCCGAGATCACGCGTGGGTATTGAAAAATTTACTTGGTGTTTCACCGTACAAACTCCGTAGAAAAAGTAAATCGGATACGCGGCGCCGGAACGCCCGGCGTCAGGGTAAATCTTTTTTCGTCGGGCGGCCGAGGGCGTTGACGAAATATGAAAGCCGTTCCGCCTCGTCGTCCGTGAGGTCCACCGGCAAAAAAAGCGTTGCGATAACATCCGGCCGCAGCGGGAACGGGTATTTGATCATCCCGGCGGGCAGGGGAGGCTCGGCCGAGCCCGCGGTCGTGGTTCCGGCCAGCGACTCAGGCAATGTCCCCGAGGCGCCAGCGGTTTGCGCTTCACTCCCTTCAATCTCCGCATCGCTGCGTTGCATCGGCTCAAGCGACTCCGATTGGCCAAGGGCGGCGAGGCCCACAGAGTTCATCGTGTAGTGCCATTCAAACCGCGTCGGCCTGCTACCGCGGCCGAGCACCATCTTGCCACACCCAAGCTCCTGAAGCGTCCTGAACACTTCTACGGCGGTCGGCCGGGTTACCTCGAGGTCGCGCATCAACACCTCGACCACCAGCTCCCTGCGGCGCCGCTGCCGCTGGCTCAGTAACTGGAAGAGTCGCTTGGCAACGCCGTCACTGCGGGCGTAGTCTCGCAGTTTGGCGATATCCGGCCCGCCACTGGCCCCATCGTTACCGTTCTTTTCATCAGTCATCGCACGCACTCCAAATCAACAAGAAATACAAGACACCACCATACTACAACTTAGCTTAGTTCATGTCAAGCACGATAGTATAAAATTTCTTTTTTAGCGCAGCATAAGCTGTTTCGTGCTATTTTGCGATAAATATTATACGTACGCAAGCCAGGCTCCGGCAAGCCAATTCGGGTTTAGGCGTGATTGTAAAAACTAGGCTATATTGTTCCAAATAGTTTCGGTACGCTGGACTATGATTGGCGATAGCCGGCGGCGGTGGGTGCGGTGATTGGATTTTTTGGGGGTATGCCCGTGGTGGATTGGTGCGGGATACCGGCGCATCAAATGTGCCGATGGAAAAACGCGAAAATGTAAGCCGGTGGATTTATCCACCGGCGGCCACGCCCGGCGTCAGATTTTCCGATAGGCCGCGAGGGCGGCGGATTTGGTTTCCGGCGGCACGAGGGGGAAGGTGGAAAGAATGTGGGCGAATTCGGGCTCGGTGAGGCCGTAAAGATGGGCGATCAGGGCATCCAGCTCGGCGCGGATGGCGGCCCGCTGGGCCGGGTCGGTTACGCCGTCCTTGTGGCTTTTGAGGCCGACCGCTTTGGCGAGGGTGTCGAACTCGGGCGTGGTGCAGATGAGCCGGGCGGCCCGTTGGACAATCGGTGCGAAGGCCGCGTCTTTTTCGGTGAGCCGCGGCACAGGGAGCTGGTAGACATAGAAGAAGTTGACGTTGGCCGAAACGCGCTGCCGGATGACGTAATCGAGCGCGAATGAGTTTAACAGGGCGCAGATCAGGGGCAGCAGCGAAAGCGGAAGTGCCACCGATCCCGACAAGTCCCGGCGGTGGGCGCACTGGAAGTTCTCGCCGCAGAACGTCGGGGCAATCACGGTCGACACAAGCGTCCTGCTGTCCGTGTTTCTGGCGATTTTTCTAAACCCCAACCGGTAATCCTGATAATCCAGCGTTTGGCCGGTGTCTTTTTCCCGGCCGAGGATTCGTGCCCGGCCCTCCTTTTCATCCACCCAATAGCGCGGCGCGGCGAGCTGGTGTTCAAACTGCCAGATCATTTTTCCTTCATAGAGCGGCAGGCGCCCCTTGCCCGGCGCGGTTTTGAAAAGGTCACTGTCGTTGGTCATGTCGAACTCGCGGCCGAACCTAACCTCCCAGGCGCCCGGCACGCTTTCGCCCAGCAGCGGAAACCTGAGCATCTTCCGGGCAATCTGGATGTCCAAATCGGACTTGAATTCCATGATCGAGAGCGAATCGGGCGAAAACCTGCGCACCAGATCGACAGACATCTGCACGGCTCCATGCTGCGGGAACCGTTCCAGGTCCGCCACCTCGTGCCGCATGAAGGCGGCGGGAAATTCGGTCGTCGGCCCCCCTTTCTGGAAGGTGAGGACGACAAATTTGAAGCTGCGATGGACGCCCTCGAATATCTGCCTGCGGTTTTCAAAGCAGAACAGCCCGGCGATGCGCGCACGCTCAAAAAGCATCTGGCGCAGTTGTTTGGCGCCCAGATCGGTGTAGATGCCCGAGGGAATCACGATGCCGCAGAGGCCGCCCGGGCGCAGCAGGTTAACGCACTGCTCGGTGAACAGCTTGTAAAGGTTGATGTCTGTGCCGGCCTTTTTGTCATTCACCACGCTGATTTGGTTTGCATAATGCGGGGCGGAGCGGAAATAGGCGCTCACGTGCGGGAAGTCGGAAAGATATTCCAGCCACGCCCGGCGGGTTTCCTCGTCCTTTCCCAGCAGGCGTGCCTGCTCGTCGAGGAAGTCGTGAATTTGCATTTTCTTTCGGGTTATGAGGTCGGAATAGCTTTCAAAAAACTCCTTGCCGTTGGGCTTGAAAATCTCCCACGGTGGGTTGGTGATGATGGCGTCGAAGCCGCCCCGTTTGCCCAGCACCTCATCAAATTCAAACCCCCAATGAAATGGCTTGAGCTGCCGAATATCCGTAAGCGCGAGGGCGCGTTTTTTCGGCTTGCCTGCCGCGCCCTTTGACTCATCCCATGTCGCCTCCTCGTACTTGATGCCGAGGGATTCAAATTGGTCGAGAAGCAGGTCGTCGAGCACCTCGGTGCACGCCTTTTTCTTTTCGTCGATCTCGTCGCGCAGTTCGGCGAGGTCGTTCGCGTAGATGGTTGCCCCGCGGTAAATTTCAATCAGGCGGTTCTTTTCCTGCAGGATTTCCCGATAGGATTTCTGGCGGAAAAGATTACCTTGGCATTCCCTTTTCTCGAATGATTCCCCATCGACGCGCAGGAGTCCGACCAGCGAATTGCCGGGAAGAATGTTGAAATCAATATTTGGAAGCGGTTCAAGTTGTTTGACGGTTTCGGCCGAGGCGACCAGGGCGAGGAAAAGCCGCAGCCGGGCGATTTCCGTCGCTTCTTCCATGATGTCCACGCCGAAGAGATTGTGGGTGATGATGCTTTTTTTTATGTAGTAGGCGATGTTGGCGTGCTGCCGCCGGATATTCTCCAGCCAGGCGCTGAGTTCGGGGTTATTGAGGAATTCAAGGCGGCCGATGACCGCCGAGTAGAGATTGATGAGCGTATTCATCGCCGACACGAGGAACGCCCCGGAGCCGCAGGCCGGATCGAGCAGCGAGAGTCTCGGCAGCACGTCATTGAGGAGCTTTTGGCACACTGGGGCGTCGAGATCAACGAGCAGATCGCCGATGGAATCGTAGGCCCGCCGTTTAACGCCGGGAAGTGTGGGCAGGTCCTGCGGGGTGTTGACGGCATCGAGCACGAGCCGGTGGATGGTTTGCTCGCACAGGTACTCGGTGATTTCGGGTCGGGTGTAATAGGCGCCAAAGGCTTTCTGGTTAATGTATTTTTCAAAAATGTAGCCGAGGATATGCGGACTGATCTCCCGATCGTCGCCGCCGGGGGTGTCGTTGAGATTCCACGAATATTTGGAGAAAAGATCAAAAAGGCGGTCGAAGAATGCGTCGGGGACCGTGATGGAGTTCCTGGCCTCGATCGGGTGCGGCAGGAAAAGGCCACCATTGAGGTAGCGGATGGCGCCCAGCGCCGCGCGGGCGGCGGGAGTGCGTTTATCCTCGGGTTTGGCAAACCCCTCAAAGAAAAGCATCTGCAGAAAATTGGCGTAAAAGCGGTCGCGGCCGGCGCGCTTGGACTCGGCGAGCTTGTCCTGCAGGTAGTTGAGATTGCCGTCACAGGCGTCCGCACGCTTGAAATCCAGAAAGCCCTTGCGCTGAAGGAAGTAAATAAACATGAGGCGGTTGAGAAGAATTGAGGCGTACCAGCGGCGATCATGCTGATTTTCAATGCCGGCGATCAGCGTGACGAGGTCGTCATGCGCCTGCTGAAACTCGGTGTAGAACCGCTTGGTGACGGGTTGCACGTCGAGCGCGGCCCTGAGGCGGTTGCAGACATCGGTGAGGGCGACGCCGCCGGGCGACTCGAAATCTGAGAAGTCGAACACCATCGCGCCGAGCTTGCCGATGAAAAGATCACCCGGCTGGCCGCGCATGAAAGTGTGCTCGCGTGGAAAGGCCTTGCCGCCTTCGCGCTTGGCCCAGCGCCAGACGCTTCGGGTGCGGCCGGTGTCGGTGAAAATCACAAGGCATTCGTGCTGGATGGCGGCGATTTCCTTGTGGATGGCGGCGCGGGCATCGGCGGCCGGAATGGTGCCACACTGCACCTCGTAGACGCCCACGCCGGAGAGATCGGCGATATGGCGGCGGGTGATCTGTACGCCCTTGCAGTTCAGCTCGGCGGGGGCGGAGGACCGCGGCCGGGACCAGCCGAGAACCTCAATGAACAGGTCTTGAAAGCGAAAGTCGCCCAGAAGCTTTCGGGCCTGGGGAAAATCCATTCGTGGGTTCGAGACGCTCGCACGGGTACCCTGCGGTGGCTCTTTTTGCGCCGACTTTTTTCCCGTTGGCGTATTCGTCTTCACCGATTCATTCCTCCGTTGATTGTGCCGTCACGCGGTAGGGTTTCCCGGCCGATTTCCCCGCAGAACGGCGTGCGGAAATCGCGGCGGTATGGGCAGTCCCGAAGGGTAGCGTGATCCAATTGTGAGCGCGTTACGGACATCGGCATAGATTATGCGGTACGGGGGGCGGCTTGGCGAGCCGGTGGGGAAGCCACGGGGATAAACCCCGTGGCTCGCAAAAGGATGCCGGTGTGTTGGTGGATAACCCGTGACTCGCATAAGGATGCGGGTGTGTCGGTGGATAACCCGTGGCTCGCGTAAGGACGCCGGTGTGTTGGTGGATAACCCGTGGCTCGCGTAAGGATGCCGGTGTATTGGTGGATAACCCGTGACTCGCATAAGGATGCCGGTGTGTTGGCGGATAACCCGTGGCTCGCATAGGGATGCGGGTTCACCGTGGATTCGAGATTCACTGCCGGGGAATCACCTGCATTTTGACAATTTCGCACAGAATTCCTTGCTGCTCACGAATATAACGCTCCACCGCGTCAATGGCTCTTTGATCGTGCAGGTAACGGTCGCTGCCGCCATGCGTCCACCAGCGGCCAGGATTGCCCGCCTTATTACTGAGTTCCGCGGAAGTGACTCCTTTGAAGATTCTGCGTATGGCTGGTCCATCATCGGGGCAGTCGGCGGTCAATGTGTGAATATGGTTGGCCATGATGGCGGCGCGGATAATGAGCCAGTCCCGTTCTTTGGCGGCTTTTACAAGGGCCTCGGCGGCTGTAACGGCCTGATCGCTGTTTAGCCAGACGGTATCACGCTTTTGAATTCGTCGCGCTGCAGCGAGCGTTCTGCGATCACCGCGCCAATAGAGGGTGCCGCGCTGGTTGCGCCTTGGGGTAAAGGCACCGTCGGCGCCGAGTGTATTGGAGACATGACCGCGTGGATCACCCGGCAGCCATGTGCCGTAGCTGGTCCAGGTGATGAACATTGCGAATGGTGAATTCGGCATGTCGTCTCCCAAAGTAGGTTCCGATGGGATAAACCCATCGGCTCGCGTCAGGAATTCCTTCGGCGCATTGGATTCTCATGGTCAAAATTATTACCGGTCAAATTAACAGCCGCCAGCGAGCCGCCGGGTTTATCCCGGCGGGGGGGCGGTGTCAAACGGAGGCAAGATCAGTCGCATCAGGCGAAATAGGCCGGTAGGCTTCCTCCGCGAATGGGACGTGTCCCTCCGGCCAGCATGCTTCGAGCCTGCAGAGCAACCGCTGCTGCAGCGGAATGCTTTGCGGGTTAGCCTTAACCACGTAGCACTCGATGGAAGAGCATTGCCCCCAGAGTTGCAGCGCCTCTCCGAGAAGAAAGCCGGGCAGGTACCCGACGATGACGCGGTCCTTGGATCGCAGCGCCAATGCGCGCCCATCATAATCGTTCTGGCAATCATGCATGACGTAAAGACGCTCGCCCGGTTGGAGCGCGGAGATCCGATCCAGTGATGAATTTGCGAGATGGCGTAATCCATGGGCGAGGAAGTGCGTTTTGTACGGCTGCCAGTTTTCGCTTCGCACCGGATATTCAAATATCTCAAATCGATCGGTTACGCGCCCCCCGCCGGTCCGAATGAGAATGTCCATAGGCGTGGCATGGTCCGGATCGAGGGCGAGACTTTGGACGAACTGGGAGTAATCTGGCCGGTTGGGCTGCATCACGCGGTTTTGAAAGAACGAGAAGAGCTCATTGCTGCGATACACCCGGTTAATATCCGGAAAAGCAAAGAGCTGCCCCAAGCCTTCCTCGAGGGCGGCTTTAACACCGCTCAGGAATGCGAATTCGTATTCAGGCTGGTCCGGCCCCAAGCCGGAGATCAGCCGACCGAGCGGAAGGTAGGCGCGGCCAGACGGCCCGCGCCAGGTAACGATGAGGGCTTGTAGCTGCTTATGTTCGGTAATCATCAATAATCCGGCCCAAGACTCAACAATCTATGTCTATTGTATACCAGAAGCGCTGACGCAAAGCGACGCGCGTCGGTGGAAATGCGCGACTCCGGAACCCGTCCGATAATTGCGGCGAAGCTGGCCTCGTCGATGGCGGCAAGGCGCTCGAGCCAGAAGCGGCGGAAATCCGGGAGTTCCGCCGTGGCATTCACAAACACTTCCAAAGGCGTAAGGGGTTTGGCTGATTCGGTATTCAGATAAATTTTGGAACGGCCCTTCTTGGCATAACGTTCGACATCGCGGTTGCCGCTTCCCGCAAGAATTTCGCGGCGGTCGGCGTCGCTTAATTCGCGGCCGAGTGACGATGCATGGTCGAAAGACGGGGCCAGTGTAGCGGGCGCGCCTGAAGGTGTGGCGCGTGTAATCAAACCCCAGTTTTCGTGATGACGGTCGGTGTTGCCGATCAAGGCATCAAGGAGCAGGTATCCCGCAAACCGGTGCCAAAGGGTTGCCACTACGCCCCCGTCGCGGCCGCCTTGATACTCGTGTGCGGGGTACCCACTGAGGATCTCCCGGATGGCAGGAATGCAATGCTGGCTTACCTTGTAAGCTTGGCTGGTCGGATAGCTTCCACCGTAGTGACCACTGAGCAATTCATTTCCGTGCACCAGGCGCTCGCCCGCCCCGCCATCGACAAAATTTTGCGCAATCACTCCGGGTTTTCCTGCGCATCGGGCCAGGTCGACGTTTGCACACTCGATCGCCAGCAGTCTGCCAATCTCAGCGGCGATTTTTTCCGACCAATCCTCCCCGTGGCCGGGGCGGTTGTATTTGAAGAGCCAGCGCCGATGGCCATGCGCCACCCAGAATTTTTCCTTAGTTCCCATCGGCTCAGATTTTTCGCCACCGGGATCTGATATTTCAATAATCGGAAATGGATCAGCCACTCTACCCCCGCAGGCCCAGTGAGCAGATAATCTGCGGCTCGCCGAGGGCGGCATCATCCGACACATGGCACAGTCGCCCGTCGCGGTGCAATGCCATCACAAGCTCTGCCAAAACCTCGTCGGCCGCGCCGGCCTTGAGTTGGCGGGCCAAGGTGTCGGTTGCGGATTCGGTGAGCGGGTATTTGTAAATCTGTTCGATGGCGGCTTTGAGCTCGGGGAAGGCAAAGAGTGTGCCAATGATTTTTGTGCCGTAGGTACTGAGCCGTTCATAGGTGCGGGCGCGGGCACTGGATGGTCGACCGAGTTGGCCGCCGGTGGATTTTTCATTTTTAACAATGAACTCTGCGCCCTGTTTAACCAGTTCATGGTGGCGTGGTCCCCGTGGCAGTGCGGGTGTATCGGGCCGGCATTCGGCCGCCTTGAGAATGGCGAACTGCGACTCGGTCACGCTGCGGCCCTGGTTGTCTACCCAGGCGAGGGCGTCGGTACGGTCGGCGGTGCGCAGATAGACCAGCACGCCGTCCGGCTTTTCGGCGGTGGGCGTGTGGGGACGCGTGGAATAGACCACGTTGGGCATGGCAGGAATTGTTTTTTTCAGATTGGGATCGGCATCGGTGGCGTTTTTCCAGATCTGGTAGGCGTAGGAGGCGAGATCGACTTCGGTATCGTCATCGCCGTCGAGTATGCCGGATTTTTCGTGATAGAGTTCCAGCAGGGGCAGATCGGATTTTTCATCATCGAAAAAGGCCTCATCGGTGCCGACCACTTCGGCGTTATCCCTGAGGCGCTGCCGCACACGGGCCCGCAGGCGCAGGACGCGCTCGACGCCATCGGCGGGGAGGAACGAATAGCAGAAGATTTCGTCGGCCTGCTGGCCGATGCGGTCCACGCGGCCGGCGCGCTGGATGAGGCGGATGATGGCCCAGGGGAGATCGTAATTCACGATGGTGTGGCAGTCCTGCAGGTTCTGCCCCTCGCTGAGGACATCGGTGGCAATTAATACGCGGATTTCGTCGCCGGGGGGTGCGGCCGGCGCTGTGCCGGCGGCGGGGGTGTTGGCCACGGGGCTGAAGCGGCGGGCAATGGCCGTCGGGTCGGGGGTGTCGGCCGTGACGCCGCTCACCGAGATGCCGCGGGCGGTGAGTTCGCGGGTGAGGTAATCCACGGTGTCGGCAAACTGGGTGAAGATGAGCACCTTGTCGTCGGAATGGGTGCGGCTGATCAGCTTGGCCAGCGCGGTGAGCTTGGCGTCGGCAGCGGGTTTCCACGGGCCGACGGAATCGAGAATGCCCTGCAGGGCGGCAGCGTCGGCGACCAGATCGTCGGCAAGCCGGGATTGAAAAAGAACGGGCGGCAGCCATTTGAAGCGGCGGCCGAAATGATCCGCGTATTGGCGGTAAATGTCCGCAGCACGGCGGCGAAGCTGGTCCGTTCCGTTGGCGGGGGAGGCAGATTGGACCGGATCGGAGTTGGCGAAATCGGGGTCGCACGAGTCAGCACCCTCAGTATCGGCGGTAAGGCCTAATTCGGTATCGCCGTCGGTGGAATCCGGGTCGAGCAGGTCGATATCCTGTGTGCCGATGGGGAGCGGTAGCTTGTTTTCGATGGCATGAAGCCAGACGAAGTTTCGCAGGATGTGCCGCTCGACGGAGAGGAGAAAGGCGTGGCCGCTGCTTTCAAGCCGCTTGAGCAGATTGGTGCGGCAGATGCCCTTGAGCCGCACGCCGGCGCGGGAAAGATCGTTTAGCACGGAGGTTTGCGCCGAGTCGGCGGCCGCGACGGCGGCATCGCGGTAATTGCCGAGACCGTAGCGTGGCAGTTTCAGACTATTAAGTGTTTGGATCACCTCGGCGGAGAAGAGGTGGGCGTATTGATCATTCAGGTCTTTTTCATTGACCTGAAATTTGACGGTGCGCGGGACGCGGGTGGGGAATTTAGCACGCCGCCCGTCAGGAAATTCGAGATATTTGCGGCCGGTGGCGGGATCGGTCTTTGCGTAGTTCTGCTGGATGAAGCTGCGGGTGCGGCGGACGAGGTAAAGGCGCATCAGATCGCGCCAGTCGTCGGCGTGTTCGCTTTTTTCAAATGCGGCCAGCGAGCGCACGGGACACTGGTGGCGGCGTGTAAATTCCGCCTCGCCAAGCTCGCGCAGCAATCTTTCGGGCCGCAGGCCGATGTCTGCCCCCTCGCCGATGAACAGGCGGAGCTGATTGGAAAGATCGAGGTAGGTTTTGTTGTACGGAGTGGCGGAAAGCAGAATGACCTTGCTTTCATTGGCGCGGATGTACTCGGCGATGGCGCGGTAGCGTTTGCCGTCGCGCTTGCGCAGGTTGTGGCTCTCGTCGATGAGCACCAGCCGATGGCGGTAAAGGGCGGGCAGCTCGCGCTGCACGTTGGTGATGGAGACGATGGTGGCCCGCAGGCCGTACCGCTGCCGATAGCTTTCCCACAGGGGGAGAAGGTTTTTGGGGCAGATGATCAGCGTCTGGAGGCCCTGATCCTCCTCAAAGATGCGGGCCAGCGCACTGGCCATGAGTGTTTTGCCCAGCCCGACCACATCGCCAACGATCACGCCGCCACGCTTGTTGAGATGGTGGGCGGCAATTTTGACGGCGGCCTTCTGAAATTCAAAGAGCGTGTCGCCGAAGACGGCGGGGATTTGAAATTCACTCAGGCCGGAGCGGGCCTCCTCCGCGAGGTGGTACGCCATTTTGATGTAGATGTGGTAAGGTGAAATCGGTGCTTCCCGCGCCCAGCTTTCGTCGATGATTTTGACCAGATCCTGCGTGATATCGATGCAGAACTTGTCATTCCACCGGTCTTCAAACCAGCGGGCGAGTTTTTCGCAGGCGTCGCCGTCCATGACATCCACATTCAATTCGCCCTGATTGCAGAGGCCGGCGAGGGTGAGATTGCTGCTGCCGAGGTAGCCGATCTTTGGGTTAATCCGGTCATCACGGAAGAGCAGGTACAGCTTGGCATGCAGGGGGTGGCGGAGGAACAATTTCACCTTGAGTTTGCCGGCGGTGAGTTGGGCGGCAAGGCGGCGGAGGCCGACCTCATCGTCATCGGTCGGTGCGCCGATGGTAAGCTGACGGCGAAAATCCTCTGCAAGCTGGTTTTTCAGGCCGGCGGCCGTCTGGTTGTCGATCCTATCCGACTGGACGGCAAGGCTTTGGGCAGATTCGACCAACTCTCGCGGTGAACGGTGCATGCCGATGAGCAGGCGGCAGCATTGGCCGTCCCCGCCGGGCCAGTTGTCGATGAGGGGCGCGAGTCTGCTCCAGCCGCGGAGATTGAAGTAGCCGACGCAGAAATCGCCCCGGTGGGAAACGCCGATGGCATCGCGCAGGGCGGGGAGGAGATCGCGCTCAATATTATCAAAAATCTGCGGCATCAGTCTCCTTCCAAAGGCGCTGCGGGCGTGCTGCGCCGGGAACCAATCAAAACGCTGTGCGGGGGCTATTATCAGGCTTGAGGTTCGGTTGGCAAGGCGGCGGGCGATGGCCGGGCGGCGATCGCGCATCCACGGGCGTGCCCGTGCGGGTGGGCGCAATCCACCGGTGGGTACGGCAATAACTAAGCGTGATAGGGGCCAGTTCACGCATCGAATCGGATGGTATTGCGCTGGGCGGGGGTCGAACCCACAACCTTCGGCTTCGGAGGGGACTTCCAAAACCCTTTCTGACAGCTGCAAAACCCTTTCAACATTAGCATTTTAGTGTTCTGACATCCGTTTGCAAGCACTTTCAAGCAATTGTAAAAAATGCCCATCATTTGCGGTTTTTTCGCATCACTACCGGCGCAAATCCGGTAGTTTACCGGCCACCTAAACCGTCATTATTTTGCTATCACTTCCGACGTGCAATCCACGAAGTCATACAAACACTTGACTTCATATTTCCACTTACGTATAGTATCGGTCAATAAGAAATGCTAGGGCCATGATGACCTAGAGACAGGCACGCAAGATTAGAATGCAAGCATCGCCGTTTGTAGCGACTACGGAAGCGGAAGCCTAAACCCAGTCACCCGGAGCCCAGCGCCGTAATTAACTTAGACGACGACCCAGGGAAAGCGCAGGTCTCGGTTGGTATTGGTACCGACCGGCCTCGGGGCGTCAAAACAAAAACACGCGGCGTACACATCTAACAAACATATTTCCCAGTTGAAACCAGCGTCTTTTCAGACGCGCGTGACCGCTTTTGTCCGCAATGCGTTTCGGCGCATTCCGCGACATGGCCGACACACTAAACTTGGAAATATCACCATGTCTTTACAAACCCAATCGAAGCTCATACGTCTGCATGACGTACCCAAGCTGCCATGGCTTCCGGCTCGCCGTGGCAACACACGACTGCATTTCAGCACCCTCTACCGCTGGGCCCTACACGGACAACACGGGCGCAAACTGCGTACCGAACGTGTCGGCGCCACCCTCTGTACCACCGAGCAATGGCTCCATGAGTTTTTTGCAATACCGACCCCGCAAACCCCGTCAACAGTCATCCCCCAGGGCAACCGTGCCCGAACGCCACGCCAACATCAACGTGCCGTGGAACAGGCCTGCCGCCAACTGGAGCGCATGGGGCTCAACGCTGAACAGGCAAAAGAGGCCAACGTAATGGGGGGACTCAAATGAAACTCTGGAACGGCTTTGACACCATCAAGCTCGGCTACTACGTCGAATGGGCAGACATGGGAAAACTCACCGAAATAATCGAAAGAGCCATCGACAACGACCGCAGAAACGTGACGACTGAAATCGCAGGCGAACCCCAAGTCTACGACCCCGTACCACGCAGCAGGAAATACCGCTGGGGGTTCGAGTCCGGCGGAATATCGATCCACCTAAGCAAACAGCAGGCACCCGATCCCTACGACCCCGCACCGAACGTATGGGTGGAATGGCACCCAATGGCAATCGCACGCAAGGGTATCAACGCATGCCGCGAAGAGACGGAAAGAAGAATCAACCTATGGGGCGGCCACATCGGCATGCACAAGGTATCCGAGATCCACATGACCGCCGACTGCGCACTACCCTTACTCCGAGAGCACTGGTTCGACCAACAGACGCCCTTATACGCAACCCGCTCCCGATCAAGGCAGGAAATAACCGAAACCACCGAGATGGCATCCGGCAAAACATGGAAATACCTGCGCGTCGGAACGTCCCAACTCATGTGCAGGGTCTACAACAAAGCCCTAGAACTGAAAACGAACTACCATAAATCGTGGGAGCGCTTCCTATGGACGAACCCACAAACAAGCGTTGCCACCCGCGTTGAATTCCAGATCAGACGCGAGGCCATCAAAACGTTTGGTATCGACACGCTGGAAGACTTGCAACAAAAAGCGACCGCCCTATGGTCATATCTCACGCGCCAATGGATGAGAGCAGAGAACCCAATCTGGCAAGAGATCCAAGAGGCATGGGAAACGCCCGAGCAGCGAATCATCCGCTGCAGACCCCGCAGACCCCGAATCGAACAACTCAGGAAGCAATGCTTCGGATGCGCAACCACGCTACACGCCATGCTGAAAGACGCGACGCCGCAGCAAATCGCGGAATGGATATTCAGCACCAAAACCGCGGCTGGAGACGACTGGGAAACCACCAAAGCCAAAAAAACCGCAACCCTAGCCGTACAAGGGTGGCAAACCCGGCCGCTTTCGCTGAAATTTCACGTCTCCGCCGTGATTAGCGGGGGGGATGATATATCACCCACCGCCTACCGGCGGAACGCCGCGGCGGGCCGCCCGGCAGCTAAAGCTACGCCGGTCGGCCCACCGCGACACGACCCCGGAGGCGCCTGACGCAAAATTCGCACGCTCCACACCCCGGAATATCCAACTTTGCAACTCACGACGGAGGCACTACGCGCGGTGTACGCCCGAACCCCGCACAACGCACCGCCAGAGAGAGACCACGGGGGAGGCTACATCTCTCGCCTCCCCCGTACCCCCTCTTCTCTCTCTCTCTCTGAGCCCTCGCCAAGCCGACAGGAGACCCAACCCGCCGAAGCTGCCACCAAGTAGCAACAGTCAACTCAGGAATAAATCATCCGTGGGGCGAGGCGGGCAGAATCACAGGCCCTGAAGCGCTGCCGATGGGCCGCAACCGCACAAACCCGGCGGTACGAAGTTTCCATACGTCCTCTGGCCGGGCCGGACTGGCCCGATGCCGCCTAAAGGCGGAGCTAACTACCCAACCGACTTTGCAATCTCTTCGACTTTGGAAGCATCCTGCTCGGCGTAAACTTCCGTAATCGCCAAACTCTTGTGGCCGAGCACGGCACGCGCGGCGTCGAGACCATATTGCTTGCGAATTCGCGTCGCTGCCGCGTGACGCAACTGATGCGGATGCCAATGCGCCACCCGCTCAGATTCTGGCAACTCATCCACCGCGACACCTAACGCTACCGCCCTGGCGGCGTTGGCTTTTCGTATTCCGTAATCAATCGCCCCTTTGTAGCTATCGGGCGAGTAGCACACACCGGGCCGCTTCTTCGGGTGCCTCCGCACATGGCTTCCCGGCCGATTGCCGCAACTCAATGGCGTTTTCCGGCTTGCATGCACCACCGCCCGACGCTGCTGCTCCGCTTCGGCAGGGCTGAATAGATACGCATGAGATGCGGCCTTGAGCAGCGGCCGCAGCACATCCTGCGCCTGCGGGCCCAATGGAATAATGCGTGCATGCCCGAGCGCCGCCGTCTTATGCAACCGCGGCCTGTAAATCCAAAGGTCCCCGCTCATATCCAGATCCGCCGTGCTCATGCGGCAGACCTCGCCCGAACGCATACCGGTAAGCCACTGCAGACGAATCATCGCCGCCACATGGCTGTTAACGAACGGCAACGTCGCCTCAACAGTACTCCATGCAACCGGCTTTACCGGCTCGGTCTCCCTGGCCGCCGACTTACCGCGCCGGAGCCCCTCAACGGCCTTGAGCGCCTGATACACTGTCACCGGTACCAGTTCTCGCGATACCGCCCACTTGAACATCCGCACGATACGCCGAGTCTGGCTGTTGCAGGTCACCCTCGCCAACCCGGCTTTAATATGCTCTTCCCGAACGGCCTGCAGCTTGAGAGGCCCGAACTCCGCCGCCGGCAGCCCGGCATAAAGCCGTTTAACGGGGCGGACGGCGCATATCCAAGCCGAAAGCTCTGTCGCACCCGATCGCCCGCCGGAATCCCGCACGGTCTGCTTCAAATGCTCGGCATATGCCACCATCAACTCAGCGATGCTTACGCCCACCGCGGGCAACGTCCGCCCACCAAGCTGCCACTCGGCAATTAGGCGGTCATACTCCCGCCGACTCGATGCCGTGCCGTACGTGCCGAGGTAAAAATCCCGGCCGTTGATCGTTACCACAGCCCGGCCGGTGGACTTATGGCGCCTGTACGATGGAATGTGATGAATGTAGGACATGACGCGGCTCTCCTAAACATATCCGGTAGACTACCGGATATTAAGAGGGTTTTAGCCGCGCTCCGGAACACCCGGAGGTATGCACAAAACATGCATTCAGCTTGGGTTTTAGGCCCATTGCGCTGGGCGGGGGTCGAACCCACAACCTTCGGCTTCGGAGGCCGACGCTCTATCCAATTGAGCTACCAGCGCGTCACGCCGAGTTATGGTACCAGAAGCGACGAGTCATCGCCACGAAGATTGCGGGCAAACTGCGTGATGATTTCCCGCTTTACATCTGCCATGGCCGGGCAGCGCTCACCGAGCAGGGCGTGCATGGAAGTTACGGGCCGGGAGAGACCGCAGGGGTTGATGAGATCAAAATAGGTCAGATCGGTGGTGATGTTGAGCGCCAATCCATGGAGCGAAATCCATCGCCGCAATTTGACACCCATCGCGCATAACTTTTTAAGATGCGGGGTGCGCCCCTCGCAGTGCTGCATCGGTGAACCGGATACCTCGGGCGGGCATTCAGATTGCGCGGATTCTCGCGGCTCGGCGGTATCCACCCACACCCCGGTCGCGCAGGCATCACGCACACCTTTAATACCAAAAGGCCGTACCGCATCGATCACCACCTGCTCCAACAGGCGCATATATTCCAATAATCCGAGGTTGTAACGCCGCAGCGGAATAATCGGATAGACGACCAATTGCCCCGGTCCATGAAAAGTAATATCCCCGCCACGGTCGCTCTGCACCACTTCAACGCCCCGATTGCTGAGGGTTATCGCGTCGGCAAGAAGGTGATCCGCGGAACCGGGACGCCGCCCAAACGTCACCACCGGCGGATGCTCAACGAGAATGATCAAACCTCGGGGAAACTCACCGTCGAGAACCCTTTGATGGAATGCGAGTTGCCGCTCCCACGCCTCGCGGTACGCGCAGTGACCGAGATCAACCGTCGGCAGGGTATCGGTGCTGATAAACGAATCGGTCATGTCATCCCACGCCTCTCACGCATTGCCGGGCGGACTCATCGGCGGATTGGGGCGATTTTTGCGGATAGGCGGCGCCGCACTGGGCCCGGTCGTGGTATTGGTCGTCCGAGCGGTCGATTTCACTTCCGGCTTGATCGTCGGGGCAAGTGACGGAATGGCGATTCGGATCAATTCATCGACGTTATTGACGTATTCAACCGCCATCCCCTTGAGCGGCGGTTTGATCTCCGCCACATCCTTTTCATTGCGTTTGGGGAGCAACGCCAATTTAATACCCGCCCGATGCGCTGCGATGAGTTTTTCCTTCACGCCGCCGATGGGCAGGACCAATCCGCGCAGGGTGATCTCGCCCGTCATCGCGACATCGGGGCGGACGGCCTGCCCGGTGAAAAGGCTTACCAGCGCGGTGTACATGGAGACACCGGCCGACGGACCGTCCTTAGGCACCGCCCCCGCGGGGACGTGAATATGAATATCTGATTTGCTGAAACTTGTCGGATCGAGATTAAATCGGTCGCTTCGGCTTTTGAGCAGCGATAAGGCCGCCTGTGCGGATTCACCCATGACGCGCCCGATCTGACCGGTGATGGTCATGCGTCCCTTGCCGTGCATGCGACTGGCTTCAACAAACAGGATGTCGCCCCCCACGGGCGTGTAGGCCAGACCGGTTGCCACGCCGGGTGTCGACGCGCGCAGAGCCAATTCGCTTTCAAACTGCACAGGGCCCAAATAGCCGTGGAGATCTTCCGGTTGCACGACAAATGCCGGTGCGTCCGGAGGGATATTCATTTTATCCTGCGGGGCGGCGCCTGCGGGGTTCTCTCCCGCCGATTTCGCCGTCGGCTTATCATCCGCAGCGGCTGGGGCAGCCTCCACGATCAGAGGCGGCAGCATTTCGGCGATTTTTGCCGCCACACCGCGCATGACCGCGGCGATATTACGATTCAAATTGCGAACCCCCGATTCCCGCGTATACCCTTCCACCAATGCCTTGAGAGCTGCGGTTGAAATCCGGCAATGCTGCGCGGAGAGCCCATGTTCCACGAGTTGCTGCGGGATGAGATAACGCTCGGCAATCTGCAATTTATCGCTGAGTGTGTAGCCGGGTATCTCAATGATTTCCAGCCGGTCTCGAAGGGCGTGGGGGATAGGATCAACCGAATTGGCCGTGCAGATAAATATCACATGGCTTAAATCAAATGGGAGGCTGAGATAATGATCCTGAAACGTATGATTCTGTTCGGGGTCGAGTACTTCGAGCAGCGCCGATGCGGGATCGCCGCGAAAATCGCTGCTGAGTTTGTCGATCTCATCGAGCATCATCACCGGATTGCGGCTGCCGCACTTTCGGAGACCTTCGATGATTCGCCCGGGAAAAGCACCGATGTACGTGCGGCGGTGACCGCGGATATCCGCCTCATCTCGAACGCCACCGAGGCTCAGGCGATAAAATTTTCGGCCCAGCGATCGTGCAATGGATTTGCCGAGACTGGTTTTACCAACACCCGGCGGCCCGACAAAACACAAAATGGAGCCACGGCCGGTCGGATTGAGACGTCGCACCGCAAGGAACTCGACGATACGGCGTTTGATTTTTTCAAGATCGTAATGGTCTTCATCCAATATTTTCCGCGCACGCCGGAGATCAAAATGATCCGGTGTTTCAACCGACCAGGGAAGGGACGCGATGGTGTCCAGATAGCCGCGGAGAAGCGAATACTCCGGTGACGCCTGGGGAATCGAAGAGAGGCGGGACAATTCATTATCCACTTCCTCTTTGACCCCGGGCGGGAGTTTGGCGGCGGCGATGCGTTCCTTCAGACGCGCGGCATCGCGGGTTTCGGGGTCGTCGTCGCCGATTTCTTTTTGAATGGATTCGATCTGTTCGCGCAGAAAATATTTTTTCTGCTGGTCATCGATGCGTGATCGTGCATCACCCCGGATTTTATTGATGAGTTCCATCATTTCAATCCGCCGGGCCACCTGCCGCCCCACCTCATTGAGTCGCTGGTACACATCCGTCTGCGCCATGAGTTTCTGTTTGGCTTCGAGGGGCTGATCCATTCGCTCGGCAAGAAAATCAGCCAGTGCTGCGGCGCCCTTGATCTCATTGAGCATGGCTGAGGCTTCCGCCGGAATATCGGGTGATATCTCGATGAGGCGCAGGGCGGCGGTCTTGACGGCCTCGAAGAGGATTTCAAGTTCAGCCTCCGATGCACCGGGCACGTCCGGCGCAAGGCGCACGGGCGCCTGCAGGATCGGATCGGTCATTAAGTCGCCGTTAATCACCACCCTTTCAATTCCGGTAAACATGGCACTGGCATTCTGATCACCCTCGGGAAATGCCTTGAGGATCAGGCCCAGCATACCGACATCGTGCAGGTCCCCTTTCCCGGGTGACGTGATGGACGGGTTTTTCTGGAGAATGACGGCGACGAGATGTTCGCCGTTATCGGCGTGCTCCAGTACCCGCCGGGCCGCGTCCGAGCGGATCTGAATCCGGACGGTGGAATCCCGAAATGGGACGACATCCGGCGTTGCCAGAATGGGAAGCGTTTCCGGCAGATTACAGAATTCACCTTTTACCGGATTATAGAAAATCGGCTCATTTAATGTCCGCGAAGCTGCTTCGGCTTCGACATTCTGAGGGTTTGATTCATCGTGCGTCATATTAAAACTACATCACCTTTCCCAGCGCACCCAACGGACTGCATCGAGCATCGCTGCCGCCAACCCCATTCTATCCCTGCATCTTAAGGAAGCCGAACGCAACGGCTGGAACGAAGCGATGAATTAAACTTCATCGCCAGGTCGATTCGCATCCATCACACGGACGGCATCAGGATGGCCATGCGCCAGTTCATCTAGATATTGATACGTATAGAGGCCTGTCGCATGATGATCCGACCAGATCATCCGCAGGGCATAGTGTCCGACGAGTTCGGCGCCGGCGGCAGTGATCGGACCGTCGTAAGTGGTCCGCACCACCGGCAGAATCTGCCTTCCGAGAAGATCCCTTTCACCACAACACCCGGCACAGGGGCACATCCGGCGGAGAAAACGCAAAGGGTAGACGACGGTTTTCCCGTCGGCCCAATCAATTTCCAAGGCCTCACTTTTTTTCAGCCGTATGGCCAGCGGTTCCAAGTCAGGCATATACGCTCGCGAAAAAAGAGAGCCGCCATGGAACTCGGTGTGTCCAGTGGCGGCCCCGAAAGCCAATCCGCTAACTGCCGATTACTTCACTTCATACTCGGCGTCGATGACATCATCGGGCTTTTTTCCGGATTCATCACCGGTTGATGATGCCTGACCTCCCGCCGGGCCAGCCTCCGGGCCCCCCGCCGTACCATCCGAGCTGCCGCCGGTCGCTTTGTAAATCGATTCACCGAGCTTCAAGCGGGCTTTGTTGAGATTCGCGAGCGCCTTTTCAAGGGCCGACTTATCTTCGCCCTTGAGGACTTCGCGGGTCTGATTCAGGGAGCTTTCCAAGTCGGCGCGTTCCTGCGGTCCGACCTTATCGCCATGCTCCTGAAGCTCTTTTTCGACCTGCAGCGTAACGGACTCGGCCTGATTTTTCAGATCGATGAGTTCACGGCGAGCCTTATCCTCTTCGGCGTGGGCCTCGGCTTCCTTTTTCATCCGCTCGATTTCATCCTTCGAGAGACCGCTGTGGCCAGTGATCTTGACGGTGCTCTCCTTGTTGGTGGCCTTGTCTTTGGCCTTGACATTGAGGATGCCGTTGACGTCAATGTCGAATGTGACCTCAATCTGCGGCATGCCACGCGGCGCGGGCGCGATGCCGGTAAGTTGGAATTTACCCAGAGTGCGATTGTCTTTGGCAAGCGGACGCTCACCTTGAAGCACATGCACCTCCACACTGGTCTGGTTATCCGCTGCGGTACTGAAGACTTCGGTCTTGCTGGTGGGAATGGTGGTATTGCGCTGAATCAACGGTGTCATGACGCCACCGAGTGTTTCAAGGCCCAGGGTGAGCGGCGTCACATCGAGCACGAGGATATCTTTCACCTCGCCGGTGGTGATGCCTCCCTGGACGGCAGCTCCCAGCGCTACGGCTTCATCGGGATTGACAGACTTATTGCCTTCCTTGCCAAAGAGCTCTTTCACGAGCTGCTGAACACGCGGAATTCGCGTCGATCCACCGACCAACAACACTTCATCAATCTGCGAAGCCGAAAGCTTGGCATCCTGCAGCGCCTTAATGACGGGCTGTCGGCACTTCTCGATGAGGTGGCTGGTAAGGGCTTCAAATTTGCTGCGGGTGAGGCTGGTCTGCAGGTGTTTGGGCCCGCTGGCATCTGCCGTAATAAACGGAAGATTGATACTCGTTTCCATATTGCTTGAGAGTTCAATCTTCGCTTTTTCGGCAGCTTCCTTCAGCCGTTGAAGAGCCATCGGGTCTTTCCGAAGGTCAACACCCGTCTGCTTGCGGAATTCCTCCGCGAGATGATCGACGAGCACCTGATCAAAATCATCGCCGCCCAAGTGGGTATCGCCGTTGATAGAAAGCACTTCAAAGACGCCTTCGGCAACATCCAGGACCGATACATCGAAGGTGCCGCCGCCAAGATCAAATACGGCGATCTTGCCACCTTTTTTCTTGTCCATTCCGTAAGCCAATGCGGCCGCTGTCGGCTCGGGGAGCACACGTTTCACGCTCAAGCCGGCAATTTCACCGGCTTCTTTGGTGGCCAGACGCTGAGAGTCATTGAAATAGGCCGGAACGGTAATAATGGCGTCGGTCACCTTTTCGCCGAGATAATCTTCAGCGGTTTTTTTCAGATCCTGAAGAATCATGGCGGAAATTTCGGGCGGGGTATACGCCTTGCCACGCACTTCCACTTTTACGAGTTCCTCCGGCCCCCCGATAATCTTGTACGGGACCAATTTTTCTTCGCCACCGACTTCGCTGTGGCGCCGTCCCATGAATCGCTTAATTGAGAAAATGGTGTTGGTTGGATTGGTGACCTGCTGATGCTTGGCAGGCAAACCGACCAAGCGCTCACCTTTGTCCGTGAAGCCGACGACGGATGGCGTCAGTCGCGACCCCTGAGCATTAATCAAAACTTTAGGCTGCGCTCCCTCCATAATGGCCACGACTGAGTTGGTTGTTCCCAAATCAATTCCAATTACCTTCGGCATGATAAAAACTTCCTTTCGTCGCGGTAAACTTTATTTGAGGCTATTCAGGCGACGCCCGTGAAAGAACCTCATTTGAACCCCGGTGGGACACACGCCCTACGGCAATTCAGAGTTCACCGCTCTTGCCATGTCGATGCAATGATCGTGCCGAAACTTACAACTGTCTTACGAATATGCACATAACCACCTATAAAGTAAGCAGTTGTATTCACAAAAATTACGGTTGCATCCGTGCGTGGCACGGAGAGAAACGTTGCCGAAAATGCGGCCATCGCTGCCATGCTGGCAGGGTCGGCTATGGGCGAGATGCAAAATCCGTTACCCCGAAGACATGAAATGGGGTTCAAGTTCCCGAGCGGCGGTCGCCAATTATCGTGGATGAGGCGGACGGATACCGTCGAGTGGCTGTCAGCGAGCCTGAACCGGAGGTTCAGGTACGAATGGGCGATGACAGAACTTGTGCGCGGATGGTACTTGCCCGAAGGGGACAACACGGAATTTCACGTTGCGAGATTGCCGTGGGAATAACGACCCTTAATCAACAAAACGCCCGTAACTTCTCAAGTTTCAATTTCCAATCACCCGAATGAGAGAAATTTGTTTATCATGGTGGTCGATAAGATTGAAGGGTTGCGGATCGCGTGAGTCCATGCGGTGCGGTCCCCCCCAAAGTCAGGATGCTTGGCCGGATGACAGAAAGTCACGACGATCACCGTTCGCAGGATCACGAAAGCAGTTTCAACGGCGGATCCGAATTGTCGCGTCGCATGATCGCGGTGCTGCCCACTCTTTTCACATTGGGGAACCTGCTGTGCGGGTTTGCCGCATTGGGGTACGCCTCCGCCCCGCCGAGTAAATCAACAACCTTCATGAATAACTTTTCGGTGGCGGGATATCTGATCTTCGCCGCCATGATCTGCGACATGTTGGATGGGTCGATGGCGCGATTGGCCCGGGCAACAAGTGATTTCGGTGCGGAACTGGATTCGCTTGCGGATGTGGTGAGTTTTGGCGTCACTCCGGCTTTTTTGAGTCTGAAACTCATCGGCCATGTGCTTTCGCAAACTCGCCCGACCTATGACGGCCACATCGGGCCGCTGGCGCACAGCATGGACGGCCGTTTTTTCTGGATCATCGCGGCCGTATACGTGGCATGCGCTGGATTGCGGCTTGCCCGCTTCAACACCATGACACAACACGATATTGATTCCCACATGGCGTTCCGTGGATTGCCGTCGCCGGGGGCGGCAGGGGTCATAGCGGCAAGTGTGATTTTTTTTGAAGGCCTGCAGCGGGGTGCACCGCACATCCTCCCGTTTAACGTGCCGCCGGTGATCAGCCATTGGGTGCTCACAAGTTTTCCGTACACGATGCCGGTCATACTTCTGCTTTCAGCCCTGCTGATGGTAAGCCGGATTTCGTACGAGCATGTCATCAATCAGTATCTGCGCGGCCGAAAGCCTTTTTCGTACGTGGTTCGAGCGGTGTTATTGATTCTATTTCTGCTTTGGCAGCCGCAGATAGCGGCTCTGATCGTCATTTATTTTTATGCCTTCTGGCCCATGGTCAAGGCGGTATGGCGCGGCCTGCGGGGCAGGCGTCGGAATACAGGAACACCCGCCGGGTGCCCGGCCGAGAATAGCGATCTGCGTGGGGAGGATTAAATAACCGGCGAATGATGAGGAATTAACACCATGCATGCAGTCGGAGAACTTCCCCGGGAGGCGGAATATTTTGTTGAGAAATTGTGCATACTGGGCCGTAACATCCGCAGCGCCATTCTTGACGCACGAGAACGCGGGATGGTATTTGCGGATATCGACCGCCACAGCGCCGCCGACACCATTTACGCCGTGGATCAACTTGTCGAGCCGATATTGATCGAATTCTGCCGGGGATGGTCTAAGGAATTCCCATTGACGTTGATCGCGGAAGGGATTGAAGGGGGTGAGGAAGAGGGAATGTTGACTTTTCCGAGCGGCACCATGCCGGAAGATGCGGCATTCCAACTGATTGTCGATCCGATCGACGGCACGCGGGAATTGATGTTCGACAAGCGATCAGCATGGGTGTTGGCCGGGGTTGCGCCGAACCTTGGTGTGCAAACACGGTTGAGTCACATCAGCGTGGCGATGCAGGCCGAGATCCCAACCTCCAAGCAGACCCGCTGTGACGTACTCTGGGCGGGGAAGGGCCGGGGTGCCATGGCGGTGCGGGATAATCTGCTGACCGAAGAAACGGAGCGGATCCCCATTACCCCGAGTGGGGCAGACACGATCAACCATGGATTCGCCGCCATTACCAGTTTTCTTCCGGGAACCAAGGTGCCTGCGGCTGAATTAATGGAACTCATCGCACGACAATGCGCCGGAGAAATTGATACCGAAACGCCGATGATATTTGATGACCAGTACATAAGCACGGGCGGACAGTTCTATGAACTGATCATGGGACATGACCGTTTCAACGCTGATCTGAGGTTGCATTTTTATCGAGCCCTGAACATGCAGCCTGGGCTCTGCGCCCATCCGTACGACATGGCTTCCGCCCTGATTGCTCAGGAAGCAGGCGTGATTCTCACCGATGGGCTTGGAAACATTCCCGATGGGCCGCTGGACGTCACGACACCGCTGGCGTGGGCGGGCTTTGCCAATCCGCATCTGCGGCAGAAAATCGAGCCGATCATGCTGACGTTTCTTAAGCAATATGGAGCCGTGTAAGCTGCCGGGCAGGACAGAGTAAAAAAGCACGGCCAGTGGAACAAGCTGCAATCCCACCGGCCATGCAAGGGCAAAGCAAATTGACGTCGTCGGTTTCAGCAGTCGGGCGATCACTGGGCCGACCGCTATGGCAATGCCGTCACTGACGACGGAGAGAAGTATCGCATAACGGCAACCGAAGAAAATCGGGAAAACCCAGTCAAGATGGATAGGGGAAAACCTTAAATTATCCGGCGGTGGATTAGACGGGCAGCTCCGTTTGCAGAAGCCAGCCCGGTGTAACGGCTCGAGCGGTCGGCCGGGGAAGGGAAAGATTGTGTCCATCCGCGGCCACCTTGGCTGTCCGATAAAACGCAGGGCCGGATCGGACGACGGGCCGGGTTATTCAGAAAATCGGGCTTCCTAAATGCAAACCAGCCGATATACTCAATAGCGCGCAGAATTTCTGCGCGGTAAGGGGTGGTCGATATGCTGATTGAATTTTATGGCAAAAATTTTGGCTGTTTTCGCGACGAGTTTCGGCTCTCTATGGTCGCGGCGGATATCGACCCAGGCAACGACCGTGGCATCGTGGAAGTGAAGCTTGACGGCCACAAGGAACCGCTCCGTTTGCTGCGAGCAGCCGCCGTTTTTGGAGCCAACGCCAGCGGCAAGTCGACCGTGCTGCGTGCGGCCGGTGCACTGGGCTCCATGCTCAGATATTCCGCTTTCGGCGGTTGGCGGCGCGGCGACGATGGAAGCGGCGGCGATTTATACGCCGGCTTGCTCGCGGGCACCTTGGAACCCTTCGCGCTGGGCAAGGCTTCGGAAATTTGCGAACTAGGCGTTCACGCGGCTTTCGACGGCAAGCTGTATCACTACCAAGTCGCTGCAACCACCAAGCGTGTGGTGGAGGAACAATTGGAACAGGTCGGGATTGATGGCGAGGGCACCGTTCTTTTCCACCGGCGGGCCAAGCAGGTTACGGGTCAATGGCGGGATCAGGAGGGTGGAAATTTTGCGGTCATCTGTGAAGATTTTCGTGACGACGCGCTGCTGCTGTCGCTGGCGGCAGCGATGGCGCCGATGCAGGCCCGAAAAACCTGGCATGGCCTGTGCCGCGCCCTCGGTGTGAGCACGGCGGCCGAACTGCTCCCCAGCGGCTTTCAGCCGCGAATCACGGATCAAGTTCTCCGCCACCTGCTGCATGAGGACGACGACTTCAGGCGTTGGACGGAGGATCGACTCCGCGCCGCGGATACGGGGGTGACACGCATCGAAGTGAAGAAGGAAAGGCAGCCAGCAGCATCGCCAGGCGGTGAAGCGCAACGATCGGTGTTTACTCCGATGCTACGCTATTCAATCTCGCTCCGGCACGCGGGTGATGGCGTTGAACACGAGTTGCCGTTTCACCGTGAATCCGATGGAACACGCGCGATGCTTCAGCTGGCGCCTGTGGTGTACGGGCTGACGCACCCCACACCATCGGCAGCGACTTTTTTCGTCGATGAGATTCATGAATCCCTCCACCCGGCGCTTCTGCGGGCGGTTATCGGTCATTTCAACTGCGAGGCGCCAAAGGAACGGGTGTATGGTCAATTAGTATTTGCCACACATGAAACGTCCCTCCTGGATGGTGAGGCAAAAGATAATATTTTACGGCGAGACCAGGTGTACTTCACCAAGAAGTTGGCGGATGGAGCCGCCACACTTTATTCTCTGGTGGAATTCAAGGAACGCAATAACTTGAACTTACGAAAACGCTATCTCGAGGGGCGGTATGGGGCCCTGCCCAATGTTGATCAGTTGGGCGAACCTTCTGCGGGGGGAACCAGTGAATGAGTAAGTATCCGAGCGCCATCCGAAACCACTACCACCGTCGTGCAGGTGTGCGGCCTCCCGCACCGCGAATAACGATCGTTTGTGACGACACGAGAACGGCACCGAATTATTTCGCTGCACTAAGAAAGCACCTTTTGAGCTACCATTCGGCGCCGCCCATCCTGGATGTGCAAAGAGCCTGTCATCATGGTGTTATGACCGAAGCGTTGATCGACTTCGCGGGGAAGTTTACTCAGGGGCTCGGAAAGGACGACTCGGTATGGGTGCTTATCGACCTTGAAACGTCGGAAACTGAGCCACGGAAAGTGTCTGACCTCCGCAAGCGGGCACGGGGTCGAAAATCCCTAAAACCGGCCATCTCCAAGCCGTGTTTTGAGGTTTGGACCCTTCATCACCTTGTTGACACGGGCCGAAAGTTCAAGGATTGCGTAGAGGTAAATAGGGAACTTCAGAAGGTTTGGAAAAAGGAACTTAAGTGCGACTTCGGCAATAAAAAAGCGGAGGCCGATTACTCAAAAATCGTCGGTCGTTACGAGGCTGCTGCCGAGCGAAGCCGCAAGCAAAGAGATCACGGGCAATGCCACTCAGAAGTTTACCTGATTATTGAAGAAATAAGGCGTTACCTTGCGCCCTGAATACAGGGGGACGGCAGGCCGGATCGAAGCGCCGGAGTCCGCCAATAATATGCCCGGACTTGCTTTTATTGGTGATCGCGTGTCTAAAATGCATATGAGCAGCGCAGGGCAGGCGTGGCATGAGAATATCCCCCCACCTCTTTCCAGCATGAGATTTATCGACTTCACCTACATACATCGATTTTCACATGTCGAAAGTCATACTGCTACCTGAGGTCGGCAGGTTACGGTTCGAGATCATTCTGACTGATCAGCTTATGCAACACCACCCGGCCATGGGAATTACACAGTTCCAGTGTGATATGACGGGCGTCGATGGCGCCTCCGACACGAATAAGGCCAAAATTATGTTCAAAGACGGCGGGGCCGATCCGATCTGGGTTGTGCCAGCCGGTGAATTGATGTTTGACCGGCGCGGCGGCGAGAGATGAACTCGTAAGGTCATAAAGGGGATATTGCGGAAAGTCGCTATTAGAATTGGCCGGGCGGCGCGTCAATTCACCAAAACCACGGTGGCCGGAGAGGAATAGCACCCCCCCCACCTGATGAGCAAAAAGCCAATGGATGAATTGTTTCTGTTCCGGTTGATAATCGGCCCAGCTTTCATGCCCCGCATAGTGAGCCAGCATCTGGTCGCCGTTGACGATGATTTTGAAATCAGCGCGACTGCGCATCAGCCGACTTTTGAGCCATGCGAGTTGGCGACGGCCGAACATGGTGGCGCCGGGACCGTGCGTCTGCGGGGTGCGAAACGTGCGGTCATCGAGCAGAAAGAAGGCGACATCGCCGACATTAAAATGGCAGAAGGTTCCGAGCGTTCGGCCGTGGCCATAGGAGGGGTTGGGCCAATAATCTTCAAAGGCCAGCATCGACTCTCTGGAAAACACAAATGTTTTATTAGATTTCAGGGTGCCAAAATCCCGGTTATCCCATGTCGCGTACATCGGGCAGATACGCATCAGAGGTTGGATGCCGACAAAGCGCCGCGAGGCGTCGTAGCGCTGGAGGATAAATTGCAGCGCGTGAACGTAGGTGTAGGGAAAGTGATTCAAATGCTTCGGCAGATAGGTGGAATTTCCGGCGAAAATAAAGGCTCGCGGTTCGATCCGGGTGATGCTGTTCCATATCCTCAGACCGGGATAACGGCGGAAATCGGCACATGACCCGAAGGCAACCGTAATGCTGCGCATCGCTTTGCGGGCCGGCATGGTGTGGATAATGAGCTTGGGCAGCGGCAGTTGCTGGCGAACGCCTTCAATGCTGACTGAAATGCGGTAATCGTGATCGGGCATCAAACCGCCGAAGGTTGCCTCGACTACGAAAGGTGGTGGACCGGAGACATCCATGCCAACGGCATTTATTTCCTGATTATTATCGACATCAAAAATTCGGACGGTCACATGATCGGAGGTGCTGATTTCCAGCCAAACCCGAGCGGACGTGGTCGAAACGCTCCCAACCATCGGTCCGGCAATGATATGGGCGGCCCGGAGGTTCGGAACCTTTGCCAGCAGCGCGACGGCAATCAGCATCATGATCAAGGTACGGGTTACCATTTTCGACCCTACGGAAACAAGAGGGATTGTGAACCCGTTTCGCGTATCCCGCACTCTGGGCGTTGCGCTGGCCATAGCGGGTTGAGCCTGCCCGCTGCGGAGATATGCCAATCCGGTTTGCCTGCCGTCGGCATGTGCGCGAACCCCATCTATCCCGCGGCGGTATCGCATGTTGTTTTCCGCCCCACGGCGAATGCCGAAAAGCATGTATTGCACCCTCAAATACATGACGGCCGGGACGTCAATCCACCCCGGCGAATCGCAACAATTATAAGTTGTCTGCGGTACATTGGGGGGAATTAGGATGGAACCAGTTGGCAGGACGTGCCGCCGATTTTTTTATTGTCCAGGCTCGGACGGGTCAAAAATAAAGTTGCCGGGTTTGTGGGGGGTAAAACCACCTTGACCATTGGCATTGTTGGATTTGGAATTGGTGGTCACATACCACCCCTGCCCCCCACCGGTGGCTCGATTGAGCTGAGCACTGATGCTGTTATTTTTGATCACATGCGTGACGCACCCTGGAAGCACCGAGAGCAAAATAACTGCAGACGCGGCGGCCAGTCGGAGGCTGATGCGTCTGGAAGTGGATCGTGGTGTTGAGTTGCTTATGTCCATGATTCATCTGCCCCGGCGGAAGCGTTTTTTCTGGCCTTTTGCCTGAATAAATCGACTCCGTCCTTCTCCTTTTTTACGCCGCGGAGGACCGGCAGGTTCGCCGGTCTTGTCCCACCGGTCGGACTTGGGCGGATTGCGAGGTGCTTCGACTTTTCGCAGGCGCCGATCACCGCGGGCTGTGGCGGCATGCTCCATCAATCGCAGTTCCATCCGCCGGGCGGGGATATTGACCGCGATGATCTGCACCTTCACCTGATCACCCAGCGATAGGCGCCGACCGGTACGCTGGCCGCGCAGGCAACTTCGGCCGTCTTCAAAAATCCAGAAATCGTCGGGTAGATCGCTGATGCGGATGGTGCCCTCAACAAGAAAACGGCTGGACTGCACAAAGATGCCCCAACCGGCCACTCCGGTGATCACCCCATCAATGATGTCACCGACATGGGTGGATAAAAGCTGGAGAACTTTAACCATCCGCAACTCCCGTTCCGCATCCTGCGCCCGTCTTTCGGTTATGGACAGATGACGGGCAAGGTGCTCCAAGGTAGTCACATCAGGAACATCGGTGAGAACGCGCGGCATCAGCGAGCCGGCGGGGACAGCCGGAACCGCCCCGACGGCCTGCCTGGCTTTCGGCTTCCGGCCCGAGTGGCGCAGCACGGCATCGAGTGCGCGATGGATGACGAGATCGGCGTAGCGACGGATAGGTGAAGTGAAATGAGCGTAGTTATCACTTCCCAGGGCGTAATGACCAAGGGGCTCGGGGGAATATTGTGCGGTGCTGAATGTCTTGAGGACACTGAGATTCACCGCATATGCGATGGGTGTTCCGCGGACGGAATCAAGCAATTCAGCAATCAGGCGACGATCGAGGCGACGGGGAACCTTCGACCCTGATGCGGTAAGAAATTTTCGCACCGCATCGGTCATCTCGGAATCGGGTTCGGGGTGAATGCGCCGGAGAACCGGTATGCTTTGAGTTGTGAGGAAGCGAGCAACCGCCTCATTGGCTTCTACCATGAACATTTCAATAATTTTATGGGTGAACGAATCATCTTCAGGATGCGCATCGGTGACGTGGCCCAGAGGGTCGAGAACCAGTTCAACCTCCGGCAGATCAAGAACGATCATCCCCTGATCCAGTCGTCGCTGCCGAATGAGCCGGGCGAGTCTATCCATATTCATCAGCAGTTCGCGTACCTGATCCGTAACTTCCGGCAGATTCGGATCGGGTGGTGAATCAATCAATCCCTTGCTGTAAACCGGTCCCTGGCCGGAGGCGTGATCGATGACGGCCTGTGCCTGCCGATAGGTCAGACGTTTGTTTGACACAATGACGGTGTTGGCGAAGCGGGCTCCCGTTACTCGCCCCTGGGCGTCATAGCGGATAAACGCAGACTTGGTCAGTCGCGGTTGATTTTCCTGCAGTGAACAGACTCCGTTGGAGAGGATTTCCGGCAGCATTGGAATCACGTGCCTGGGGAAATAGATACTGTTGCCACGGAGGCGGGCTTCAAGGTCCATAACCGATTGCACCGGGACGAAGGCGCTGACATCCGCAATGTGAACGCCGAGTTCGTACACACTGGGGCCGGGTTTTTCTGATTCGGTTGAAGGGGCGAGATGATGCAGCGGATCATTGGCCGTTTCCGACGGGGGAAGTATTTCCAAGCTTATGGCATCGTCGAAATCACGGGCGTCATCGGGATCGATGGTGATGATGAGTTTTCGGCTCAGGTCCTCGCGTCCTTTGAGCGCTTGAGGTTTGAAATCGCGAGCTGCCTTGGCTGCAGCTTCCCGAACCGCCGGCGGAAAATCTCCAGGAAGATCAAATTGGCGCTTGATCGACTGGAGTTCAACTTCGGCATCGCCTTTGGGCCCCAGCACTTCGACGATGACACCTTGGCCGGGATGACCCGGGCGGGGAAATTCCAGCACTTCGGCGACGACCTTATCCCCTTCAACAGCACTGGTAGCTGAAATGTCGGCCACCCCGAGCGGATGACGGAATATATGACCGTCCGGCACGATAACCCATCCGGACGAAGCGGCGGTAAGCGTTCCAACGCATCGTGTGGTCCCGCGGCGCAAGATACGCAGGATGCGACCGGATCGGCTTTGAAGTTGCTGGTCTCGCTTGGAACTGGCCATAATCCGGGCCACGACCAGATCGCCGGAGTGGGCATCAAGGGTATCAGACGGACTTATGAACAGATCACCCTTTTTGTCATCAACCAGCAGCGTGACAAAACCAAATCCGCGATAATTGGAACTGAAAAGACCGATCACATCTTCGCGTGAGCGGTTAAAACCGATTGCCTGCCCCTGTTGCAGCGGGATAATAATATCTGCCGAAATCAATTCATCGATGGCGTGATGAAAGGATTCTTCGTCGGCGGGAGCGATACCCAGTTCCCGCCTGACCGCTTTGAGCGATACGTCACTGCCTGCGGCGGTGAAAAGAAGGTCGACAACCCTGTTTTTGATATCTTCGTACACTTTCCATCCCTTTGGGCCTGCAGCAAAATACCCTGATTGCCCTCGCGATTATAGCCTGATATGCCAAGAATACATGAAAAACAACCTATGGGCCGAACCATGTTCGTTCAGATGGACGGAGCATTGCTCAAACGTCGCTGGCCAAGAGTGATATTCGACGGTAGATTTCTGTCATGAGGATTCACGTCAATACCGGCGGCCTGGCCGCGACAAATTCTTATCTGATCGCGGATGAAACGGCGGGCGTTGCAGCACTGATTGATGCTCCGCAACATACGATTGAACCGCTGCTGAAGATCGCGCAACATCATGATTGGGATGTTCCCCTGCTGCTGCTCACTCATGGCCACTGGGATCATATCAGTGATCACAAGGTTTATACCGACCACTACCCGCACGGGAAAGTGCTGATTCACCGGCTCGACGAACCAAAATTGCAGCATCCTGGGTCAAAAATTTTCCAACTCCCATATATCATCCAACCTCGCTCAGCGGACGGCCATATCCAGGATGATGACGAAGAGATCATCGGATCGATTCGCCTGAAGGCGATTTTTACGCCGGGGCATTCGCCGGGGCACATCGCGTTTTATTTTGCAGAGGAAAATCTGCTTTTTGGAGGCGATCTGCTGTTTGCCGGGTCGATAGGCCGGACCGATTTACCCGACAGCGACCCGAATGCCATGCGCCAGTCACTTTTGCGCGTCATGAAACTGCCTGATGAGACACTGGTGTATCCCGGTCATGGACCGCAGACGTCCATTGGCGACGAACGTCAGAGCAATCCATATCTTACGTAGAGGTCCGCTCAACTCCTCGATGCATATGGGGCAGCTGGCGGAGAGCTGACGTAAAACGTCACACAGCCGTTCTCAGCCGATCGGTGGTAAGCGGGCGCAGGCGACACCATACGAACACGGGCTTGCCGCCACACGTATAACAATGTATAACTCATCCATCAGCGCTGGAACGAACCAGCGGAGAGTGAACGATCCGATGGCACGGCCGTATGGTTCAATGGCACCAGTTGCCAACATTTCAGGAGAATGGTTCATGTCGCAAGTCAAAATCCCACCGAAACGAGGCCGTTCGATTCTGCGTTGGTTTTGTGGTCTCAACATCTTGGGTCTGGTGACGGCAGCATCTCTGGCGGCCGCCGGAACCGTTCACGCCAAAGTGCGGACGGTCGGTGTGGAAAATGAGTACGCCAATGTGATCGCTCAGATCGGGGGTAAATATGTGATGGTGAGTTCCATTGAGAGCAATCCCAACACCGACCCACACGTATTCGAGGCGAGTCCGTCGGTTGCGGAGGAGGTGGCGCGCGCTTCGTTGATTGTGCGAAATGGATTGGGTTATGACACCTGGGTTAAACGCATTCTTGCGGCCGCACCCAAATCCGGACGACAAATCATTGACGTTCAAACACTGCTCGCGCTTCCCGATAACACCCCCAATCCACATCTCTGGTACAAGCCGACAACGATGCCGAAGGTGGCCATGGCCATCGCGGAGGCATTAAACAAACTCGAGCCCGGCCATAAGCGATATTTCCTCATGCGGGTGCGGAGGTTTGATGCATCGTTGAAACCGTGGTACGCCGCCATCGCGAAATTCAAAAAGAAGTTTCACGGCACGCCGGTCGCGGTGACTGAACCGGTAGGAGATTACATGCTCGAGGCGACGGGTTGCGATATCAGGACCCCCTGGCATCTGCAGGCGGCGATCATGAACGGAACGGACCCATCGCCGCAGGATGTAAGTATTCAGAATCATCTGCTGCGTCATCGCAAGGTCAAGGTGTTTGTCTACAATCAGCAAGTGACGGACCCACTTACCGCATCGTTTCTGCACCTGGCCCAGCGGGCCCATGTGCCGGTGGTCGGCGTCTATGAAACCATGCCGACCGGATATACGTACCAGAGATGGATGGTGGCTGAAGTCCGGGCACTGAGATTGGCCGTAACACGAGGTATTTCAACAACCGTGCTGAAATAAATGCGTTTGCTGCGCAGGCGGTATATGCGAATATTTTTAGCCAGGTCATCTGTAAAAGACCGATTTGCCTGGAAACTTTGACAAAAGATGTGGAGCTAATGACATGCGGCGCTTTGGCCGATAATCATGAAAGCAGAGCGTGGATTTGAGCTGGTTTGGACGCCCCTTGATCCAACAGCGAAATGGCGAAAGACGGGTACACATGCCGAAATTTGAGGAATCATCAAAAGTTGCGCTCGCTGCCGACGTTCCCGGCCCGGCGACTGAGCAACCTCTTCTGGCGGTCGATGATTTAACGGTAAAGATCGGCACGCGTGTGCTGCTGCAGGGGGTTTCATTCACACTGAGTCCGGGCGAATTCTGCGGACTGATCGGGGAAAACGGCGCGGGAAAAACGACGCTGCTTCGCAGTCTGGTCGGAACCCAACCATCACCTCACGGATGCGTAAAGGTGTGCGGATTTCCGCCGTCGCGAGCCCGCGGCATGGTGGGATATGTTCCTCAGAAAATTAATTTTGCGCCGGATCTTCCACTGCGTGTCTGCGATCTGGTTCAACTTGGATGCGACGGACATCGACTCGGGCCACGATGGTTTTCACGTAAGTCGTCAGAGGCAGTCAGCCGGGCACTGGCGGCGGTGGGCGCTGAGCAATTTGCAAAGCAGCGCATCGGCGAATTATCCGGAGGCCAGCAGCAGCGTGCCGTCATCGCGCATGCACTGGCCAGGCAACCCCGACTTCTTTTGCTCGACGAGCCATTGGCCAATTTGGATTTCAAGTCTGCGAACGAACTGGCTCGATTGCTTGGGCACCTCACGCGCGAACACGGAATTGCAGTATTAATCACGGCACACGACATGAATCCGCTGCTTTCCCTGATGGATCGGGTTGTTTATCTCGCCGGGGGTCGGGCAGCCTGCGGCAGTGTGGAGGAGGTGATTCAGTCGGAATCTCTGAGTCGACTCTACGGGTACCCCGTGGCCGTGATCAAACATTCGGGTCGAATCATGATCGTGCCGGATACGGAAGGTCCGCAACCTGACGAGGCGTGCTACATGGAACCTTCAAACGGTCGGAACCGGGAAAGAATTACGAAATGATGGGATGGTTTCTTTCTGTCCTGCACTGCGAGTTTCTGCGCAGCGGCCCCGTGGATACAGCCCTGCTGGTCGGCGGCAGCGCTGCGGTGGTGTGTGCGGTGATCGGTGTTTTTACCGTGCTTCGCGGCCATGCGTTTGCGGGCCACGCACTGGGAGATGTGAGCAGTGCGGGTGGATCGGCGTCATTTCTGGCCGGTATCAGCCCGCTAGCGGGTTTTTTGGGTATTGCGGCGCTGGCGGCACTGGCCTTGGAATTTCTTGGCGTGCGGAAGGTGCGGGAGCAGGATGTTGCAACCGGTATCGTTCTGGGTGCGGGACTTGGATTGTCCGCCCTGTTCCTCTATTTTGATATCACCACCACCAGCACGACGGGGGCCGCGGTAACGGTGATGTTTGGGTCCATGTTTGCCTTGTCATCCAGCATCAAATGGCCGGCCATCATCGTGGCGTGCCTCGCACTGGTGGCCATGGGGTTGCTCTATCGCCCGCTCATCCTCAGCGTGGTGGATCCGGAGCTTGCATCGACACGCGGAATCTCGAATCACTGGATCGGCGTTGTACATCTGCTGATGCTGGCAATGGCTGTCGCGCTGGCGGCCCTGTCCGTCGGGTCCGTCCTTGCCTCGGCCCTGCTGATCGGCCCGGCGGCTGCCTCCATACGCCTGAGCCGAAGGCCCACGGTGGCGATTCTGGGGGCGGTGATCATCGGACTGCTGGCGGTATGGGGGGGAGTCTGGATGGCGTATGAAAGCTATTACTGGTTCTCGGGGAATTCCTGGCCGGTGAGTTTTTTTGTAGTCGCTATTATTTTTATCATCTATCTTCTGACCATTCCTCTGAAATATCTGACCGGTCGAAAAACACCCGTACCAGTCGCCGTGCAGCACGCGACGGGAGCATCCTGATTTTATGTTCCAGAGTTTCATGCTCCATACATGGATTGCCTCAACGATCATCGCATTGGTGGCGGGCACACTCGGTTTTTTTGTCGTTCTGCGGCGATCCGCCTTTGCGGCGCATGCCCTGCCCATCGGGAGCTTTCCGGGGGCGGCAGCGGCGGTGCTGCTCGGCATTCAACCCCTTTGGGGATTGCTTGCCTTTGTGGCGGTAGGGGTCGTTCTGTTGCAGCAACTCCAGCGGCTGGGACGTCGGGATGTGGCGGCCGGTCTGGTGCTGGTCACCCTGATGGCTTTGGGCTCGCTCCTTTTAAGCATGACCCATTCCTACGGACCGGGTGTATTCGCTTTGCTGTTTGGCGAAGTGCTCGGCGTGTCGGCTGCGGATTTACTGCCGGTAGCGATCATTTCTGCGGTGGTGATATTCGGTGTGATCTCCCTTTATCGTCCGTTGCTGCTGCAGTCGGCATTTCCTGAGCTTGCGGTCCCCCGCGGCCTGAGGCCCGGCGTCATGGATCTTCTTTTTCTGGTGCTCCTGGGGCTCGTGGTGGCCATGGCGCTACCGGTTGTCGGAACCCTGCTGGTATTCAGCCTGCTGGTGGCGCCGGCGGCGACGGCGCAGAGTCTTTCCGCGAACCCGATTCGTGCGCTGAGTCTGTCGATCTTGCTGTCGCTGGGGATGATGTGGCTTTCCATCGTGCTCTCGTTCTGGACAAACTGGCCAATTGGATTTTTCATAGGTGCCATCGGAGCGACACTCTTTTCCAGTGCACGCATTTTTCGATATCTGCGCGACCGATTTAACAGCCGAAGCGCCATGGTCACGCCTTAATAGTTGGCAAATCTGTTCCCGCGTATATCCGATCAGGTGTACTTACCACCGAAGCGGGCCAGCAGATACTATATCCTCTTATTTTCCGCCATGAAATCCCACCCACTGCTGACGGACAACGATCGGTACATACCCGATCGCCAACCGCCGTGGGGGCGTCACGATCTGTGCCGGATCGAGATAGGCCAGCGAACCGCGAGTCGGAGGCGGGAGATATTGTTTATTTTTTGTCCATACGCGTTCGATCAGATCGAAACGCTTCTGCATTTTATTGCGTTCAGCCTGACTGAGATCGGCGTGGAGCAGCGCGGGTTGATCCTCAAAGCGATACCAGTAATACGTAAGCTCCGAGCCGTCACTCAGGTGGGCATAGAACGGCCCCGCCGCCGGGCCGGGATGCCAGTAGGCACTATCGCGATTACGCGGCGTGGTGTAAGGCTTAAGCAATTGCCCGAACCGAGGATAAAATTTCCGCAGCGGGTAGAAATTGACTTGCTTGAGACCCGTTGAATCGGGGACTTCACTGGATCGCACGGCCTGCCACGCATAGCGCCGGCCAACATGCACAAGTCGATAATATCGCGGAAGCAAAGCTCGAAATCCGTCATTCCCATCGTGCACAAGTCCGGGATTCCAAGTAAAGCCATAAGATGTCGGCGTGGCGAGAAAAGCTTTGGCCAACATCGGCCACGGCAGGCTGGGCTGCTGAGCCTTTGGAGTATGATCGGCGTAGAGTTTCCAAGTGGACCAGACGTTCCGATTAAATTTTACCACAAACCCCTTTTTCAGGCTCAGCCTGCCACTGACCGGAGGCCCACCATGGAACCAGGCTTCGACCGGGCCCCAGAGGGCACTGCGCTTGTAGCTGGTCAGTTCATTGAGCACAACCGAATGGCCGTTACGGTCGGCGGGAAAAGATACCTGGCCGAGACGTGCGTAGGTTCCCGCTTTGGTCCGGCTCACGGCTGCCGGTAAATACTGCGTTTCCATTTGAAATGCCTTATTTGCACGTGACCAGCGTGAATCAAGCAGTTTGCCGATGAGCCGAGGGTGTCTCACCGCCTGGCTATTCCAGAAATAAGGTGTGACGAAACAGACCGGTCCTTTGAAATTGTGGGTATTGAGAAATAATGTCCAGCAGTGATTACCCATCGGAATTTTTTTACCGTCGGTCGTTGCCTGCGGATCGGTCAGCGGCAGCGGGAAGTACCCGTAACCAAAAAGCTGGCCATTAACGCCCGGCTTGAGGGTAAGACCATCCGGCGGAAAGAGGAGCCAGGGGCTGAGTTGTGCGATGCCGTAAAGTCCTCGCGGATGGCTCCAAGTGCCGCTGCCGTTACCCGGCGCGTTGGCGATGGCATGAAAGTTATATGCCACGCCGCCAAGACGAAACTTGGGTGCGGCGGTGGGGAATCGCGTGCCTCGCCACCAACCGAGACCTCCTTCGATATCCGAATAAAGATGTTGCGGCGGACGACCTTTGTACTGGGCCGCCATCCAGGTTCCGAACAGTCCCGATTGAAACTGATTACCCGGATAACGAAGGAGCAACGGCCAGGCAGCGGTATACATGGAGAAGCCGCCGTCATAAATTCTCGGCACTTGATGAAATTTTGTCGGCACAATCATGTAACCATTGGCCTGTGATCGAGGAAGTGTTGCCGCCGGTACCGTCGATGCCGACAGGGCGAGGACCATGCCTGATGCAACAAGAGCCACTGATTTCATTTGCCATATCCTTTCTTTAAAGTGCTGGCGCAAAGGTGCCATGCGAAAGCTGAAATCCACCACCTGAAAGACCCGCGCTTACCTGAATGCACTCTGCAAATGTAAACAATAACCTCTAAATTGAAATGGTCAAATCTTTCATATCAGCCGTGACGAACCACCCTTACGGTTATTGGACACCGGGGTTTCGCTGGGGCGTCGGCGGTTGTGACATTCAATATTCCGACTCTACGTGTCGAATAATAAGATTAGCTGAATTCCGGCCCCTCTTATTTTCCGCCCTGAAATCCCACCCACTGCTGACGGACAACGATCGGCACATACCCGATCGCCAGCCGCCGTGGGGGCGTCACAATCTGCGCCGGATCGAGATAGGCCAGCGAACCGCGAGTCGGAGGCGGGAGATATTGTTTATTTTTTGTCCATACGCGTTCGATCAGATCGAAACGCTTCTGCATTTTATTGCGTTCAGCCTGACTGAGATCGGCGTGGAGCAGCGCGGGTTGATCCTCAAAGCGATACCAGTAATACGTAAGCTCCGAGCCGTCACTCAGGTGGGCATAGAACGGCCCCGCCGCCGGGCCGGGATGCCAGTAGGCACTATCGCGATTACGCGGCGTGGTGTAAGGCTTAAGCAATTGCCCGAACCGAGGATAAAATTTCCGCAGCGGGTAGAAATTGACTTGCTTGAGACCCGTTGAATCGGGGACTTCACTGGATCGCACGGCCTGCCACGCATAGCGCCGGCCAACATGCACAAGTCGATAATATCGCGGAAGCAAAGCTCGAAATCCGTCATTCCCATCGTGCACAAGTCCGGGATTCCAAGTAAAGCCATAAGATGTCGGCGTGGCGAGAAAAGCTTTGGCCAACATCGGCCACGGCAGGCTGGGCTGCTGAGCCTTTGGAGTATGATCGGCGTAGAGTTTCCAAGTGGACCAGACGTTCCGATTAAATTTTACCACAAACCCCTTTTTCAGGCTCAGCCTGCCACTGACCGGAGGCCCACCATGGAACCAGGCTTCGACCGGGCCCCAGAGGGCACTGCGCTTGTAGCTGGTCAGTTCATTGAGCACAACCGAATGGCCGTTACGGTCGGCGGGAAAAGATACCTGGCCGAGACGTGCGTAGGTTCCCGCTTTGGTCCGGCTCACGGCTGCCGGTAAATACTGCGTTTCCATTTGAAATGCCTTATTTGCACGTGACCAGCGTGAATCAAGCAGTTTGCCGATGAGCCGAGGGTGTCTCACCGCCTGGCTATTCCAGAAATAAGGTGTGACGAAACAGACCGGTCCTTTGAAATTGTGGGTATTGAGAAATAATGTCCAGCAGTGATTACCCATCGGAATTTTTTTACCGTCGGTCGTTGCCTGCGGATCGGTCAGCGGCAGCGGGAAGTACCCGTAACCAAAAAGCTGGCCATTAACGCCCGGCTTGAGGGTAAGACCATCCGGCGGAAAGAGGAGCCAGGGGCTGAGTTGTGCGATGCCGTAAAGTCCTCGCGGATGGCTCCAAGTGCCGCTGCCGTTACCCGGCGCGTTGGCGATGGCATGAAAGTTATATGCCACGCCGCCAAGACGAAACTTGGGTGCGGCGGTGGGGAATCGCGTGCCTCGCCACCAACCGAGACCTCCTTCGATATCCGAATAAAGATGTTGCGGCGGACGACCTTTGTACTGGGCCGCCATCCAGGTTCCGAACAGTCCCGATTGAAACTGATTACCCGGATAACGAAGGAGCAACGGCCAGGCAGCGGTATACATGGAGAAGCCGCCGTCATAAATTCTCGGCACCTGATGAAATTTTTTCGGCACAATCATGTAACCATTGGCCTGTGATCGAGGAAGTGTTGCCGCCGGTACCGTCGATGCCGACAGGGCGAGGGCGATGCCTGATGCAACAAGAGCCATCGATTTCATTTGCCATATCCTTTATATAATGTGCTGACACAAAGGTTTTGCGCGAAACCTGAAATCGACGACCTTACAGACCCGCATTTACCTGAATGCACTCCGCAAATGTTAACAATAACCATTAAATTGAATGCGTCAAACGGGTCACTCTTAAAAGTTGTAGACGCAGAAACAGTGGCAGCGTGCAGCTCCCCGCCCCGGGGCACGAGATGTCAATTCGCGACTGCGGATAAATTGTAAACTTAAATAAATCTTAAAATTTTTCCAGATTTTACTTGCGTACCGGTTGCTTATGTAGTACCCTCCTATCAATCTGTGGTTATCCGCCGTTGGAAGCGGAACTGCGAATCATCCCCGAGTCGCTCGTTAACGGATTTTGTGGCGGGCGGCAGGGCCATCGCAGAGAGCAAGGTAATAGTGATGAATGTGTAGCAGGGAAGAGTTTTGATGGATGTCCGTGCACATCCATCAAAACGGAGACGGCAAGCATACGCACTGCTTTCTGAGTTTTAACCGCCGAAAATCTTGCCCGTGCGGATTGGCATGGGATGTTCGACGCGGGTGAATAGCGAGGGGTCGGGAAAATCTAAACCGTGCTAATGAAGGAGGGTTTGCGGTCGCCATGGCGGCTGCGTGTACAGTGCTGGGGGCTCACTCTCGGGAGGTGCGGGCAAGCATTCCCTATTTTCAAGGATTTGAAACCAACACCAGCGGCTGGTTTACGCAAGCAACGTCCTCAATAGGGGCCGCCTCGATCACGCGGTACAAATCTGGTGACCCATCATCGCCTGTCGGTGCGATCAACGCGGCCTCGGGCAGCTACTACGCCGTTATTAAAAATGCGGAGAATACGTATAGCAACAACTTCTCCGGCAATGGGGGCTACAGTGCCTTCGGCTATCCTGCGGCTCCGGCACCATCGGACGAGGTATATCCCGGTGCGTTCACCCAGTCCGTCAGCCTCTACGTCGCGCCGTCGGTCTGGGCGCCACCAAGCAATACGAGCGTCTCTGCCTTCTGGATTGACATGGCTCCCGCCGCCAGCGCCGCCGCCGGCAGCTATGCCGGACAGCCGCTCTTTGGCGGAGCCGGGTACGCAACCGGTTCTAATGGCGGCACCGCTGAGAATGATTTCGCATTTAATGTTCCGACAAAGGGTACAGTTCAAATCAACGGCCTTGACAGTGCCCAGCATCCCATCACCACCATCACGCAGGATGGCTGGTATACCTTTGCGATCACATACTCCAAAGGAACCGACGGATATGTTCAAGAGGCCTTAGATGTATACGACAACAGCGGCAAATTGCTTTCCGGCGAAACGCCGCAATTGTTCGATCTGACGCCAGCCAATACGGGTACCACATTGGGTGTGCCCAATGCTTACCTCGGCGGCCCGGATTATATCTGGTTCACCGTCTGGCAGAATGGGTTTGCCAATGACAGCTTGGCCATTGATAACGTAACGGCCACCCCTGAGCCGGCTTCCCTGGCCCTGCTGGGTGTTGCCGGTGTCGGCACACTGCTCGTCCTACGCCGACGGAAGCAGCCGACAAACGCGTAAAACTTCGTCATGCCCTGGTCGCGACTCGTGCGGCCGGGGCGACGGCAAGATGGTGGGCCTACCGGCCACATGCCCTCGGGCTGGCAATTTTGCAGGGCGCCGTAAGGTTTTCCGGACGGTACTATGGTATTTCTAATGTATGACATGGAGAACCAGGCTCCCAGCTGCGGGGCCGGATCGTAGAGCGTCCAGATCACCCCGACGGAGGTTCCCTACTTGAGGGAGACGCCCTCGCGTAGCGATACCAAGGAGGCGAGATCATGTTTGTGACGGATGGCGAGCTTGATGGCCTGTATTTCATCGGGTGAGCAACGGGAGAGATTGGCGATGGTACGATAGCGAGGATAGGCTACCAGTTCAGCGGAGATCCATGCCGACTCTGGAACGTCGAAGGTCAGCGGCAGGGACGGAGATTATTTTCCAAAAAACTTCTTGATGGAATAGACGGTCGCGGCTCGTCCGATGACACCGATGCTCTCGGTAAGTGGAATATCTTTCGGACACACTTTGACGCAATTCTGCGCGTTGCCGCAATCCGTAATCCCACCATCCCCCATCAACACCTCCATGCGTGCATCTTTATCCTTCTGGCCATTGGGGTGCATATTGTAGTACCGGGCGATGGAGAATATCTGCGCCCCGACGAAGGCATTATCGCGTGTAAATTGCGGGCATGCTTCAAGACACGAGCCGCAGGTCATGCATCGGGAAAGGGGATACATGATCTCCTGTTCTTCAGGTGTTATTTTGGGGCCGGGGCCGAGATTAAATGTTCCGTCAATGGGTATCCAAGCTTTGATGCGTTTGAGATTTTCAAACATGCGGGAGCGGTCAACAACCAGATCGCGGATTACAGGGAATTTGGTCATGGGCTCAATGGTGATGGGTTCGCCGGGGTTCTGGGCCTGAATCTTGCGAATGAGCGTCGAGCAGGCCTGCCGCACCCGGCCGTTGATCACCATCGTACAACTGCCGCAGACCTCTTCGAGACAACTCGCCTCGTACGCCGGCGGCGCCACTTTCGTGCCCTGAGCGGTAACCGGATTGGCGGAGATCGACCGAAGCAGGGAGGTCACATTACTACTTTCGGAACAGGGGACCTCAAAATTCTGCCAGTAGGGTTGAGAATCCGGGGTATCCTGCCGGAGGATATTGAGTTTGACGGTTTTTGGGGTATCAGCCGGGGTGATCATCGTTCATCCTCTCAAATACTGATTCAGTGGGCCGCTGCCAGAGGCTCCTTCGTTCCTTCGGGTGCAGCCGGAGCCGTCACCTTTCCATAATTGCGAGCCCTGGGAGCAACCAGTGATACATCGACGGGTTCATAAGAAAGCACCGCTTTGCCATCCACATAGGAGACAAGCGTGGTCTTAAGCCAGTGCTCGTCATCGCGTGGCAGGGATCGCTGATCCAGAGGCAAATCGTGCCGCTCCATGAGTTCATCAGGAATTTTGAAATGCGAACCGCGAGATTCATCCCGTGCCAGTGCCGCCATGGTGATGGCTTCGCTGAGCAGCATCATATCCCAACAGGCTCGGGCAAAAGCTAGAGACTGATTATTCCAAAGTCCCGAGTCGGGCAGGCCGAGATTATTCTGAAAGCGGTCTTTCAGCGATTCAATGAGTTCGAGCGTCTGCCGCAGTTTGGAATTGCAGCGGATGATGGTTACATTGTCGCTCATCGCCCTGCCGAGTTCGCGATGGAGCATATACGGATTGTCCGAGCCTTTGGAGTTCAAGAGCCGTGTCTGCGCCGCTTTCTGTTTTTCCACGGCAGTATCGTAAAGCTGCTGGCTCTGATCGGCGACGGGCGGACGGGATTCAATGAACTTTCGGATTCCCGGCGCCATGAAAAGCCCGGTGAATATGCAGGAAAGAAGTGAATTGGCACCAAGCCGATTGGCACCGTGATACTGATAATCTGCCTCGCCGGCGGCATAGAGGCCGGTGATGTTGGTCATCTGGTTACGGGGATCGGCTTTTTTCAGACCGCCGGTCTTGTCATCCCGTGCGAAATCCACCCAGAGCCCCCCCATGGAATAATGCACTGCGGGATAAATCTTCATCGGCTCAAGGAGAGGATCAACGCCCCGGAATTTTTTATATATTTCCAATATACCGCCCAGCTTGCGCTTGAGCGTTTCATACGGGATGCCGGTCGCCTTTTCGGTCAGGTCCAGATAGACCATCTGCCCGCCGCCAATCCCGTACCCCTGTTCGCAGATGTAGAATATTTCACGCGTGGCGATATCGCGGGGGACGATGTTTTTGTATTTGGGGTAGAGGCGCTCGAGAAAATAGTCCCGCTCAGCTTCTGGAATGTCATTGGGATGACGGGTATCGTTGCGTTTTTTGGGCACCCAGAGACGGCCCCCTTCGCCACGAGCAGATTCGCTCATCAGGCGGCATTTATCCTCGCCGGGGATGGCGGTCGGGTGCACCTGCACAAATTCGGGATTGCCCAACTTCGCGCCGATCTGATAGCACCGAGCCGTACCTGAACCTGTGCAGATGATGCTCATGGTACTCTGGCCGAAAAGCAGCCCGTTGCCACCGGTCGCCATCACCACAGCGTCCGCCCGAAACGATCGTATCTGCATGGTGCGCATATCCTGAGCCACGATACCGACGCAGCGACCCTCGGGATCCATAACGGGGGCTAAAAATTCCCAGAATTCATATTTGGTGATATGCCCCTGCACCTCATGATGACGCACCTGTTCATCCAACGCGTAGAGAAGCTGCTGGCCGGTGGTGGCGCCGGCGTAGAACGTTCGCTTATAGAGCGAACCGCCGAAGAGCCGCAGGTCGCGGTTCCCTTCCGGTGTACGGCTGAAAGGCACGCCCATGCGGTCAAGCATGTCGATAATGGAGGGAGCCATGCGGGCCATTTCAAGGACGGGAGGTTGATTGGCGAGAAAATCGCCACCGAAGACCGTTTCGTCAAAATGCTCCCACTCGCTGTACCCCTGCTGCCGGGCAACGTCATTGCACGCGTTGATTCCCCCCTGAGCGCAGACGCTGTGAGACCGTTTGACCGGCACCAGCGAGAATAAATCGACAGCCACGCCCTCTTCGGCAAGTTTCATCGAGGTGGAGAGTCCGGCCAATCCGCCGCCGACAACTATCACCCGTTTATGCGACATATGCATATCTCCAACAGCTTGAGCCAAAAAAGCGCCGGTTACAGCGTTGTTTTTGCGGTGCGTGCCCTTAATACATAAGTGTAGGCGCCCTGATTAAGATCCGTCGGCCCGGCGTGGAGGGTTCTGTGGGGTAACGCCTCCACCATGACGCCGGAGTGCCTGCTCGGCACCGGACTGGGTTTACCCAACACCGTGACACCCAGCCAAGCCGTTGTTCCGATGATCCCGACGATAATGCCGACTGCGACGCATACGTTACCCCACTGCCGCTGAGCCTTCGCCGTAACCGTCAGGCCCCATGCGATGGCCGCCGTCCATAATCCGTTGGCCATATGATAAACGGCCGCCCATACGCCGAGCAGATAAAGTACATCCGAGAAGATATTAGCCCAGAACCATGGATTGTGGCTGTAGGGAGTTTTGATCGCATCGACGGTACTGCTGTATGCGAAGTTCATATGGAACCATGGAAAACTGGACAGAGCCGCCCAATGGGAAATATCGTAAACCAATGCCAACCCCCAGCGGTGAAGCGTGGCGAGGTGATAGGCAAGGAATACCAGCAGGACTAATCCACTGATTCTCTGCAGCGTGTAGCGATAATTGCCGCCGTAGTTATAGTGAACCGCATTCCATTTGGCGCCGCGACCGGTGATATAAAGGCCATAGATCACGTGAATAAGCAGCGGCAGAAAAATAAAGGTAAATTCCACGAACGCCAGGTTTGGCCCCAGAGCGTGAATGTCATTAACTTCCTGCTGGTAGGTCACGGGACTGAGGGTTGTGGCATTGACGGTCAGGTGAAATGCAACGAAAGCACCAAAGGCCAGGCCCGCCAGAGAGTGGATACGTCTGAGCCAAAAATGAACTTGACCCGATCGCGATGAATAATCGCCTGCAGGAGACCCTTTACTGACCGAACCCTCCGTAGCTGTTGTCACAATCTGAACTCCATCAAATCGGCGTTTGCCCGACGCACGAACAACCTTGGATTCTAGAGGTGAATAACCAAGGTATCAAGACGCATCCGCTGTTGCGTTGATGGATATCTTAATGTGCAGCATGATAATCCATCCGCGCAGCGATCTGCTTAAACTCAAACCATCGCAAATATCCCTCCTGAGCACTCAGCATGGCCAACGTCGCCCGGCCCAGAATATATGTATTTTTTAATTCATCGGCCGGTAGCGCATCAAAACTGCAGAGTTGCATCACCACAATGGTCAGGTAGCGATGGAGGATTACCGTCGCGGCAGGATGATGCAGTCCTGTAAAGGCGCCCGCCGCCAGCGCCGCGATATCCGCTTTCGTCAGGGTTGCATACGAGGTATTTTTTGCCCCGTGCAGATGGGCTTCGTACGCAAGATTGAAAGCGGTATTTACCAATTTTCGGCTGCGGAAAGAGAGTCCTTTGATTCGCCCCGGCACGGCCATTTCGGGTGAATTGGCCATACCCATATACACGGGACTAAGCGTCATGGGACGAAACACGCCCGAATTTTCGATCCGCAACCCATTGGCAGCAGCCGCCTTCTTCAAGCTTTCAATGGGCGCGACGGCGGCGAGTTTTGCGCTTTGACGCTCCAGGGTTTTGAAGGCCATGTAAAGTTGCGCGGCTCGAAGCACCTTCGTCTTCACTTGATTCAGGCTTGTCGGATCATGAGCGGGACTCACGGCGGTTATCCGGTAAACATACACATTGCCGGTGGTGCGATTGGTCAAGACCGGCCCCTGCCGCCCTACCTGCAGGTGCAGCAGCAGTCCATCCCCCTTGGAATGCGGGTCCAGTGCGCGAACCCGCAGAGCCAGATAGGCAATCCCCTCGGATTGAGGCAAAGCCCCCGGGGCGGTCAGTGCTTCCGAGAAATCGCCCAGATGTTGCAGCGAACCGGCTGTTGACCATTGGGTAATTCGACCGATCTGCGGCTTGTAGCCGAAGCGGGCTGCCAACTTATCCGCGATAGCGCTGTAGTTTGCCCATTGAGCCCGTGCAACAGGCTTGCGATAACCCGTTGCCTCAAATGCTTTCCAAGGACGATTGGCCAGATGATTGGCCATGGATGCCATACGAACAAACATCGCCTGAATTTTTCTGTCGATCTGATCCTGTACCAAGCGAGCCTTGACGGCGTTGAAAGGCAGGTATTGGGCCGGAATTTTTTTCCCCTTGACGGTTTTAGCCGGTGTGACTTCAAAATCGCTTTTATGAGCCTCGTAGTAAGCGTAGGCTGCCGACACGTCCGCAAGATCCGGATGCATGGTCTTGGCAACGTCGGCGGCGCTGAATTTCATGTATTCAAGTTTAACTCGATTGGGATAACGAAAACCAAAGGGAAATCGGACCGATGCAATCTCAGGCGGTTTGGCGGTTCGATTTGGATCCCACGGCAGGACGGATTTATAGCGACGATAAAGCATCTGCAAGAGTGCCGGACTCGGTTGGACATGATGCTGCTTGAGCCACTGGTGGGCCGTGAGTTTCACATACTGCACCTGAAGCCTGGTGTTGAAGCGGGTAATGTAGTGAAGCAGCTGAGGGCGACTGGGTATCACGGCGGTCTGCGCAGCAATTTGATGCATGCGGTCGACCATGCTCAGATCACCAAGGGCCTGCGCCACATTCTGAACCGCAAAACTGGAATTCGCCGTAACCGATGCGACAGCTCTATCAAACGCCTTGGTTCCCTGCATATCAGCGGGGAAACTATTATCGGGCAGCAATCCGTATTGGTGGGCTTCCTTTACCAACAGGAAAAATTTAAGGGTCAGGTCTGAACGAGAACTGTTGCCTTGCCAGTCCATGTATTCTTCGGCAAATTGCGGATCATTCTGTGCCAACATCTTCAGCACATGCACATCAATTTGATACGGAACTAATTCGGTGTTGGTGACCGGCTTGCCACCCAAATGACCAATAATCATGGTCGGCGTGCCGGAGCCTACGCCACTGGTATAGGCGTAACCGAGAAGAAAGGTGATCATCAGCAGAACGCCAAAAACCGCCATTAGCGGCTTGCTGTATTTACGCATCAAGGACATGGACATTGTTTTATTCTTTCCGCCAAACGCCAATCCCGGGGGCGGCTCCTGCCCCAACCCCACGGATTAAACCCGAGAGGATACTTGATCGACGCGGCGACGTAAATTGTCGGTATAAATCCTTCGTGCAATGTGCGGGAGGCCGGTGGTAGTTTATGCCGCTTTTCCGTAATTTTTGTCGGGAGGCAGGCGGGTCGGTAGGCGCACCGGATGCTCCAGCGACTGTTCTGCTTTATTCGGAAATTTAGAAACGGCTTTTCGGCGTAAAGCACGAGGTGGTGCCGAATAAGGGGACCGCTTTCTGTCCCATACACAGCGTCGTTAAAACCGGCGCCGAGAGGACGGCCACTCTTCTTGACCGTCCCAGCCAGCCACCGGTCCTACGCACGGGACAGCCCTGCATCGGTTGATGAGGAGGCCCTCTGCCCACAGCCGTAAAAAACACCATAAATATCGCCAATGCATCTACAACCGTGCATGTATGAGAGCGGCTGCGGTGACTGGGAACAGCGAATAATCCGGGACCAATGAGGCAAAGGTAGCCTGGTCACGTCGTCGCAACAGTTCGAAAGACCGCCAAGGCGGTCGGTAAGAGGATTATAAGCACAGGTAAGAGAAACACGATGCATTGAAGGGAGAGGCCAGGTTGGTGGGTAGCCACCACTGCGGCGGTGTCTCAACCCCGTGGAACAGCACGAGGAAGACTGACACGTAGGCCGAGCCCATCGCGATCAATCCAGTGGCGGCGGCGGTGAAATTAACGACTACCCTGAGTGCGTTGCCTGGCAATCGCCGGGAAGATATCGCACGCCTCCAAGATGCAACGATCGGCGAGGAGCATATTAAGCTGATGAGCAGGTCAATCCAAAGGCTGAGACCTAATATTACGGATGCGAACAGAAACTCGAGCGCCGCTCGGCTCAGCCCCCAGCCATTATGCAAAAGTCCAATCCAAACTGCCGCCGTCACGAAGCTGCACAGCAGTGCCTGAAGCCAGCGCCAGACGTTCCGCTTGGAGGGACCGTAGAAGACAGTTCCGCTGACAGTCGAGGTGCTTGCGAGGCAGATTCCACCGGCGAGGGCTGCGGCCCAATGAGCAACTCGGTAGGCGACGAACGCGCATACGATCGCCAACAGTTGGATTGCTGCCAAGGCGCCGTTAGCTACTTGGCGGGAACGGGAGCCGGTGGAACCGCCGAAGTATCGGGGGTCGCCAATGGTCAGATAGGCCAATGGTGCCAGCAAAAACAAGGCAAGGAAAAGCGCCGCCATCCCAATGCCCGTCAACGACGCCCCATAGCGGCCCTCAACGTAACCCAACCCTGCGAGCGCGGCGACAACGTGCGCGTATCTCCAGTGCGCGGCGTAAAGGTTTCTGACCATTTCGGTACCTCCTTGTAGCAATTCCTCCGCCCACGGTCCTGGCTGAGGCGGGTCGCCGCTCGTCGTGACTTTGCGTGCACAGCCCCGGCGTGCGGGGGTGATTTGGCGATCGCCAGCGTTGCGGCCATGGCCCTGCTGGTGCGGATCCAGGTGCCGACGGCCATGTTTGCGAGCAGCGAGGATATCGCCAGGGCACAAGCCAAAAAAACGAGAAACGGGCGCGGTGCAGGCCGTTGGCTCGTCCCGCCGCTCTATTGGTCGGTCGTCGCCTCTATCATGTCCTCGTTCCTCCAACTGTGCCTTGTTTTCCTGCGCATTTGTATGGGCCCCGTGGGAGCCGATACCCCATCGGGGCACGCGACGCTCCTACGCCACTGGCGCGCCGTCGCGGGTTGTCCGGCCGTACTCCCATTCGCCGCCGGCCGGGGAATTGGCGCATTGATACGTATTGGCGTCGTTGATGCACTGGGCCGGGTCCTGCTCCATCCATCGGCCGATGCTCGGCGAATAATCACGTGCCCGCTCATCGTACCGCCCCGTCACCGCATCCAGCATCATCCCCTGATGCGGCTTATTCGCCATAGGCTATGTGCGGCGACTCGTCTCCGATTTGTACATTTATTTTTCATTTATTTCGACCATGAGACCCGAACCCGGGGATTTGGGAAGAAGAATCCTCTGGAGGAAAAATGGGCATCTGGGGTGCCCAGCGGCGTGAAGCACGAGGGGTATCAACGGATATGGAATGATGTGCTGGAACTGCGAAAACGCACGCGTGGTGCCAAACGCCGGCGGGAGGTGGATCGTCTGCTCCACTACGTGTCGGATCGACGCACGATGATCAAGTACCCGGAAGTTGCACGTGGGTGTTCACGGTGACGCTGTCCGTGATATCCGCCGGGGCCACCGTCGCGACTGATTATTTATTGTTTTAACAAATTCTCCGAACGTTTCCAGCGAAATTTACTTCCACTTGTGACTCCTTATGGTTTTATATGGGATTGCGTATGCTGTGTCCTTTGCCGGACAAACGTTCAGGGGCCTTTAACGGACTGTACCAAGCGCGGCGCGGGCCCAAGCGATTGGCGAATTCGCCGGCCTGCGGAAGGGGAGCCGGGAATACGCAAACCGCGAATTGGGAAGGGATCGCGGGTGCGACACACTGCTGAAGGGACAAACCCATCGGCTCGCTCCAGAATCCTCCAAAATCATCTGGATTATTCGTTGTTCATAGCCGCGCCCCCGTGGCAGAAACTGTCGCAGGCCCAAGATTTAGCTGATTGGGCACGCGGGATGAAAGAGGAATTATTTCGTGTTATACTTCAGTGTTCGGCGCCGGGCGGTGAAGCACGGCGCGTGCATGGGTTTGTTTACGGAACTGCGACCGCTCCCTGCTGTGGGAGCCTGCTGATTGGGAAATAGATTTAATGAAACGTCGGGACGAATTACGCAATATCGCCATTATCGCACACGTTGACCATGGCAAGACGACGCTGGTGGATGCCCTGCTGAGGCAGTCGGGCATGTTCCGCGCCGGGCAGATGGATGAAAAAACGCTCATCCTGGATAACAACCCGCTGGAGAGGGAACGCGGCATCACCATTTTGGCCAAAAATGTGGCGATGACCTATACCGACCTGAAGCATGTCACACGGAAGATCAACATTATTGACACGCCGGGCCACGCCGATTTCGGTGGAGAGGTGGAACGCGTGCTGAAAATGGCGGATGGCGTGCTGCTGCTGGTGGACGCATTTGAAGGGCCGATGCCCCAGACGCGCTTTGTGCTTAAAAAAGCATTCCATTACCACATCAAACCGATTGTGGTGATCAATAAAATCGACCGACCGGATGCACGTCCGGATGAAGTGCTTAACGAAATATTTGATCTGTTTGTGGAATTGGAAGCCGACGACGAGGCCTTGGATTTTCCGGTGGTTTACGCATCAGGTCGTGCGGGCTATGCGCGTCTGGACCCAACGGATGAATCGATGGATATGCGCCCCCTTCTTGAAACCATCATCAGCCGCATTCCCGGTCCGGTGGCGGATCTGGAAAAGCCACTGCAGATGCAGGTTACCAACATCGACTACAACGAATATGTGGGCCGGATCGGCATCGGACGGGTGTTTAACGGATATCTGCGACGGGGCGAAAAAATCGCCCTGATGAAACGCAACGGCCAACAGGAAACGCACTCCATTGTTGAGCTGTTTCTGTTTTCCGGCCTGGGCCGCGAGAAGACCGAACATGTGGAGGCGGGCGATATCTGCGCGGTGGTTGGTATTGATGACGTCGATATCGGCGACACGATTGCAAGCCTGGAACATCCCGAGGCACTGCCGCTGATTGATGTGGATGAACCGACGCTGAGCATGATTTTCAGCGTCAACGACTCCCCATTCGCCGGTCGGGACGGAAAATTTGTCACCAGCCGAAATCTGCGGGATCGCCTGCATCGGGAGTTGCAGAGTAACGTGGCACTGCGGGTGGAGGATACGTCTTCGGCGGATTCACTGCGCGTCAGCGGACGCGGGCTGCTGCATCTGGGTGTGCTGATTGAAAACATGCGGCGTGAGGGGTACGAACTGCAGGTGAGCAAGCCAAAGGTCATTTTCAAGGAAGTCAACGGCCATAAGTGTGAGCCCATTGAGAATCTTGTCATTGATGTGCCGCAGAGTTCCGTCGGCGCGGTGATGGAGGCGATCGGCAACCGGCGGGGCGAACTGGTGAAGATGGATACGAAAGGAAACATGGCGCATCTGGAATTTACCATTCCGGCCCGCGGTCTGATCGGCCTGCGGACGCGTCTGCTTAATGCGACGCAGGGAGAGGCGATCATGCATCACACATTTCACGACTACCAGTTTATCCGCGGGGCCCTGCCCGGCCGGCAGAATGGCGTGATGGTCAGCATGGAACTTGGCGTGACCAATGCGTATGCGCTCGACACCCTGCAGGATCGCGGCGTGATGTTCGTTAAGCCGGGGGATGAGGTGTACGAGGGGATGGTGGTTGGTGAATTTAATAAAGATACCGATATTGTGGTGAACGTTTGCCGAGAGAAGAAGCTTTCCAATATGCGCACCACCGCCAGCGATAAAAATATCATTCTCAAACCGCCACGTGATATGTCGCTGGAAATTGCACTGGAATATATTGAAGATGATGAGCTTGTGGAGATCACGCCGAAAACCATCCGTATCCGCAAACGCCATTTGAAGGAAAATGAGCGTAAGCGGATCGGTCGTGCCGAGGCGGCGGTACTGGGAGAATAATCTCGTCACAGGTTGGGTGCTCGGCGATGGAACGCTTCAATGCCGGAACGAATTGACGTACATAATCATCTCCTGCCGAATCTGGACGACGGGTGCGCATCGCTCGATGCTTCATTTGAATGTCTTCGGGGGCTGATGGATGCGGGCTACCGAAGGTTGTTTCTGACTCCGCACACCGGACCGACCGACATCTGCTCCATTCGACCGGAAGAATCGCTGATACATTTTGACAAATTCACGGCGGCCGTACGCAAAGCGGGATTTGATGTGGAATTGAAACTCGGGGGAGAGGTGCGGCTATCACCTGAACTTCTCGCCATGCGAGATTTGACTCTGGCGATCACCTATGGCCTTAAATCGACGTACTGCCTTGTGGATATCTGGGAACCGGATTGGCCGCAGTGGGCACAGGACTGCATCGATTGGCTGCTGGGCGCCGGTCGAACGGTTATTCTGGCGCATCCCGAGCGGATGCCGATCATGCAGAAGGATGTGGGGTTAATGGACCGGCTTGCCCGTCAGGGAGTGCTGTTTCAGGGTAACCTGGGGCCGCTGGGGGGATCGGAGTCTGAACCCATTCGTTTGCTGGCGGAGCAGTTTCTGCGCGATGGGCGTTATTTTATGCTTGGCACCGACTGCCACCGACCTTCGCACCTGCCAGCGCGGATTGCGGGCCTGCAGCGTGCGATGGAGATGATTGGTGAAGCGGCCGTGAACCGACTCACGTGTGACAATCCGATGAAAATCTGGATGGCCTCCTGAAGAGGCGCGAAGGAAGCTTCCCGCAGGCAAGGTGGCGGGTGGGCCATTACGCTGCGGCACGCGCGTTTTGTGTGTCGGTGTCCGGGGGGAAATGAGCATTTTGGAAAAACCCCCGGTTGATTCATCCGGAAGACCCACCTAGCATTGCAGGACGAATGGTGTTGATTTTTCGCGAGAGGCGGTATGCAGTTGAATAGTGATCCTCCCAAGGCACGGACGAGAGGCCAACTCGGGCAAAGCGGTTACAGGCCGTGCACTGTCAAGGAAGAATTACGGCGTAATGTTCTGGAGCGCCTTCGAAACAAGACGCCGCTGTTTCCCGGCATGACGGGATATGACGAGACGGTCGTACCGGAAATCATCAACGGCATTCTCTCGCGGCATGATATTCTTTTCCTCGGCCTGAGGGGGCAGGCGAAAACACGCATGATCCGGATGCTTCCTAACCTGTTGGATGAGTGGATTCCGGTGCTGGCGGATTCTGAGTTGCCGGATGATCCGATTCAGCCGCGCCTTTCGATGGGGAAGCGCATCGTTGCCGAGCAGGGAGATGAGGCACTGATCCGCTGGATGCACCGGAGCGAACGGTTTCACGAAAAACTAGCGACACCGGATGTGACCATTGCCGATCTGATCGGTGAGATCGATCTGGTACGGCATGCCCAGGGGCGATTTCTTTCGGATGAATCCACGATGCACTTCGGGCTGATTCCGCGTACCAATCGTGGCATTTTTGCGATGAATGAACTGCCGGACCTGGCGCCGAAGATTCAGGTGGGCCTTTTCAATGTGCTGGAGGAGCGCGACGTGCAGATTCGCGGCTATCCGATCCGGCTTGATCTGGATATCAGCATGGTGTTTTCGGCCAATCCGGAGGACTACACCAATCGTGGACGCATTGTAACGCCGCTGAAAGACCGCATCGGCAGCGTCATCCGTACCCATTATCCGCTTAATATCCGTGACGCCATTCAAATTACGCAGGATCATGCATGGGTTGCCCGTGATGGGGGCGTGACGGTCAACATTCCCCCATACATGTTTGAGATATTGGAGGAGTTTGTCCGTCTGGCCCGAAACAGCCCGCACATCAATCAGGCCAGCGGTGTGAGTGTGCGTTGCTCCATCACCAATGCTGAAAATCTCGTCAGCAGTGCCGAGCGTCGGGCGCTGCTCTGTGGAGAGTCGCAGGTGACGACCCGTATGGATGATCTGGCGTTTGTGAAGGCCAGCAGCCGTGGAAAAATCGAGTTGATGCTTGCCGAAGGGGATACGGCGGAGGATAAACTGATTTCATCGGTGTTGGGAGAAGCCGTGAAGGGGATATTCAACAAAGTTGCCGACCCGGCTGATTTTGAAGACCTGATCGACCAGTTCAAGAGTGGATTGACGCTGGAGGTGGGGGATGATGTGAGTACGGCAACGATGGTGGAAAATTTCGGTCTGGTTAAGGGTATGAAATCGGCCGTCCATAAATTATGCCGCGAGATGGAACTTGCCACGACCGATGGGAATGTGGCGAGTGTGGGAGAATTTCTGCTCGAGGCACTGTATGTTAATAATCGCCTGAGCAAGGCATCGACGCGCGGCAAGCAGTTCTTCCGAAAGTGATGATGGCGCGGCTGAGCGAATGGCGGCGGACCCGTTTCATAGAGATTCAAGGGCTTGCGTCTGCGATGGCCCGAAAATGGCGGTGCCGACGCGTATGAGTGTGGCCCCCTCTTCTACGGCGGCTTCAAAGTCGTTGCTCATGCCCATGGATAATTGATCGAAATCATCGGTCGGGTCGCTTTCAAGGCGAATTTCATCAAAGAGTTCCCGCAGGATGATAAAAGATTCCCGCGCTTTTTCCGGGTCCGGATGGTTGGGTGCCATCGTCATAAGCCCGACAAAACGAAGGGCTGACATATTGCGGAACTGTTCATACATATGTCGCGCGGCGGGAAGTTTGACGCCGTATTTACTCTCTTCGCCGGATACATTGACCTCCAGCAGTGCGCGAATCATTTTGCCCCGGCGCTGACCAATGGATTCGAGCTCCTCCGCAAGTCGCATGGAATCTACGCCGTGTATCAGCCATGAATGGCCAGCGGCGGTGGCGGCCTTGTTGCGTTGCAGATGGCCGATCATGTGCCAGCGTACCGCCGCAGCCAGACCGGGGTCCATGCCTCTGGCTTCCAAGATGGCGGGAAGAGCGGCAATTCGATCCTGCAATTGCTGAACGCGACTTTCACCGAAATCACGATGACCACACGCGATCAGATCAACGATCTGATCCATAGATCCGCCCTTGGATACGGCAACGAGCGTAACCGATGTGGGATCACGATTGGCGCGCCGTGCGGCATCCACCATCCGCTGTCGAATGACATGATATTTATCCGCTGTCGTCATCCTGCGCTTTCACTCAGGCGATCACTCAGTTACACCGCTTGCCATATAGAAATTTTACGCGGCGAAGAGTTTTTTTGAAATCGGTCGGTGCCTGAATCGGTTTGCCGTTAAATGCCGGCCAGATTCAATACCGGCGTTTTGGCGGCATCCGACAAAGGTGTTTCGATCGGTTCTTCGTCAAATGGCATCGCAGTGTATTCCCGCGTCCGCCGGTCTAAGAAGGTCGCAACCGCCTGATCAAAATCCTGCCGAGAATTAATAGTTCGTATGGCTTCCTTAAACTCCCGGCAGGGCTGCATATGCTTGGAATACCAACTGATCCGTTTTCGGAATTCACAAACCGCCACACGCTCGTTACGGAAACGCAGCAGGTTGTAGAAATGATCACACATCCATCGGCATTTTTGTTCAATAGACGGCGGCGGTAGTAGTTCGCCGGTACGCAGGTAATGATCGATATCTCGTAATAACCAGGGTGCCGAAAGAGCCCCCCGCCCCACCATAACGCCCCGACACCGGGTAACGCGCATCATTTCGTCAGCCTTCGCCGGGCTGGTGATGTCGCCATTGCCGATGACGGGTATTTTCTGCACCGCCGCCACAACGGCAGCAATTCCATCGAGCCTGACAGAACCGGTAAAGCGCATCTCGGTCGTTCGCCCATGGATGGTGATGGCGGCGATACCGAGCTGCTCAAGGCGATTGGCCAGAAAGGGTGCAACCATCCGGCGGTCATCCCAGCCAAGTCGTAATTTGGCGGTTACGGGTACGTTTTTGACGGTCTGCACGATTTTTTCAACCATGGCCAGCGTTGTTGAAACCCGGCACAGGAGAGCGGATCCGCCATTGCGTTTGGTAATCTTATCCACGGGACATCCCATGTTGATATCGATGATTGCGGCCCCATGATCGACGGCCCATCGGGCCGCATCGCAGAGTTTTTCAGGGTCGGCGCCGTAGAGTTGCATCGCAAGCGGGCTGTCTTCCGGACAAGTGGCTGCAAGCTCCATTGAGCGTTTATTTTCTCTTAAAACCCCCTCGGGACAGAGCAGATCGGTGCAGGCCAGACTCACGCCGCCGCAGGACCTTGCCACCAAGCGGAATGACAAATCGCAATAACCCGCGATCGGCGCAAGGAGAACCCAACCGGGGAGTTGAACCGGGCCGATCCGGAGCGGTGCCGGCCGGGTGGTCGGGATCATGCCCGGTGATTGCCGGTTATCAGGTACTGACGCGAGGATCATCGTACATTTTCCTGTTGGTCAACTCTGCAAAATCCACTTACGTATTGAAGCGAATCGGCCGCATCCGGGTCACGAGGCTGGCTGCGCGTTGGTGTAAACATTTTGAACATCATCGTTATCTTCCAGACCGTCGACCAGGGCTTGGAGTTTTTCTGCCTGGTCGGCTGAGATTTCGATGGTCTGAGCGGGGATCATGGTAAGTTCTGCCGAGACCATCGGAATATGGGCCTGCTCCAAAGCCTTGCGGACTTTTTCAAAATCATTGAGCGCCGTTTCGATGGTATACCCTTCTGGAGCCGTCACCACATCCGTCGCGCCCACATCCAGCGCCAATTCGAGCAGTTGATCCTCCTCGACCGCTGCGCGTTCTACCGCAATGATACCCCGGCTTGAAAACATCCATGCCACGCTATTGGCGGCCCCTAGAGCCCCCCCATTGCGATCAAAGACCACCCGTATTTCACTGGTGGTGCGATTGCGATTATCGGTGAGCGCATCAACCAGCACGGCCACGCCGCCGGGAGCATATCCCTCGTAAAGGGTGGGCTCAAAATTGTCGGCACCGAGTTCGCCGGTGCCTTTCTTGACAGCCTTCTCAATGGTGTCGTTAGGCATATTGGCGGCGCGAGCCTTATCGATTGCATAGCGCAATGCGAGATTGTCGTCCGGGTTTCCGCCCCGTTTGGCGGCGATGATGATGAGGCGGGCGATTTTACTCCAATGTTTACCACGTCTGGCATCCACAACCGCTTTTTTGTGCTTGATCGACTTCCAGTGCGAATGTCCGGCCATAAATTCAAAATTCCTCTCGAGTCAAGTTCATTGCGTTCAACCGCCGCAGGCATGATAACCAACAGTTCGCCGAGATGGAATTTATAATCTGGTGATGGGGAGCATGGAAAAACGGTGGCGATGTGGCGCTGTTACTCGGCCCAGTATTCCGGCAGATCATGGCGCGGCGGCGACGGTCGTTTTTGTAGTGTTCGGCGCAGCAGATTCGGTGGCGGTGGGTTCCGGCGGAGTTTGTGTTTTTCGAGGGGTGTAGCTTACCCATTCATGAGCGTTAGGATCATCCATGGATAAGAGCGTATAAGCGCAGCCGGGCGGCACCATATCGAATCTCGCGTCCTCACCCTTGAGATTGATGATCACATATTCCGCATATTTGGCTTGCTTTTCAAAATTAGGGCTGACCGTCTGAGGGCGAATGGACGCAACTTCAATTTGAGCCAGAGATTCCAATAAAACCTGCCGCTGACCGCGCGAGGAGTTAATCATCGTGGGAGTGGGCCGCGGGTTACCGGGAATCTGGAGACCGACGGAGAAATGATCCATTAAACCACGGCATATCCATGCCGCCGCAAGTTCAATCGCCTTTTCAGCGAGTTCAACCCCATTTTGTGTGGTCGTCCAAAATCGCAAATCAACGACAACAACAATGGTGGGAGGTGAATCGGAAGTCATGTTACGGACAACCAATTGACCGGTTCGGGCGGAGCGTTTCCAATGGATCGATCGGATAGGATCGCCGGGAACATATTCGCGAAGACTGAAGAATTCATCCGAACCTTCGCTTCGGAGACTGGTCATCGACCCGCTGGATGAGAAGGTACGTGACCGGGCCAATAACTGTCGGCTTAAAAAGCCGATTCGCGGGTAGACCACGATTCTCTGGACCTGCATCACATGGAGAGCGCGTGTAATGAATCCCAGCGGAAAGGAACTGCAGACGCGTTGTTCGCGGAGTTCAATGATGCCGCGGTTTGCGGGGATCAGATGCGCCATAACCAGTGTCGATTGACGGGGCCCAAGATGAAGGCAATATCCATCAGGGACCAGTTCAATCGCACCTTTGTAACGGGCCTCGGTGATACGAATTGCACAACCGGGCAACCACCGTTTTGGATTGGTGAGGCGGTAGTGAACATCAAGGGACTCACCCGCCACGCCATGGCCCGCAACCGCGCGTTGCACAACCAGATTTTTGAGAAGCAAGTTACCCACGATCGCTGCGAGCATCAAAGCGCCGGTTACGACGCCCAGCGCCCAGAAGAGAATATTTGTCTGGCTGTTGACTGCCGCGATCAGGACGAATACGGCAATACCAGCGAAAATAAATCCGACGAACGTCAGTTCATAGTAACTCCGACGATTAGCGAGCTTCTTTTTTTTAGCGTCTCTCCTGGACATCATCACCCTTAAAGCGGACAGGGAACACTTTGGAGAATTTCCTGCATGATACGCTGAGCAGTGGAAATATCTCCATTGGAGATATACGCCTTGGTAATAACACGGTGTGAACAGACCGGTACGACGAGTTCCTTGATGTCGTCCGGTGTTACGTAGTCACGTTGATTCACCAGGGCCAATGCTTGCACGGCCTGCATGAGTGCAAGAGAACCGCGGGGAGAAAGCCCTGTGTGGAGCATTTCATGACGCCGGGTCGCCTCCACGATGTCCATCAGGTAGTCGAGGAGAACCTGATCAACCTTCACCTGCGCCGCCTGCCCCTGAAGTGCGATAATTTCATCAATGCTGATGACAGGTTCCAGATTATCCAGTTTATGCCGACCGGGCTGCTCGGTAAGTATGGCGATTTCCCGATCGCGGAGCGGATAACCGAGTTGAATGCGGAGCAGGAAACGGTCGAGCTGATTTTCGGGCAGAAAATAGGTGCCCTCAAACTCGAAAGGATTCTGTGTCGCGACAACCATAAATGGTTTCGGCAGCGCCATGGTCTGACCGTCGACTGATACGGACGCATCGTTCATCGCCTCAAGGAGCGAACTTTGCGTTCTTGGCGTGGTACGATTGATTTCATCCGCGAGCACGACATTGGCAAAAATCGGGCCGGGCTTAAATTCAAATGTCTGCTTTTCCTGATTGAATATCGACACTCCGATGATATCAGCCGGCAGAAGATCGGGAGTGAGTTGAATGCGGCTGAACTGGCAATTGAGGCTTCTGGCCAGCGCTCTGGCCAAGACCGTTTTTCCCACGCCCGGTACATCTTCAATCAGCACATGCCCACGTGCCAGCACCCCTACCAACAGGTGGGTGATGACTTCGGGCCGTCCATAAAATACCGTTTGGATGTTTTGCCTGAGACGTTCAAGCGGTTGCATAATTTTCCCCGCCCTGGATTCATTCACGGCAGTCTCCGCCGACTGCCAATCTCTATCGCACCCCGCCCCGCACGCGCCCCGATGAAAGGAGTGCGCGGCACCGATATTATCGGTTTCTCACCCCCAAATCCTATCGACTAAATCTCCATCCGATACCAATCCTTATTGCCAGCATTCCCCGAGCGTCAAACTGAAAGCCGAATCTGCCGCGATCACCCCGCATGATCATTCAATTTGCAGCAGCATCGCATGGGATATGATCGCAGCGGATGTCCTTCCGGGGAGTTGGTCATAGCAACGGTGTGCATGGGATCATACCGTTCGCAGCCCACACCCCAGTGATAGCGATGTGCGCAGAGCGCGAATCAGTTCGAGGCCGCCGGAACCGGAACAGCAAATCGACGAACCAGTCCGCGAATCAAAGGTTGATTGGGGTCGATGGACAGGCTCTTATGCCATTGCTGTATCGCCTTGACCCGGAGAGTACGGCCGTGGGCGGCACCATCAATTGCGGAAGCTTCATATGCTGCACCCAGGCCGTTAAGAGCCGGGACATAGACAGGATTCTGCTTCAAGGCGAGTTTATAGCTGTCTATCGCCTTTGCATACTGCCGGGTACGGTAGTAACAATACCCCAGGCGCTCGCTCAAAAGGGGCGTTGGGCAAATTTTTTGCCCGGTTCGCAGCACACGAGCGGCCTCACCATAGCGATTCCCCGCGATATACATCTGCGCCAAATTGAGGTAGATGGCGGGCTGCCTTGGTTGAAGTTCGAGGCTGGATCGAAAATTTTTAATAGCCAAAGCCCGGAATTTCGGATCTTCCCTGGCACATTGAGCGTAGATCACACCGAGATTGGCCAAGGCATCAAAGGAATCCGCCCCGTTCATCATTGCACGTTGGGCATAAATGAGACCAAGAAACGGATTCCCGTTTTGTGCGTAACTGACAGCGATATTCATGGAAGCCCTGGCGCTCTTCGGATGGATGGTCAGTGCATGTTGATAGGATTGGATCGCCAGAGCAAAGCGTCTGAGTTGCTGGTAGCTCACTCCGAGCCAATACCACGAATGAAAACTGAGCGGATTCAAACGTGTAGCCGTTTTATAGTTGCTTGCAGCCCTGTGATAATCGCCTTTTTTGCGAAAAATATCACCGCGTGCTTCGTATGCCAACACCATGCCGGAATTGAGCTTAATTGCGGCATTCAGCTCCTTGAGAGCCTGCGTCATTTTACCCTGAGATTCGGCAATCGCCCCTTTTACGTAATCCGTTCGCGCCAGGTGTTGCTGCGAACAACCGCCGAGAGCCGCCACGAATACCATGCCGACACCGACCAAAATGAGGGGAATTTTCTTCCGGAAAACGTCTGGTAGCATCGAAAATGATCCCTTTTGCCTGACACCCGCACAACGTACCAAAGGCTGACGTTGACGGCTCCATAACGTCAAAAAACGCGGGAATACAGCAAATCAGACCGCCGCGAATTCAGCCGAAATCGAGCACGCACCCATCACCGATTGCAAATGGCCAGTGGCGGAAACGGTTCAGTGCAGAGGAACCGGCGCATTGGTAAGGGTACTTGGTCGGTCGAGCAAAAAGATGTTTTCTGCACCCGACGGAATTTGACGCAAATTGGTATCCATAGTCAGACCAATGCGGTTTGCATTTGCCCCCGGTGTGTCGGTAAGCGTTGCGCATCCTCCCATAGAGGACAAAGCTGCGACAGTCACAATGGTAACGGCAATCGCCATAATGCGTTTCATTAACGCCTCCCGTATAGGTAAACCCGCCTGCCGGACTTCTGCGATATTTATCCGCAGAACGCCTGCATGTCAAATGCGTCGCAGCCTTTGACCCTATGGTGTATCGGATAAATTGCCGCCGAATGATCATTGAAATGGGCGTCTTATCGGATGGTGCAAGGACGTGGATGCTGTACCGACGGTCGGTCTGCCCCGCGACTTTCGCCGACACCCGGCCTCCGCCGGTTCTGAATCGCGCAGCGGTGTTGCGATTGAGGGGATTGGGGGATCAAGCTATCGGCAAGGAAAATTATGGGCGGAATCGAATTACCGATAATAACTCCCGGCGAATGCGATGGACCGAATCCGCCGATAATGTCTCCTGCAACTCATTACAGTTTTAATGACTGATACGAAGAGAGACCGATATCGAAACTCGAGGGGCGTTCTGCCGACGGATCGCCCGGAGAATCGGAGATTTTGCATCGGCAGCCTGGTGAGCGAGACAGCGATGGAGTAGTAGTTGATGATTGGGCGGAAGTACTCGTACCTCAAACCTTCCATGATGCCACGGCGTGCCTTTACCCTGACGGAATTACTGGTCGTGATCGCCATTATTGTCATTGCATCGCTCATTTCCATTCCCGCGCTGGCGACACTTCTGACGAACAACAATCTCGTGCAGGCCGAAAATCAGATATCGGCGACGCTGGCTCAAGCCAGATCCCTGGCACTGGAAGATCACACGGCAGTCGCCGTGATCTTCTTTGAGGAACCGGGAAATGACTCTCAAACTGCGATTGCAGTGGAGACCGAGGCCCCGGGGCAGCCTGCGGGACTGAGTTCTACTCTCACGTTTGAGGCGGATTCATCCATTCCGGTCAGCTATCTGCCCAATGGGATTTTTGTGGCAACGGTGATCGGCGGGTCAACGAACGACGGTTTTGCCATGCCCCCCGGTTCAACGACAGCGGCCAACAGTCCTCTTCGAGCGATCGTCTTCGACGGTTCCGGCCATCTTGAGATACTGAACTCTCTGATAACCGCTGCACCGGAAGCCCTGTCCGGCAACAGCCATTATTGGGATTCCACCCATGCTTACGGCCCCAGTTCACCCGGTTTGACAATCTTTGAACCCGGCGGGTGGCCTGCCAGCGATACCGCCAACTCGTCAGCCGAGGCCGCGTACATGATCACACAGAGTAATATTTTCGTAGTCAATACCTACACGGGAGAGCTTCTTAAATGAAATTTTATCAGGCGGGTGACAGTATGCACTCAGTAATCACTCATGCACGTAGAGGTCGGATCGGCGGTCGGGGACAACATTGCGGATTCAGTCTGGTTGAAATGCTCGTGTCCATCTTTGTGCTGGGCACCGGGATGCTGATGGTGGCCGGAGTTTTCCCGGTTGCCATCAAGTGGACCAATCAGGACAGCGAGAGGACCGTTGCCCAGATCATCGCGACCAATGCACTGGGTTCCATTGAATCGGAGTATACGGGAACAAGCCCGCCACAGTTCATCGGCCCATATCCCTACGCATTTGGAACCGATCACCCCTTTACGGTGCAGGGATCGGCCGCGCAGGCAGGGAATTCCTCTTACTACTGGAGCGCCTCGCTCGAACCGGTTACAAGCCCATCCGGCGGGCCGACTACAGACGGGACCACTTACCGCGTATCCATTTTTGTGTTCAGCAATCCCGATCCCAGTGCGCGATATCCGACATCGGGGACTTCCGGTGGCGGTCAACCGGTGACTACCGACGGTGTGGCCAATTACCCACAATTGTTCTACGGTCCACTCGAGAGCGTGGTTCCGAGCACGTCGAACCTAACGGGAGCCATGCCCATTGGATCCCTGGGAGTCGATATGAATACGGGTTCCGTATTTCATCTGATTGTCGATCCGACAACCAATACGATTACCATGAACGATCTGCTCCCGGGAAACCCCCCTCCGAATGATTACGTGATCTATGCACCACCTGCCGAGGGCGAGTCGGTGTCGCCGTTGATCTATGTCTTTCAGACGATGGTGAATCTATGAGTCAAACAAACACTCTATGGAAGGCCCCGGGCGCCTCACACATTGCGATCAAGCCACCGACTTGCACGCATGCTCATGGTGTGCTGCCAAGCCGTTGGTCGACACGATCGGCCTTTACTCTGATTGAGACACTCGTGGCATTGATCATCATGGTGATCATGATGGCGGCGATTGGTGAAGTCTTTCATCTTGCGGGCTCGACGGTTCGCCTGGGTCAGGCCACACTGAGCACAATGGCCTCTGTGCGAGTGGTTGAGGCGCAGATATCCCATGACTTCCGACATTTTGACACCAATGAATTTCTCGTCATTCGACAACATTACTATGCTCCTCCCTGGCTTCCGGGCGTACAATACACACCGGGGGATGAAGTAACGTACAACGACAATTATTATTTGTGCATACATCCCAGCCTCGTGGCGGCCGTCGGCAATACCTCCGGTGGAGGTTCAGGCGGTGGCGGCGGGCCAGGTGGCGGGCCAGGTGGCGGGCCGGGTGGCGGGCCGGGTGGCGGGAGCGGCGGGGGATCAACGGGCTCAGGCAGCGGTGAAAATCCTTCTACGTTGCCGCTTTTGTGGCGCGAATTGTACATTTCGCCCCCGGCGGATACCGGTGGGCCAGGAGGAGGACCGGGCGGATCGATCGGATCATCCTCCGGTTGGACTCCCTCACAATATCCGGTCTGGCGAGCGGATCAGCTCACGTTTGTTGCCGATGGCCATTTTCAGGGGCGCACCGGCAGTTATTCCGGATCGGGATCATCTGCCTCGCTGAGTATGAGTGATTATCTCACGGCGACCAAAGCGCAAATCTGGTATGGCCAGCTGACTGCCTCCTATGGACCTGCGGCTGCAGACACTGGAAATCCGGAATTGCCGTATTGGCCTGAAAACAGTTGGAATCCAAGTTCGATTCCAAACGGAAGTCCCGCCGCACTTCCATCCGGAGAAACGGCCGGTCAATTTTTCTTCGGCCGTGAATGCATCTTGATGATTCCACCGGGAAGTCCGACTTGGGGAGCGGGAGTTTACAGTAGCCTGAATGGAAACGGCGGTTATTGGACGGCGCCGGATGGGGAGACTTTCTATCAGACCTCATCCGGGCTCGATGCCGCTTACGATGTTGGCCTTCAGGGTGGTCCGGGAGGTGGACCTGGTGGGCCTGGTGGAGGCGGCGGTGGCAGCAGCGGGCCGCAGCAGACACTGGCCTCGTACCTCAACAGCTTGGCCGTGAGTCAAGGTAATATCAATGTGCCCATCGCCGATCCACTGTGCAACAGATATGGAACCGTGGCGACACCTTATGATTCTACCCATGGAATACTCAACGGCTGTATCCGCATGGAACCGATCATGCTTCGCGGCGTTCCCAGCTTTTCGGTCGATTGGACCGATGGATCCATCGTACCGGGCAGCAACCCTCCACAACTTGAGTGGTGGGGACTGGATAACAGCGGTCTACCGAGCAGTTATGAGTCAGACCTGCTGCCGGGTGATGACGGTTGTCCGGAGACGTGGGTTTTTTACTCCCAGAATCAGCAGTATTGGCCTAAAGCCCTGAAAATTACCTATCTGGTTACCGATCGCGATAATCGAATGCAGGGGGGGCACTTCGTTACCCAGATTATTTATCTTCCGCATTGAACCAGTTTGGAGTTAAGCCATGATGAATGAATTCGTGCGTCCAGCCGAAAAGATCAAGCGATCAACGCTCCCGCTGGTTCGGGCTGATGTCGGTCGTGCGGCGAAAGCATTTTCCAGCCGACGCGGAATTGTATTAATTGTCGTTGTGGCTTTACTGGCGATGTTGGCGCTGATGGGCACCATCTTCATTCTGTCCGCCGCCAGCGATAAACAGGCGGTATATGCGTCCAACACTGCGACGAGTTTGAATCTGGCACAGTCGGGCGTATTGAGCAGTGTTGTCGGGACTATGCTGAGCCAGACACTTGATCAAAACAGCCACACCCTCGCACTGGGTAATTTCAATGCATCAACCCAGACCTACACACCGGATTCCCAAATCGCCCGATTGTGGGATTGTCCTCGAGCCGGAGATGTCGCAACCTGCACACCCTCCGCCCCGGGGCCGTTTTTCCAAACCGCCACCGGTGGCGATCAGACGGTCCCCACCCAACCATGGCTCACTAATATCGCGCCATGGGAACCGTATACCGCTTATTTACCGGGGATGACGGTGGTGCAGGTGAATCCTGCCACAAGTCCGCCAGCGGAAACGGTGTATGTATGCGCCGCGGCCCACACATCGGGAGCAACCTTCAGCGGTTCAAGTTCAAACTGGTCAGCCATTGACAATCTACCGGCTGGTGCGGCGCTTGAGAGTGAACTCACTCCGTACCTGTTCGACCCTACAGATGGCCTTTACGACATCAGCTACCAGTCGTCAACACAGAGTGCGGCTCCGGATGGAGTGGCGGTTGTGGACGTGCCGAATGCATCTGTAACACTGCCCGCCGTGAATGATTCCATCCCCGGATTAGCCTATCCTTTTGGAACGCGCGATGCGATGTGGAATCTTCTGCCTTCGAGCGCCTCCAATGGTGCCCGCTTTCGTTTTGCCCTGCGGATAACGGATACCTCGGCGTTGCTGAATCTGAATACCGGCTGGATACCCTCCGCGGATGATCTGGGCTCGACCGATCCGGCAGGCATTTATGGAGAATATCCGGCCTCGTGTCCGATCTTAAACTTGCCGGGAGTCAACTACTCGGCCGACGATACCCCCTCGTACATACAAAATGGGAGTTCCACGACTATCGGCCGAGGCGGCGGGTTGGTAACGGGGAGCAGCTACACACCAGCGGCCTGGCAGACTACGGTAATCGATGATTATGAGCAGAACGGCAACGAGAACATCGGCGAAGGGGGAACGGCGGCTGATTTATTGAGCGTCAATTCAGGCCTTGATATGCTGACACAAGGGGGAGGCGTATTCGGGGCCCCATCTTATACGCGCCCCATGATGCTGGCCGGCAACACGTTTGGTTATCTGACTCAGGCATCTTACCCATATTACATAGCCCAGCCTTGGCGCAACATGTACACAAGCACCAGCTTCACCCGAGATGTCGCCGCAGTGAATCTGACTTCCAGTACGATCGCTCCACCACCTCGGCTAAATCTGAATGCTCCGATCAGCAGCAGCAATTTCGCCGCATTCGCACAGCAACTCTACGACACGTTGATCGTCTGCGGATATCAACCGCACCATGCCTGCGCATGGCTCGTTGATTACATGACTTACCGATTGGATACGGGCGCATACAATGGTTCGCCGGCGTTTCTTTCGTCCAGCGGTGAACTTTACGTCCCGACATCGGCCGGCACGCTCACCGCAACGCTATCCGTAGATACCGGCGGCCAAGGGTATGTCGGCAATACAGCACAGCCGTTCATCAATGAGGTGGATGTCGAACTAACCCAAAAAAGCGGCAGCGCGGCCGAGGCCGGGGATTGGGCGGTGGAGTTGGTTAATCCGTTCACGGGTGCCGGAACTCTCAACCTGTCCAATTACACGCTGGAAATTATTCCAAAGGCCGGATCGACCATCAGCATAAGTCTTTCCGGGTCTCTGGCTGGGTACAAGTCTGGATCTAACGGCAATTATGGAGTAGTGTGCTATTCTGGCGGCGCATTTTCATCCGAGGCTTCAAGCGCCGGAGATGGTTTTGTCCAGACCAGCAGTTCCACTTTCAAGGCTGGCCCGGTCACAGTGGAACTCCTGCGGTCAAACATCGACGGGGCGTCCGGCGCCGTCGTGGTTGACACTATGACGGTTGCCGCACCCGCGGCATTATCCGCAGGTGTATCTCAAGAATATGCAGATGAATCGCGTGATAATTCCGGCACTTCGGGGATATGGGGGTGTGATTCAACCGCCCAAAGCGTATTACCGTCTGTTTTACCGACGACTGATCCGGGCACTATCGGCAAGGCGAATGACGCGAGCGTGTCCGGAAATCCAGGCGTTCCCCTGTTTGACCCGTCGTTTGTCAGCGGTTCGAGTGGAACAGGTGGCGGCAGCGGGCCGGGTGGTGGCGGCGGGCCAGGTGGCGGGCCGGGTGGCGGGCCGGGTGGTGGCGGCGGGCCAGGTGGCGGCGGCGGACCGGGTGGCGGGTCTGGTGGCGGTAGCGGCTCTGGCGGTGGGTCCAGCGGATCTACCACACCAGTATCGAGTAACGACTTTATCAACATTGATGCGGTCAACAGCATCGCTCGCGAATGTAATACCACCGGCGAGTCGTTGTCGCAGCAAATAGCCCTCAATAGCCCCAGTTCCGGCAGCAATCAGAATGTCGGCATGAGTTATCCAATCGATGCGGCGGCACTTTCACTCCCGTTGCTGCCGGCTGTCAACGGAAGCGGCATCTCTTACGAAGCGTATCAGGCGGCGCTGTATTTTGATTTCGCCTATGATCCGCGTGCGGCAGTGACTTGCGTCGACCAGGCTTTTTCCGATCCTGCGATCACATCTGTCGGCGGCTCGGCAGGCGAGATTGCGCCATGCATCCTGACGATGACCACGCTAAACGATCGAACAACCAATACGGGTGATGCCATATCGCTTCCCAACGGGGTTGCCGATCTGGTGCGCATGCCCGGTAAAATCAATATCAATACCGCTGATCAGAACGTTCTATACACGGCCTTCAGCGAAGATGCTGCAGCTAATCAGATGATCGCTCCGGCGGGATTCAGCTGGAGTTCCTTCAACCCCCAGTGGCAGATGGTGGCTGACACCATTGCCTACCGTAATCGCATGGCGGGCGGTACCAACCTACAGGCGGGGTACATGACCACGACAGTTCCATCATCCTGGTATACGTCGAGCAGCGGCCACTGGGGATCAACACTCGGATTTCATTCGCTCGGGGATCTGCTGCTGGCATTGATTCCGTCGGAAAATCTCTCCAGCATCACCACGCTCCAACAGCGCGATGCCCCATGGGCGGATGTTGCGAACTTCCTGACGGTTCGCACCGACACGTTCGCAGTTTACGGCTACATCCAGGCTCTGAGACTCAATCCGCAATGGACCGGCATTGCAACCTATCAACCGGCGGATTGGTATAATGCCAACCGCGGTATTCCGTTAGGCGATGAGGGTTCGATCAGCACCGATCCGACCCAAAATGCCGAATTCATTCTTGAGGGTTCGCGGCGATTTATCGCCATCATCGATCGATCATTTTGTAATGATGGCGCAACGTTTGTCCCGCAGATTGTCGCCATTAAGACGCTGCCATAGCCACTGCGGAGGATGGGCGAATTCAAGGTGGGAAGGCATGTGTCGCCGGATACTTTCGCGGCGTTATAAATTTAGCCCGGATTATTCAAGGACCGGCGCGGGATTGCGGGGGTGGAGGTCGTAAGTGTCGTGTTTGCAGACGGTTAGTCTCCATGGCTGGATTGAGTCTCGGCGCGCAGTCTGCAAGGGCGGCTTCCATTCGATTTTGGGTACCCATGCTCCATTTCACGCTCTCCGTCTGCCGACTTGTGTGAACCGGAAGCGAGTGGACAGAGTATTAGATTTGTAGTATTCTATCCGGCTGCGATATCTCGCGGT
>JAKAVA010000005.1 GCA_021827645.1 Planctomycetota bacterium
CCTTGCCATCTTCCGCAAGTCTACCGCCAATAACCCGCCGCCGACCGAACCTGCACCCGACTCTGACACCGATAGAGATTCCTCGTCATTCTGATTGATGTGTTAATTTGCCGCCTTGTTCCGGCTGGAGGTCCTATGGAATATCATATTTGCGAAGAAAGTGCTCAACTTGCGTCGGTGGCGGCCGCCCGAATTCGCGACATTGCCATGGCCGCCATTCACACCTCCGGCCGATTCACCATCGCTCTCACCGGCGGATCGACTCCGGAAAAAACCTACGAATATCTCGCCGAGCACTATGTCAATGACAGTCACTGGGAAAAATGGGCTGTATTCGTTGGGGATGATCGCTTCGTGCCGCCTGATCATACAGCCAGCAATTTTGGAATGGGGCATCGTCTGCTCCTCTCGCGTGTCCCTATCGAAAAGGGACAGATATTTCCCGTGCCGACTCATCTGGCGTCTGCCGAACAGGCCGCAGCCGAATATCAGAAGACCATCGAAAAATATTTTTCACCCCACCCGTGCATTTTTGACCTCATTCTCTTGGGTGTGGGGGATGATGGGCATACCGCGTCGCTCTTCCCAAAAGCGCCGGCCCTCAATGCAATCTCTCTCGTGACGCACAGTCCGCCGGGAACGCTGCCGCCGCCGATTGACCGGGTTACGTTTACCTATCCCCTCATCAACGCTGCGCGTCACGTCATGTTTATGGCGTCTGGGGAAAAGAAACGGCCGGTGATATCCGATCTGATCGCGCGAAAAAAATTCGCGGTGGATTGTCCCGCAATCGGCGTAAATCCATACCCAGGAAAGCTGCTTGTTTATGTCGATCGTGATGCGGCAGCCACCTGATCTGCGCCAGCGCGTATCCGAATTTCGGTAAGTCGATGAGAAGCCTGCGCTTTGTTCCTCAGATTCAGGATTGCTTGGCGGTCACTTGAAGCCGACGCCTTGCTGCCATAGTCTATCGCCATGGAAAAAATTCAATTACCTCGAATCCCTCCACGAAAACATGATGCACACAAGGGGGATTTTGGAAGAGTCCTGATTGTCGGTGGAAGTGAATGGATGATCGGCGCCCCCGCCCTGGCAGCTAATGCCGCCATGAGGTCCGGAGCAGGCTTGTGTCGAATATCCGCGCCAAAGGATGCGCTCCTGACCGTTCTGACGCTTTGTCCGACCGCCACCGGTTTTCCCCTGCCGGCCAGAGATGCCAAGCCATTCCTCGAATTTGCCGATACCCATGATGCGCTGGTGGTCGGTCCCGGGCTTGGTGTCAGCGCAACGACGCGAAGACTCGTCATCGATCTGATCGAACGCCACCACGGACCCATGCTGCTCGATGCTGATGCGCTCAATATCCTTGCGGGTTTGGAATCAAGTGAATGGCCGCAGCGAAGGGATTGGTCAAATATCGTACTCACCCCCCATATGGGAGAATTTATGCGGCTGATGGCGGCGGTGGCTAAACGTGGAGCCACCCTGACTCCTGATGCTGCAATGCGATCCGCAGATTCAACGCCCAGTGGTCGCAGTTTGGTCGATGATGAGCCATCAACCGCCGATGGTGTACCCTTGGAAGTTGCCCCCTCAGCAGTCCCAGCCGTGGCGTCGCCGCCGGCTGCCGAGCCCACGGGGACTGATCGATCTGCTCTGGCTGAATTGCTGAGCCGCGCAACCGGTTGCGTTGTGGTGCTCAAGGGGGCCGACACCGTCGTTGCCTTGGGAAGTCGCTTTGCCGTGAATCGCTCGGGAAATCCCGCGATGGCAACCGGTGGAAGCGGGGATGTCCTTTCGGGTGTGATTGGCACATTTCTTGCGCAGGGGTATCCGCCGGATGAAGCCGCTCTGCTTGGTGCTCATATTCACGGGTTAGCCGGTGATATTGCCGCTCGCGAAGTCGGCGATATTGGTGTTTTGGCAACGGATTTGATTACCCGACTGCCGGCTGCGATCCGTCAGCACATGAAGAGTTAGTCCTTCGCTATGGATGGAATCTCTACGGCATTTTTTGACCGGTGATGAAAAAACAATCGGGATGAGTTCGCGGTCCTAACCGGACTTTCGCACTCATTAACGTCTGTTTATCCCCGACGCAGGTTTCGAAATGAGTATAGAATTCCCATCTCGCGGAATCATTTTACGTCGCTAATTTCGATGAGACGGCAGGCAACTACCGACAATCGGGAATTACACCAGAGACCCAAGCATGATGAGATTTTTCAATAGTCGGAAACTGGTGTTGGCGTCAACGTGTCTCTCCGTCTTGCTTTCAGTAGTCGGAACGGTAATGTCACAACCAGTGGAAAACCTCATGCCGGCCCTGCATTTTCGTCCGCCGGCGGTGCCGCTGGTCACATTTGATCCTTACATGAGCATCTGGTCGGAGCGCAATCACCTTGCCGATCACGCCACCGTCTATTGGGACGGACGTCGGCAGAATCTCATCAGCGTGATCCGGGTTGATGGTCGTATGTACCGTCTGATGGGAGGGCGGCCACGGCTCGAACCCGCCCTGCACCAGATCAGTGTTAATGTTTTGCCTTTGGAGACGGTTTACCGGTTCGCCGGGGCGGGCGTTCATGTGCGGCTTTCATTCCTGACGCCGCGTATTCCCGAAAAAATCAAAGACTTAACCCGTCCGGTCACTTATATCCGGTGGACCGTGCGATCCATCGACGGAAGAACGCACCAGGTGCAGATATTTTACAGCAGCAGTTCGGCGATTGCGGTTAATAAATCCAACCAGCACATTGTCTGGGCGCGGAAGACGTTCGGCCCATTGACGGCTCTGAAATGCGGGTCACCATCCCAGAATTTTTTCAATATCTCGGGCGATCCCGTCGGCCTCGATTGGGGTTACCTCTATACCGCCGCCGCAACCGATCAGGCCCACAGCGCATTTTTACCCGTCCGCAAGGCTCTGAAGGAATTTCATGCAACCGGGTCATTGGGGGCATCGGAATCATCACACGGCCCCCAGCGCGTGAGCAACGGCCGGCCCGCCGAAGCATTTACATTCAACCTCGGTAAGGTCGCGGCCTCGCCGGTGAGCCGGCAGGTGATGGTGGCTTACGACGAGCTATGGGCGATTGATTATTTTGGTGACTATCTCCGCCCCTATTGGCGAAAGGGGGGAGTCAAACCGGGGCAGATGTTTGAAACGGCGTGGGGCCGGCGTGCTAAACTTCGCTCCCAGTCCGCCGCCTTTGACGCCGAAGTTCAAAAGAATGCCATATCCGTGGGGGGCCGCAAGTACGCCGTCATTGCATCGCTGGCTTATCGGCAGGCGCTGGCGGCGATGGGCATGGCCGCCGATCGGAACGGTCAGCCGATGGTCTTTACCAAGGAGGAAACCAGTAATGGCGATATTGCAACGGTAGATGTGATATTTCCGGCATCGCCGCTGTTTCTGCTTTTTAATCCTCAGATGGAAGCCGCGTCTATCGCACCGGTACTCGTTTCAGCCGACACGCCCAAATGGCGATTTGCCTGGGCACCGCACGATCTGGGCACCTACCCCATTTGTCGCGGGCATTACAAAACCGGGGGCGAAAATATGCCCGTGGAAGAAAGCGGTAATATTATTATTATCTGCTGCGCCATCGCAGAGGCCGAGGGAAATGCCAATTTCGCCGCTAAATATTGGAATTTGCTTCAGCGGTGGGTCGCCTTCCTCCGTAAATCGGGTTTCGATCCTGGAAACCAATTGAGCACCAACGATTTTCTGGGCTTTATGGCGCATAACGCCAATCTTTCGGTCAAGGCGATCATCGCCATGGGGGCCTACGCCAAACTATGTCAGATGCGGGGTTTCAAAGCTGAAGCGGCCGACTATCGTGCATTGGCCCATCGCTGGGCGATCAAATGGATGCACATCGATCACAACGGAAACCATTACAAAATGGCTTTCAATCAGACGGGTACGTGGAGCCAGCTGTACAACATGGCTTGGGATCAGGCACTCGGCCTTCATATCTTTCCGCAGTCCGTGCGGCGTCGTGAGATGAAGTTCTATATGACACAACTGCACACCTACGGCCTGCCCGACCGCAGTACCGTAACACAGACCAAAACAGATTTTTCTATCTGGACGGCGACGATGGCGACCCGCCGATCAGAATTCAAGGCCATCATCAGTCGGATTTATAAATTCCTCGATAAGACGCCCACGCGCGTTCCGTTGGCCGACCAATACGGTACCAATCGTGCGTGGGGGGGCATGCACGCCCGCCCGGTTGTGGGGGCGGCTTTCTTTCCCATGATGGCCGATCACCGCATGTGGATGAAATGGGCCCATCAATGGGCGCAGCAGGCCAGACCGGTCAGCAATAACTGGGCAAGTCTTCCCCCATCACCAATTAAAAGGACTCTTGTCCATACGGCTCGCCACATGCCGGTTGACTGGCATTACACCATCCATGAGCCCACAGGTCGGTGGTACGGCAAAAATTACAACGATTCCAACTGGCGGATTGGACCGGCGGGATTTGGTACGCCGGATCCGGGCGTGACTCCGCGAACCCGTTGGACAACCGATAATCTTTGGGTCCGGCGCCATTTTGCACTTCACACGAATAACTTCACTCACCTGGCGCTCATTACGTACCATGATCAGGGGATCCAAGTTTATATCAACGGCGTATTTGCGGCATCCGTTCCCGGCTACTCCACTTCGTACATAACGTTGCCGATTTCAAAAAAGGCCTTGGCGACCCTCCATCGGGGCAGAAATGTGATCGCGGTGCACGTGCATCAGACGGTCGGCGGCCAATTTTTTGATCTGGGCATCGTCCGTACTCATAAATGGGTGCGATGGTAAGCCCGCCGGGTCCTTGCTTCGAATTCAGGCATCCCGACTCATGGACGGTTTGGGCTGTTTTGAGATCATGCGGTACCGTTGACGATAGACGCGGCGGATGGTATCACTCTCATTGCAGGCGAGATGGATCGAAATGTTTTGGCTGGAGCAAACGTGAAGCACGTATCGAATCGTGGTAAATGCCGTCTGGAAAAACAGGACATCCAACCCGCAGCAGCTGGACTTTGGCAGCAGCGGCTTGTTCATATTGCGGCCTGCGGCGCAGTGGGGATGTCGCTCACCATGGCGGGATGCTCCAATTCACCCACGAATGCCGCGGCGCAATCTGCCTCGTCTGCATCCGCCAAGGCCGCTCACTATCTGGCAACTGCGGGAAATTATCGACCGGCGAAGAATTTTCCCGATCACTTCAATAAGCCGCTGACTGCATCAGAACTGCGCATGCGCGAACAATCGGCCATGCACAATCCGTCCGCTTTTCTCGCCCGAAATGGCAAAGGTTTCACCTCGAGCAAACGAGATATTCGGCACGCCATTGCCCTTCTCACCAATGCTTTGGGTGACTCCGCCACGTCATGGCAGTACAAACGGGTGTTGTATGCCCAGCGGGCGATGTGTGAGGATCAGCTTGCAGGTATGAGGGCCCGCCAGATGCAGGTGGACGTGGCATCCATGACACGCCAGTTACACGCCCTGGACTATTCAACGCTGCATCTGACCCGCTATGCCAGGAAAATCAGTTATTTGCAGGCTGAGCATACTGCGTATGTTCGCCAATATGTTTCAGCCTTGCGGAACGCCAAGAAAGTATTAAGGCAGAGCCGACAGGCCGTTTTATCTCTTTCTACCAAACTCCATCATTCAGAGAATGTGCTGAAGACTTTGCTTGAGAAGCGTAAAGCGTATCTGATTCGTGGTGGAAAACTTGAGATGCAATCAACCATTCAAAATGGATCGCAATCTCTGGCCACCCTTAAGTCCGGCACCCGGGCATTGGATGCGGCGGCCGCGCTCTCGTTACCCATAGCTCGGGCGCATTTGTTGATCGGTCATCTTCGCTTTTTACTCTCCATGGCGGAAAATCGCGCGGCCCACGCCCAAGCGCAAGTTGCAGAACTTTCATCACAGCGAACCATTTCTCAAAAGATTGCCGCGCGGGCACTTGATCAACTCAAATTGCTACAGGTGGCGGTGCAAACGATCATATACGGCTCCGGCGCCAACCGGATGGATGTGAACCGCTCCGCCACTTTGATCAAGACATGTCTGGCGCAAATCAACAGAGACGCGGGTAAGGCGGCAAAGTTATACCAAGCCGCGGCACAGGACCTTGAAATGGCGATTAACAGCCAGCGCACCGCGTATACGCTTGCAACAGAATTGATAAACGAAAAGATGCATCGATCTGACCCACTGATTCAAGCTCTGGAAAATAAAACCCCGGAGGCATTACTCGAGATTCTTCGGGCGTCATCAACACTCGCTGAGGCCCGAATGCTTCGAACGGAGCTCATGGCGAAAACACTCCAGAGGGCGGCCGCCGAGCTGTGCCAATCCACTTACGGAATTATCGGCAAACCATCGCCGATAACCGCGCCCAAGGAGGCTTACCTCGCAGCGATGCGTAAAAGTGTCATCCTGAAAATGGATTCTGCCACGGTTTCACTTCGTCAGGCCAAGATGAATATGATCGGGGCAAGTTCCAAGATCAAGTGGCTGCAGCCGGCATTTCTTTATGCCGTGAACATGGGAATTGCCGGAACGTCAACCGAATCTGCGATGATAGCCAAGGCTAAAACGATTGCCTCTGAGGCGGCGAAACAGGCGGATTCCATTAATCCAGAATTGAACCTGCCGGTAGAGGCGACTTCGCACTGATTCTTTGCCTAAAAAGCGTTTTAATCACTTCCGATTTCATGGGCGACCTCGCGGCTACGGTGATTTCTGTGTCGCGCACTTCGGAATTTTTGACTGGCGACTATTACTAAGATTGAGGCGACATCTGTGAAAGCTGTTTCCTTATTTCATCAATCTCCTTCTTAATTCTATTCTTCAAATCTTCCAGTGCAGCGATACGTTTTTTACTTGCAAACCCAGTGTCATTTGAAATGCGAAATTCATATTGAAGCTCCAGAATTTCCAATGCCCGTAAATGTGAGATAATCAGTGATCTCTCATAGGCCTCCGCATCTCGGGCAGTCAGTTGAGCATTGCCGGTCGTCATCGCTTTGGCGTACGCGATACCGAGATGCGCTTCGGTATTTCGGGCTTTGCTGCTGACATATTGTGCGTTTACCATTCGAACCCACAATTGCCGTGGGTCTTTAGGCGACACAGAGTGGAACTTAAGCGTCCAATACCGCAGATATTGAAGATTCGAATAAAGCAGAAATTTCGATTTCGCCTCAATTTCAGCTGCAAGCGCCGTTTTCCGTTCTACCTTCGTTTTTGCATTTTTGGCATGCGACTCGGCCAGAGTGTATCGAACCCATGCCTCGGTGGCTTTCACCTGTTCGGTCAAATGTTCTTCGAACCGTTTCGCCTGAAGCTTGACGGCGGCAAGGTTGCGGCTCCCCGTTGGGGAAAAAACACTGTGCCTGATGCTCCATTGCACGAATGTGCTCGTAAGAACGGCGTATCCATGTTGCAATTCCGCTGCATCGATGTGTACCGCCGAAGAACTTTCCCAGGCACCCGGATGATCATGCACCAGCGACCACAGATTGCGCCGCCAGGTATCCATTTGCTCTGCCAGCGGGAGCAGATGAGCCGCAAGACGGCGCATCGATGCCGAATGCCAATATCGGGTAACCGCCCGCATGAGCCCCGCTTCCGAAACGCGACGGAAAATAATGGTGGCTGGCGTTTTTCCATTGCTGTTGAAAATGGATATGGGGACAATTCGATCGTTTCGGTAGAATCGAATGTCAGGGTAGATCCAATTGTCGGTACAGAGGCTATGATCCAACAGCGCCTGCGACTGGCTGCGGATACCGCGAAAATTCATGGCGATTTGAGGATCGTTATAAAGCACGCCTCGCGGAGTGATCATTTGTCCGGGGTGGGCGTCGTGCAGCGATTTCGGCAGTTGATAAATGCCCGGCGTGCCGAGATACAGCCATCCCAATGGCCCCGCCGATCTTGACCACCCGTTGAACCGGATCAATTCATCAAGAAGAAAAGTCTGCATCTTTCCCGCGATGGGAAAACGTACGAGTATCAGCACGGGTTGACCACGGATTTCGCCGAAAGTCTTAAAATTCGGCGCCCATTGCGTAGCGGGATAAAACCCGATTTTTTGCAGCGATCGGCGCATGATCGTCCGCGTGGTCTCAACACTCAGGACGGTTTCATGGAGAAAATTACTGGGTCTTCCGCAGAGCGCGACATCCAGCCAGTTACACAGATGTTCGTTCCAAAAGGCTGCCGGCAGCCTGAATTCATGCTTCGATAATACAAACTTCGGTCCCGCCAATTTAATCATCTGCTTCGCAAAGTTACCTTGTGGGGTCTTCGGCGCGGCGCTGACCGAAAGCGTGCATGCCAGCGACGTAAGGACAACGGTTGCTGCACACTGCTGAACCAATTTCGGTAAATATCGCAATTGTTTTCTCCGCCTGGGATAAAATTTATGCCGTCGCGGGGGCACTCATGCGGGTGGCCGGCCACACTTGAATACCGGTTGTAGGCTCTCGCCTGTTAGGCTAATCTCTGCCGGTACGGCGTCCGCGGCGACACCCAAGATAAATTGTACAGCACGCCGGTTCAGACGGAAGGATTTTATGCGATATGCAAGTATTATGGCGGGGGGATCGGGCACTCGGCTTTGGCCGATGTCCACACCCGCAGAGCCGAAACAATTACTTCGTTTTATCAACGGCCGGTCGCTCCTGAGCACATCGGCCGGGCGGCTGATGGGACTGGTGAATCCGGAAAACATCTATGTCTGCACTTCCAATGCTTATGCCGACAAAGTACTGACCGATCTCCCTTTCCTTTCGCCGGAGCGATTGCTTGGTGAACCCATGGGTCGTGATACACTCAACGCTGTCGGCTTTTCAGCGGTCATAATCCATAAGGTTGACCCCGAAGCGACTCTGGCCATTCTCACAGCCGATCATCTGATCACACCCGTCCTTGAATTCCAGCGCACCCTTCAACAGGCCTTCGATTTGGCAGAAAAAATGCCGGACTATCTTTTTACCTTCGGAATTACGCCCACCTTTGCCGCTACCGGATTCGGCTACCTGGAGTGTGGCGAAGTCATCGCGAATCATGCAAAACGAGTGGTAGCCTTCCGTGAAAAGCCCGACAGTGCCGTCGCGGAAAATTACCTCCGAAGCGGCAGGCATCTTTGGAACAGCGGGATGTTTGTCTGGAAGACCGCCACGATTTTAGATCAAATCCGTATCCATCAGCCGGAAGCGTATGCGGGGCTCCAGAAGATTGCCGATCGCTACGGTACCGCCGATTTCGCGTCCACAGTCGCGAAGGTTTATCCCATGCTGCCGAAAATCAGCATTGACTACGCGATCATGGAAAAAGCTCCCAAAGTCGCAACAATCCCGATGAGTGTGGACTGGCTGGATGTCGGCAGCTGGAGCAGTTACGCGCAAACACTCACGCCCGACGCCGACGGAAATCGCGCCAATCAGGCTGATCTGCTGGCGATTGACGCTCACGGCATCGTAGCGGTTTCAGATTCGCGACATCTCGTGGCCGTTGTAGGAATCAGTGATCTGGTCGTGGTGAACAGCGGAAACGTGACCATGATCTGCCCGAGAGATCAGGCTGAGAAAGTGAAGCTGCTCGCCCAGGCGGCGCAGAAGGCATATCCCGATGGATACAAGTGATAAACCGGTGATGCCGGTAAGGGTGCTGGGAATTGATTTCGGCTTGCGGCGGATTGGACTGGCCCTTGGTGATACGGTATCCCGATTGGCAACGCCATTTGACTGTTTGGAAGGCCTGACCGACGCTGACGCGGTCGCCGCCATCACAAAAATAGCACATGATGAGCAGATCGCGATTCTCATTTGCGGTGTGCCGCTTAATGACGACGGATCTCCCAACGCGCAATCTCGCCGGACATCGGAGTTTATTGCTTTATTACGCTCAGTGTCCGGTATCAATGTGCTCCCGGTGAATGAATTTCTCACCACCTTTGAAGCCGAAAATCTCCTGGCGGGCAATTTTACGTCTGGCCAGAAGAAGAAGCGCGTCGATGCTCTGGCCGCAGCCAGAATCCTGCAGGCTTACTTAAATTCGCTCCCTTAGGGCTCTATTTCGTCCGCGGTCTTTTACTCTCCGGGCCCCAGTAAATGCATCGACTGGTGCACGTTTCTGCCACCGTGATGCTGCTTAAATTCGGTAGCCGTGGCGAGAGTCTTTTCCATATCCATCGGGCCAGATGCTCGCTGGTGGGGTTTTCCAGCCCCGGTATCTCGTTAAGATATCGATGATCCAGTTGATCGTGCAGCGGGGCAAAGGCGGTCTTAAGATCGCCAAAATCCATCAGCCAGCCCGTCTCCGGATCGACAGTGCCGGCGACTGCAATCTCGATGCAGAACGAATGGCCATGCAGACGCGAACATTTGTGATCGGCGGGAGCCTTGGGCAACCGATGTGCCGCTTCAAATCGGAAGTCTTTCCGCAATTCAACCGTTATGGGTTCCTGTTTTTCCATGGCGGGGATTCTACTTGAAGCGGGCCTTGCAATACAGTCCGCGCACCGGCTGGTGTGCCGCCGCCCAGCTAGGTAGCCATCGCACACAAGGCGATGGCGCGTGGGCCACCTATGTCAGCGATGACGCCGGCCACTGTCGGCGGCAACGGTTCGCTTTCGGTCAGGCTACCGCCCCAAATCATTTCGCGACGTGTACCACGGCGGAAGCCAGAATATTCCTACTCGAATCGCCAATCGCCAGTTCATAATTACCCGTCGGTACAACCCATTTGTTGTGCTCGGAACTGAAATACGCGAAATCACGCCATTTTAAATTCAAATGCGCCGTACCCGTCTGCCCCGGTTTCAGTGATACGCGGGCAAACCCCTTGAGCGTCTGAAAGCAGCGATGCCGACGATCCACCAGCGGCCGAATGTAAAGTTGCACCACTTCAGCACCGGCTCGCTTGCCCGTATTGGTAACCGGAACCCTTACATGGACGACCATATCTTTTCCGCTACCGAACTGCTTGACCATCGGCTTTCCAAACGAAAAGCTCGTGTACGAAAGCCCATACCCGAAAGGATAAAGGGGTTTAATGTGGTAATGGTCAAACCATCGGTAACCGACATAAATTCCCTCGTTAAAAATAACCTGCCCGGCATGGCCCGGGAAATGTCCGTAGGCCGGTTCATCCCGCCAATGCCGGGCAAAAGTATCGGGAAGACGTCCACTTGGGCAGATCTTGCCGAAGATAATATCCGCAACGGCCCGATTACCGTTTTCACCCGGATACCACGCATCGACAAATCCTGCAATTCGGTGAATCCATGGGGCGGTAGCGACAGGGGCGCCGGCATTGAGTACGACGATCGTGTGTGGATTGATTCCCGCCGCCTCGCGCAGATATTGATCCTGCGGCCCCCAGAGATGGAACGTATGATCAATCCCTTCATGTTCAACATTGGGGCCGTAACCCATGCAGGCAATGACCACGTCGGCTTTGCGCAGAATTTGCTTCTCGACGGCAGTCAGTAACTCATCGCCCTCGGGTACCCAGCCGAACTCCATCTCGGCATTCCAATGCTTTCCGAAATATTCCACCTTCAGCCGATAAGTCTTGCCGCCTTGAAGGCGAATGCCGACGAGTTTCTGCGTCATGGCATTATCCCAACGACCGATACGGATAACGCGCCGATGATTCAATATCACGCGGCACGGATCGGTCGCCGACGCTTCGAACAGATACGTACCGGTGGATGGGGGCGTAATCGAACCGGTCCATCGAACCGAGAAGTGCCCGTTTTCATGGTGCGTTGGAACCGGATAAAACTGTCCCCAGTTAAAGCCAATCCGTTGATCAATCCGCGTCATGACCGGTTTCCCGGCCAATCGGCTGTTATCGTAATACTGTCCCAAGAGTCCTGGCTTCCCGTCCGGAGTATGAAAATCCCCGCGGCCCCAGAAACGGGCCATTTTGGCATTGAAGGGTATCCGCACCACGCGTACGTGCGGGCCGGCCGCTGCACGCAAAGCCGCAAGCATACTGATGGGATTAATAATCGATGGAGCGTAGGCGCTGCCGCCGCCGCACCATATCGCGGGTGTCGCCATCGGACCGATCACGGCAATCGTCCGGAGGCTCGAGCGATGCAGCGGCAGAATGCCATCTTTGTTTTTCAGCAGTACCGTCCCCTCGGCAGCGACCTTGAACGCCGTGGCGGCCGACCGTGGATTATTGAGCGGGATGCTCTGCTGCTCCACACGCTTTTTCATGAAGCCCATGGCAATCATCATGCGGAGTAATCGCCGCACATGCTCGTTGATCTGGTGTACCGTGATGTCTTTTTTCGTGATAAACGCATCGATGGTCTTGTAGTTGTAATACTGGTTGTTCGGCATTTCCAGGTCCAGCCCCGCCGCCATGGGGCCGCGGGTGGCGTGCGTCGCACCCCAGTCGGACATCAACACTCCCTTGAATCCCCACTCATGTCGCAGCACATCCGTCAGCAGATAGTGACTGGCCGTGCAGTAATAGTCGTTAACCCGATTATACGCCGCCATGATGGTCCAAACGTGGGCATCGCGAACCGCCGCTCGAAAGGGGGGCAGATAAATTTCCTGCAGTGCCCGTCGTGTTACCGTCGCGTTGATAGTACCGCGTTGTGTTTCCTGTTCGTATGCGCAGTAATGCTTGGCACATGCTGCCACACCCATGGATTGCAGACCGATGATCCACGGGACTGCAATTCGGCTGGTCAGAAAAGGATCTTCGCCCAGGAATTCAAAATTTCTGCCCGCCTGCGGCTCCCGCATGATGTTGATACCCGGCCCCAGAATAATATTGACCGCACGCGCACGTGCGTCGGATCCCAATGATTGCCCCTCTCGCATCGCCAGTTTCGGATTCCAGGTGGCGGCCAGGCATACCGAAGCTGGGTACGCGGTCGATGGGCCGTAGACGCGCACACCAATCGATGCGTCACTCATATTAAGCCTGGGAATACCAAGCTTTTTTACCTGTCGCGTACACATGCTCCCATTTCCCGCCAGAAGATGTATTTTTTCCTTTAAGGTCATTTTGGCCAGGAGCGCATCGGCTTTCGCATTGATTTGTGCAGGGGAAAGGCCGGTCAAAATGCATTCTCCTGCAGTCGCCCCCATTGCTTTGGATGCCGCTGTAGTGGCGGTAAACGATATGGCCGCCGCAAGTCCGCATGCGGCGAGAAAACGAAAGAATCTGCGGGAACGAGTTACAGTAGTTTTCATAATTCTCCATCTTTCCGGCTGATGCCACCGCATAAGACTTACACTCGATAATTAGGATATTTGCGGCGCAGGATTTCTGCAAGCCAGAAATGGAACTCATCTTATTTAAACCTGATGTGATGAAGGTGTTTCGCAGCGTTAATCAGGAAACGATATCCGCACCCGCCGGGCTTACGGCAGGCCCGGTCCGTGACATAAAGGTGCCGGCGTTCAGTTGGATCAACATTAATTTCATTCTGAGCGACAAGCCCCAAGAAAGCTCAAGCGTCGCACGCAGCGAAACTGGGGCCGATTTGTTTCGGCCCCAATTTCTCATCGTTGGAATAAATTCACAGCCACTTGTTGGCTACGGGAGTAGCCCCTTGGAGTAAACCGTCGAATCTTGTGTTCACTTCATCGGGTGCTTACGACGTCCTTTATGATGCCATTTCAGATGGAGCCCCATCGGCATCATCCCCGGCAGAATTCGCACGGCTCTGAGCCCGATGAGTTGGCCGGTTTTCGGACTGTAAACAAATTGATATAGACCTGGTTTGATTCCCATGGCCATGGCGGCTCGTCGCCACATCATCATGGCGTGTCGGCGATTGAAACGCATACCAGGCCGCCGCATCATCTTCATCTTCCGCATCGGCCCCATTCTTCCATGTCGCATGCCCATGGCTCGCATCATCATTGGAGCCAAGGGATGGGGCGGATGCATAGGCAAAGCTGTCACTGCTCGAATTGGTGGTGGTTCTTTCACATGCCCTTTCACATTGATGCCCATGAGTTCCCAACCATTGGCAAGCACAATGGAATTCTTGCCGCGGGAGAATGGATTGTTGAAATTAGCCACGAACGGCTTGCTGAAGTCCGGGAGATAGATAATTTGCAGCATCATCATGTGCTGCGGCCGGGTGATCGCCATCTTCATCGGTGGCATTGGTCGGCGATGACCCATAGGTCCGCCGTGCCGGCCGCGCCATTTAGGCATCATGCGTCGCCCATCGCGGTGATGATGCTCCGCACGATCGTCCTCATGCCCCCAATGTTGATGTTCCATTCGGCCGCGCATTGCCATACCGGGTCCGCCCGGCGGCATGCCTGGACCATGGCGTTGAATCAATACGTGCATCGGGGTCGGCATCTCCGTCACCAGTAGATACGGACTGGACTGATAAAACCGGATACCGCTCACGGCCGGGTTATTGGCGTCCGCTACGCTGACCGGATGAACACTGACCGACGCACACCCGCCGATAAGCCCCACGCTGCAGGTGAGAGAAGCCAGAATAAGCCATTTCATTTTTTGCATAGGGTGTTACTCCTTCGAACAGCCAAAATCCAAGTATGCGCGGCGCAACCGCCGTCTGTCTATAAATACAAACTCGCCATCCCCCTGATAGTTGCAGTTCATCCGGATTTATACGATTCGCGCAACCAATGGAGCCATAAAAAAGTGGATAGGGAAAAGCGAATCCTGTCCCGGTTGAAAGCGAAATGACACTCGCACCGGGGATTATGCCGCCGCATTACGCCTCCGGCGACGAAGCAGTAGTAAGCCACCCCCTACCGCCAGTAATCCAAGTGAAGCCGGTTCGGGAGTCGGTGTTCCGTTTAACACAATGGAACCATTGTTGTACGCAAGCGTGCCGAAGTTACCTGCGAAATTGGTGTTGAACGTTCCGCTGGAGAGGCCGACGAAGTTGAACAGGGTATAGGGCCCGCTTAGCGTGGCACCCGGAGCCAGCGAAAGATCGAGCGTCACATCCGGCTGGATGGTTAGTGAGCCATTCGGAATACTGAATTGACCGCTCTCACCAGTGCTCCCAAGTTGGATGTCAATGGTACTTCCGGAGGCCAAGATGACATTGAGCGGTGATCCGTCATTGTTTTGTGCGGTAAATACGCCGCCCGGCGCAATGACCATCGTACCGCTGTTGGTCCATGATGAATTCGGATCGACATACAGGTTAAGTGTGTCCCGGTTGAATATGTGAAGAGTACCGGTGTTGCTGAAAACGGCTGAATTCAGGTTGGTAATGTTACCGGTCACGGTGGATGAACCCGCATTGATCACGCCCTGATTGGTAAATTCCGTCAGTGTGATGTTATTTGTGGCGTTGGCGGCGGTGTCATTAATGGAGCCTGATGTCGCCAGCGTGAAAATGGTACCGGCCGGGCCGTTGATAAAGGCGTTGGGCCCGGAAAGATTAATAGCATCGTTGAAGGTCTGTCCGGTCTGCACACCGGTTTCAGGATTGCGGTAATCGGCGATGTTGAGACCGGACCCGTTCCCCGCGAATGTCAGGTTGTAACCATTGGAAATCATTCCCACAGCGTTATTCGAAGAGTTGGCTATCGTCAGCGAGGCGCCGGGATTGTCGACAGCAAAACCGGACCCCAGTGCCACATTTTGGAACGTGACGTTCTGATTGGAGCTGATGTTCAGATATTGCGCTGTGCCATCTTCAGCGGTCACCGTTCCGCCGATAATGGTACCGCCGTTGGAATTCCATGGATCGGTGGCGGTGAAGTTTAAGGTGTTGGTCGTTGTGGCGCCGGTGTCACTGTTAATCAGCGTGCCGGTAAAATAAACCGTGGCACCGTTCGGCATAAACACGCCGTTGGTCGCCCCGTCATCAGCCATGCCGACATCGGCGGGGTGGAACGTACCGCCAAGATTGATCGTGTCCCCTGAGTTTGCGGAAATGGTACCCGCATTTGACCAGTCGCCCATGAATGTGAGCATGGCACTTCCGCCGGAAGAATCATTGGTGCTAATAGTGCCGCCGCTCAGATTGCTCCACGAGGTCACAGGATTGTCATTTCCAATCACCAGATTGTTGGCACTGGTGCTGCCGCCGAATACCGATATGGTACCGCTGTTGGTGAAGTTTTCAGGATCGATGGTAAGGGTGTTGCCGCTGACAGAAGAATGACCATTGCTTCCTGCATCGATGGTACCACTGTTGATCATGTTTGATCCGTTGAGTGCGTTGTTGCCGTCGCTCGAGTCGCTGTAGACATTGCCGGATAGCTTCAGCGCTCCTTTTGACACGGATAAGTTATCACCGGATCCGGAAAGATAGAGCGTGTCGGTCAGGCTCTGATTGATGTAATTCGGATATACAGCCAGCACATCATCATATTGCAGAGTGAAATTGGTGCCGGATAATATGATGCTGTGGCCATTGGTATCAAGCCCCGTCGGTGCTGATGATGAATTATCGATATTCAGCGTGTTATTGGAACCGGCGATCTGCAGATTACTCAGCAGTGTGACATCTTCCAGCTCTCCGCCAGCGATGGTCAGATATTCAGTCCCGGACGAGTCCTGCGCCATCAAGTTACCGCCGATGATGGTTCCAGTGAAAGTCCAAGTTCCATTGCTTGTCGCATGGCCCGAGGTGCTGGTTCCCGCTCCGGCAAAGTAGAGGGTATTCGGGGTGACATTACCAGCGACGGTATCGGAATTGATCAGCGTCCCCGTGATATTTACGGCCGCCCCGCCGGGAGCAAATATACCATTGGTTGCTCCGTCGTTGGCCATCCCCACGCTCGCGGGACTGAATGTGCCACCGAGGTTGATCGTGTCACCCGCGGCGGCGGAAATCGTACCTGTGTTGGACCAATTGTCCAGCAGTGTGAGGGTGGCACTGCCTGGCGATGTCTGGCTGCCACCGGCTACCCCGGTCGTGATGGTTCCTGCATTGGCCCAGGTCGTTGAGCCGTTGCCGTTACCTATCTGCAGAACAGACCCGTTGTAAACGGTCATCCGTCCATCTTTGCTGTTGTTGAAGGTGGTGGGGTCGACGACCAAATAACCGCCGGCGGTGGTTGAACCGGCATTGATCGAGCCGCTGCTGGCAAGCAACACACCGAAGATACTGTTGGGGTTGTAAGCGCCCGATTCCGTTCCGTCGATGGCGGCACCTGAAGCGAGACTAAGATTCTCTCCTGCATCGACATTAGCATCAGCACCGGAAAGATTAATCGTCACATCGGATAAGGTTTGCCCGATGTAGGCGCCGGTTACTGTATTGGAAGCATCATTAAAAGTCAGATAAGCGTCGAAACCGGAAACATCAATAGCCTGTCCACTGGTTATAAGCCCGTTTGCCTGTCCACTTCCGGCACCGTTGATAATTTCAAGCGAAGAATAATTATTGGGTAGGTTAAAATTACTACCTAATGTTACATTCTGGAAGCTGCCGGTCTGTTCATAACCGATATTAAGAAACTGGGTACCCGTCGAATCCTGGGCGTAAATGGTTCCGCCCTGAATCGTTCCGCTACTGAGATTCCACGTTCCATTGCTGGTGACGTGACCGGTGGTGCTGGTGCCCGCACCGGCAAAGTAAAGGGTATTCGGGGTGACATTGCCGTTCACGGTATCGGAATTTACCAGCGTGCCGGTGACATTGACGGTGGCTCCATTGGGTAAAAACACGCCATTGGCGGCGCCATCATTGGCCATGGCTACACTGGCAGGATTGAATGTGCCGCCCAGATTGACCGTATCACCCGCAGCAGCCGAAATGGTGCCAGTATTGGACCACGTGCCGGCGAGGGTCAAAACGGCACTGCCGGTTCCCGTCTGTGCACCGGAGGCAACACCGGTCGTGATGGTTCCCGTATTGGTCCATATTGAACTCCCAAAACTAGCTCCGATCTGAAGTGTAGAGCTATTAAATGCCGTCATGGTACCGCTGTTGGTGAAGTTGGTAGTTTCAACCGTAAGAAAGCCTCCGGCAGAAGTTGAACCGGCGTTGATATGGCCTTCGTTGGTCAGCGAAGTACCGGAAATATTGCCGGGCTGGTAGGAGTAACCACCCAGTCCATTGATAATGGCATTGCGGGCGACAATCAGCTCACTGCCGCCGTTGATGGAGGCGTTCGTACCGGAAAGATTCACAACGACATTAGCCAGAGTTTGTGGAACGGTCTGCCCGTCAGTGGTCGTGACATCGCTGAATGCCAGACTTGCATCTGAGCCCGATACATCAATCTGGTACCCGCCGGAGCCCGCCACAACCAAGCCGTCATAGGTACCGGTGGCAGCATTGGCGGTGGTGTAGCCGGAATTCGAGATGGTGAGGGTGCTGTTGGCGTTATTCAAGGCAAGATTGCTGTGCAAGGTGACATTCTGAAATTCACCGTTGAGGATGTTCAGATACTGGGTACCCGTCGAATCCTGGGCGTAAATGGTTCCGCCCTGAATCGTTCCGGTACCGATGATTTCGCCGTAGGAACCGGATGACCCCAAGTTCCACGTTCCATTGCTGGTGACGTGACCGGTGGTGCTGGTGCCCGCACCGGCAAAGTAAAGGGTATTCGGGGTGACATTGCCGTTCACGGTATCGGAATTTACCAGCGTGCCGGTGACATTGACGGTGGCTCCATTGAGTAAAAACACGCCATTGGCAGCGCCATCATTGGCCATAGCCACACTGGCAGGATTGAATGTGCCGCCCAGATTGACCGTATCACCCACAGCAGCCGAAATGGTGCCGGTATTGGACCACGTGCCCCCAAACGTCAGTGTAGCTCCACCATTTGTCCCGTCATTTGAGGTGATGGTTCCGGCATTATTGAACCGTCCCTGACTGGGAGATAATTGCAGACTGTCGCCTCCGAACACGGTGATAATTCCACCCGCAAGGTTGTTGAATCCGCCCGGGTTTATCGAGAGCGAATCGCCCGTGACCGAGGCCGAACCGGCACTAATCTGTCCTGCGCTGTTAATGCTTCCCCCGGCGATGGAATTGATACCTGCACCGGTTGAATTAATGGTCAGGTTTGACCCCAGAATCAGCAATCCGCTATCGGATGCATCCAACGCATCATACGACCCCGCTAAGTTTATGATCCCATGATTGAGTGTATCGATCGACGGTTCATCGTAGATGGAAACATTATTCGCCGTGACATTCACGCTCTTGCCATTGAGGGACAATCCGTTGGTCCCGATGGTGGCGGTTTGAATCTGCAGCAGGGCACCGGTATTGTTCAACGTCAGATTAGTGCCGAGCGTGACATTTTCCAAGGTGCCGTTGTAAATGTTCAACCACTGCTTACCGGTGGAATCCTGCGTATAGATTGTTCCACCATCAATCGTTCCCGTATAACTCCCTGACCCGAGATTCCACGCTCCATTGCTGGTGATGTGACCGGAGGTACTGGTACCTGCCCCGGCAAAATAAAGGGTGTTGGGCGTGACATTGCCGCTCACCGTGTCGGAGTTGACCATGGTGCCGAGCAGATTGACGGAAGCGCCGTTGGTTGTAAATGTTGCGTTGCTCGCCCCATCGTTGGCCATCCCCACACTCGTGGCGTTAAAACTGCCTGCAAGAATGATCGTATCCGAGGCGCCTGCAATAATACTTCCGTTATTCAACCATGTTCCACTGAATTCGAGATAAGCGCTCAGGCCATTGTGATCATTGCTCTGAACCGTGCCGGAATTGACCCAATTGCTGTTTCCGCCATAGTTTGTCGGTTCCCCTAAGAATAGATCATTGCCGCCGTACACCGTTATCGCGCCTGCGTTAGAAAAATCAGAGGCGAAAATGCCAAGCTTGTTTCCACTGACCGCCGCCGAGGAATTGGAATCAAAACCGACATTGATATTGGCTCCACTGGTGATGCTGTTGCCCTCTAGAATATTAATATTTCCACCTCCGGAGTCCTGACCTGTCGATGTCGAATTCAGGGTGAGCGAGGCCGCGAGCGTCAAATTGCCCTCGGAGTTGAGATTGGCCCCAATTCCCGAGAGTGTCAAGGTACCGTTCTGCAGCGTTTCGGGGACGTCACCTCCGCTGGAAGTAACCGCATCGTTCAGCTGTAATAGCGTATTCTGGCCGCTGAGTGTCAAAGTGTGTCCACCCAGATCCAAGCCCGTCGGATTGGTAACGGTATTGTCAACATGGAGTCGCGTTCCATTCCCTGCGACGGTATAATTACTGCCCAATATAATGTTTTGGAAAGTGGCCGAAGTGTTGGCGCCAATGATAAGATATTCATTTCCCTGTGCATCAGTACCGCTGGAGAGTGTGCCGTCGGCAGCGGTGCCTGAGAGCGTAATCTGACTGTTGATCGCCGCGCTGTTTCCTTCAAGATTCATCACACCGCTGATTTCCACATTGGCGCCGTTGGGCGTGAATGTACCGCCGCCGCTCTCAAGCCCTATATCACTCGCGTTAAAGCTGCCATTGAAATTGACGGTATCGCCGGTTGCGGCCAGAATCCGCCCGGTATTACTCCAATTGCCTGAAAATTGGAGTTGGGCACCTCCGCCACTCTGGTCGCCTGCCGCCGTCGCCGACTCGATAGTTCCGGCATTCGACCAATTGGTTGGATAACCGTAGGGATCACCCAGCTGGAGGTTGTTACCGTTGAACACTTCAATCGTGCCGCTGGAACTGTTGGTGAAGCTGTTTGGGCTGATGAGTGTTGTAAGACCAGTGGTATGGGTGGAGCCTACATCAAGAGTTCCCGTGTTCACGGCGTTAACAACCTGGCCTGCGCTGCCGATGGTACCGGAGTTGCTGCCGGGCGCAGACCCAAAAACGACCTCATCGTAATGGGTCAGCTTGATGGTGCCGCTGTTGGTCCATGACCCGTTGAATTCCAGAATGGCGCCTTGGCCGTTGGACGGTATGTCGCCATTGGCGGCGGCGGTCTGAATCGTTCCGGCATTGGACCAGTTCGCAGCCGTAATGTCCAGCGCATTCTGGTTGTAGACCGTTATGACGCCCGTGGAGGCATTGGTAAAAGTTGTGGGATCAATAATGAGGGAGTTATTCGTGATGGCGTTGGAGCCGACATTGATATTCCCCGCATTGATGACAGAGTTGCCGGAAATGAAATCTTCACCCGCCTGTCCATTGGCGGCATCCGGCACCTGCATGTTGAAAGTACCCGAAATGGTCAGGGTGCCGTTCGTCGTCACGGTAGAACCCGCACCTTCAATGGTGGCCAATGCGTCGATATTCTGCCCAATGTCCTGTCCGGTGGGGGAGGTGGCATCAACAAAAGCCAGCCGGTCATTATTACCCTGAAGAATCAGCGGTAGGCCGCCGAGTGAAAAACCTACGGCATTTTGTACGGTATTTTCAATGGTAAGCGACAGATTGTTGGCCTGAAGAATTCCGGTTCCGGCTCCATGATTTCCGGAGGTGAGCGGGAAGGCGATATTGCCCAATGCAACATTTTTGAATGTGATCGCAGCGCCCGATCCAACAGAAAATCCCCCACCCTGTGCGAGGTTGATGGTGGCATTCTCCAGTGTCGAGCCGGAGTTCATGGTGAAACCACCGTCGCTCTCAATGGTGAGTGCCCCACCTCCAAGATTGAACGTAGCCTGCGACGAATCGACCAGATTGGAATAGAGGTTCACGTTGGCGCCATTGACATTAAAAGTTCCCTGTGTGCCCCCTCCACCCAATCCCACATCGGCAGAAGTGAAACTTCCACCCAGGTTGATGGTATCTCCCGGCCCTGCCGAAATCGTACCGGTATTGGACCAATCACCCGAGAGATTGATGGTGGCACCGCCCGCAGCGGTTGCGCCTGACGCCCGGCTGGTCTGCAGAGTACCTGAGTTGACAATCGTAGTGCTCGGATCGGTGTCTCCGAGCACCAGTGTATTGCCGCTGAAAACATTAATAGTACCGCTGTTGGTGAAATTGTTGGGGTTGATGAATAATACCTCTCCGCTGCTGGAGGATGACCCTACGTTGATCGTGCCCCCACTGACAAGGTCGGTGCCTGTCTGCAACGCTCCATTGGCATTCAAAGTGCCCGGTCCGGTCAGTGTACCAGACCCGAAATTCACAACGTCACCAGTGGTGGCATCAATCGTACCATTGTTCACCGCCGTACCGCTGAAAAGAAAAGTCAGCGAAGCCCCCGCCTGTGATGTTAAGCCACCCGCCGCACTGGTTTGAATGGTCCCGTCATTGGTCCAGTTGGTCGCTTCCAGCACCAGATTGTTGCCAGTATACACCGTTACCACGCCGCCGCTTTCATTGGTAAAGTTGGTGGAATTGATGAATAACTGATTTCCAATAGCCGTTGAAGACCCTACGTTGATTCGGCCGTTGTTGTTAATGGTCTCGCCGGAGAGGAAGTTTTCACTGTTATACCCGGCGGTAGCAACGGCGTTGATGGTCGCACCGGAGGCGATGGACAAAGTCCCCGTGGTGTCAATAATAGCGTGCTCGCCTCTCAAATTAATCGTGCCACTGTCAATCGTTTGACCGATATCTTCGCCGGTGCTTCCGGTCGCATCGACATAATCGAGCGTGTCATGGATACCGTTAAGATTGATAGTTTTATTATTCATGATCAGCCCGGCGGGATTTGAGGCGGTATTATCAACCTGAAGAGTGGCGTACCCGGCTCCTGAAGAGAGCGAAAAGTTGCTTCCCAGGGTGACATTTTGCAAAACGCCTGTGTAGCCGCCGTACGTGCCGCTGCCCCCTGGAATATTGAGATATTGATTTCCCGATGCATCCTGAGCGACCACCGTTCCACCCACAATCGTTCCCTCAAAATTCCACGTTCCATTGCTGGTGAAGTGACCGGTGGTGCTGGTGCCTGCACCGGCAAAATAAAGGGTGTTGGGCGTGACATGGCCGCTCACGGTATCGGAATTTACCAGCGTGCCGGTGACATTGACGGTGGCTCCATTGGGTAAAAACACGCCGTTGGCAGCGCCATCATTGGCCATCCCCACACTGGCGGGATTGAACGTGCCACCCAGATTGATGCTCTCAGTGGCGGCGTTAGTGGGATTGGTGTCGGCTTCAATGGTACCGGTATTTACCCAGTTGCCGTTGCTGTTTCCAAGAAGCAGGGCCGTTTGACTGCCGGTAATGGCGATGGTGCCGGAATTGTTCAACGAGCCCGGCTCTAACTGCAGATAGCCGCCGGACGCTTCAATGTTGCCGTGATTGGTAAATAATAACGGCCCCCCATAGCTGGAAGAATTTGTAATGGTAAGCGAGGTATTATTTGTGGCCGTGATGGTCCCGCTGTTGGTTAAGGCGCCACTGCCCCTGATAGAGTTATAGCCTCCGGATGACGCGGTAATGGTAGCGCCTCCGTCGATATTGAGGCCTCCATTGGAGGCGACGATCGCAGCGTCTTTCCCGGAGAGATTGATATTGCCATTGATGCTGTCTGCGACATACTGGCCTGTAATGGAATTGTAGCCATTGCGATAATAAAACTGATCGCTTACGCCCGTGATGTTGACGCTGTAGCCGTTAAAATTGAGCCCCAGCAGATTCGAACTGGTATTGGTAACATCCGTGTAACCATTGTTTGCGGATAATGTAAGATTGCTGCCGAGAGTGACATTTTGCAATGTGCCACTGTTGATGTTGAGGAACGATGCGCCGTCGGCCTGATTGTCCGCAACCAGCGTCCCATTTTCAATCGTGCCTCCCAGATTCCAGATTCCAGTGACACTGTTGAAGGTCAGGACATTGCCGGTATTATTCAGAGTACCATCAAGATGAACCGTAGCACCGTTGGGGGTAAGTAAGCCACCGCTACCACTGGATTGCAAACCCACATCGGCGGGTGTAAAACTACCGTTGAGAGTAATGGTTTCTGTGGCGGCGTTGACGGCGTTGGGATCGGCCTCGATTGTGCCCGTGTTGGACCAGTTGTCGCCATAGCTGCCGATACTCAAAGCGGCCTGGCTGCCGCGAAGCTCGACGGTACCGAAATTAATAAACGTTGATGGGGCAATGTAAAGAGTCGACGCCGCGGAGGCGAGAATCGTGCCGTTGTTGGTAATCTCGCCGCCCTGAAGACTATTCTCTGTTCCACTGCCCGCCGAAGCGGTTAGAGTGGCTCCGGTGGAAATCCCCAGATCAGTGGTTGCATCGATATTGTCATTGTTTGCCTGCAGGTTGATGTTACCGTTGATGCTTTCCGGCACGCTCGTGCTGGTAAAGTAATTGTTTTGACCTTCGAAATTAAGGGTATTGTTGCTTCCCGTGACGTCGACGGCATAACCATTAAAATCCAAACCAAGCGGATCAGTACCGGTATTTTGAATGTTGGTGGTGGTGTTAGATGCCGAAAGGGTTAAATTGCCGCCGAGTGTGACATCCTGCAACGTTCCATTCTCGATATTAAGAAAGGACGCGCCGCTTGCTTGGTTCAGCGCAAGCAAGGTGCCATTGGCGATAGTGCCGGTGAGGTTCCAGACCCCTGATCCCGTGCCGATCATGGCGACGCCATTGCCGATGTTCATGGTGCCGGTGAGATTCACAGTCGCGCCGTTAGGGGTAAACGTACCTTCGCCGGCGGCACCCGTGAGACCGACATCGGCAGCGGTAAAAGTGCCGCCCAGATTCACCGTGTCCCCACCCGCTGCCTCAATGTTACCGGTGTTTGACCAGTTGGCGGAGAAATTGATGGTGGCGGAACCGCCATCCGCATGACCGGAGACGGCGTCGGCGGTTTCAATGGTGCCTGCGTTAATGGCTATACCGTTATATGAATCGTAAGAACCAAAATTCAGGGTATTGCCGTTGAATACCTCAATGACGCCATTCGAACTGTTGATGAATGGCGTACCGTATACCGTCAAGGTGTTTCCGGTGGACGTGGTCGAGCCGACATTCATAATCCCGGTGTTGGTCATTGACGATTCAGAGTTGTTGTAAACAATGGCGTAAGCTCCCGAACCGGATCCACCGGCAACATTTACCGCGCCCGCAAGCGTCACGGGGCCACTGGCATTGACGTTGCCGGAGGCGGTAATGTTGATGGTGCCATTGAACGATTGCGGGGCGTAGGCCCCGGCATTGTTATCGTACGCGTCATTAAATGCTAAATTTCCGCCGGCAAGATCGACGGCATACCCATTCGGAAGCAGCCCCGTGAAATCAGTCAAGGTGTTGTTGATATCGAGTGTGCCGTTATTGCCGACCGTGAAATTGCTCCCCAGCGTGACATTTTGCAGCGTTCCGGTGGTGTAGGGAGCAATGTTCAAGTACGTTGTTCCAATGGGATTTTGAACGTTGACGATACCATTTTCAATCGTACCGGAAAAACTCCACGCGCCTGTGCCGGCATTGAGTGAAAGTGTGTTGCCCTGCAGATTGAGTGTGCCGAGCAGGTTCACGGCAGCTCCGGCAGCGTTAAAAGTCCCTTGCGGGCCCGAGGACGCCATCCCGATATCTGCAGCGGTGAAATTTCCCCCTAAATTGACGGTATCTCCGCTCGATGCACTGATGATGCCGGTGTTTGACCAGTTGCCGTACATATCGATGGTGGCTGAACCGCCGCTGGTAAGTCCTTGTGCAGCGTCCGTGGTTTCAATGGTACCAGCATTGCTGCTTTCAGCTCCGGAATTGGAATTGTTACCGCCGAATTGCAACGTATCGCCATTAAAAACGGTGATGATCCCCGTGGAAGCATTATTAAAAGGATTTCCCTGAATGGTAAGGGTATTACCGGTCACTTGGGCTGAACCGGCGTTGATGGTACCGCTATTGATGGTAAGCCCGTAATAGTCGGTGATCGCATTATTTCCATTCGCTGCAAGGGAATTGATCGTCCCATTCAGATCCCACAGACTGTTGGAGCCCGCATACGCACCGTTGCCGGTCAGGTTGATCGTGCCCTGAAATACATCCGGAGTGTAGAGATTAAATTTAGTGTTGTACGCGCTGTAAAAGTAGATATTGGTGTTGGTTCCGGAGAGATTGAGTGTATTGGTACCGGTATTAAGACCTACCGTGTTGCCCAGGGAATTTTCGACATATAGAGTTGAGTAACTCGTGTCGTCATTGAGATTGCTACCCAACGTGACATTTTGAAATTCACCCGAATTGAAGGTAAAGGTGCCGCTGCTGCCGACCGTTAAAATCGCGTTGGCCAGCGTTCCCCCGTTGAGATTAAAGGTGCCATTGCTGACGCTCAGGATGCCTGCGGAAAAATTGTTATCCGGTTGTGAGAGATCCAGCGTCGTGCCTGAGTCTACTGCCAGCGTGGCGTCAGCGTTGTTAATGGCGAGCGAATCGATATTAAAACTGCCGGAATTTGCCGGAAGGGTTACCGTGTAGGGTCCGTTACCTGCAAGGTGCAATGAGACGTCATACATAACGCTGCTGGTATTATCCGGTATTACGCCGCCGGACCATGCGGACGCCACATTCCAATTGCCCGATGCACCCAGTATCCAGTCCACTTGGCTGACGGTGGACGCACCGGCTCGTGAACTGTGGGCCACTGAACCGCCGATCACGGCCGCTGCTGCTGCCAACAACAATCTCGCCTTCAATTTCCTGCCCATGGTAAAAACCCCTATCTGATCTGGTCGCTGGTAATGATCTGGATGGCGTCCGCATTGGCGCGTGGAGTTATCCTCGACAAAAACCTGACAATACGGTTATGAATACTGATCTTTTGTTTGGAAGGGGATGTTACGAGAACAGCGGAAAGGAATCTCAACGGAGGCGATCCGCCTTCGGGCTCTGCTGCGCTGAAATATCCTTCCATAACCGAACCCACAGCAACACCTTGCCACGTCACCGTTCGATTGAGTTCACCCTTACCTGAATTGCTCTCAATGCTCACCCCTAGACGATGAGCCGTTCGGGAAAATTAACTGATTTCGCTGTGACTCCCAACCATCCCTGCGCACAGGCTGTAAAACTGATGCCGAGCCACATTTCTCATTTTGAGATCGGCGCTAGTAAGTATGAAACATTTTCAGCGAAAGTCAAGAAAATAATGATGAAATTATCGCCCCGCGTAAAAGCGTGGCAGTGGCATTGCAGCAAAAGCGTAAAGAAAATTCATATTGATGGCAGTTGTACCAACGATGGCAGACTTTGTCTGCCCACTTAACCCACCGGATGCGGTGGACTTATCACTCGACGGAGTATTTCGGACGTGTCATCGCCGTAGTCTGGGAGAATTATTTCTGCGCGGCCAATTTCCGCTGCTGCGCCTGATAACGAAGCTGCGCATCGATAAATCCTTGGATATCGCCATCCAAGACGACCTCAGGTTGAAATACTTCATACCCATTGCGATGATCCTTCACCCGTCGATCATCGAGCACATAACTGCGAATCTGCGATCCAAAAGCAATTTCCCCCTTTTCGCCGTAGAGTTTGGCAAGTTCAGCATCGCGCTGCGCTTCCTGCATGCGTAATATTTTTGCCTTGACCATATCCAGTGCCAGCGCCCGATTCTGCACCTGCGATCTCTCGCTGGTGCAAACCACCTGTATTCCGGTCGGTTTATGCGTGACGCGAATGGCGGAGGCAACCTTATTGACATTCTGCCCACCCGGTCCGCTGGCCCGAACAAATGCCACGATTTCCAGTTCATGTTCCGGGATGATTAACTCGTCATCCGCCCCTTCAAAAACGGGCGTGACATCCACGCTGGCAAAACTGGTATGCCGACGAGCATTGGCATCATACGGGCTGATTCGCACCAGTCGATGCACTCCGACCTCACAATTCATCGTGCCGGTTGCATAGGTCCCTTTGACCAGAAGCGTGATTTTACGTATGCCCGCCTGTTCGCCGTCAAGCCGATCCACCTCGGAAACATCCCAGCCGCGTCGTTCAAAGTACCGCATGTACATGCGAAACAGCATGTCGGCCCAATCGCAGGCTTCCGTCCCCCCTGCGCCGGCATGAATCTGCACGTAACAATCGGACGCATCATGCGGGCCGGAGAACAAAGCCTGCAACTCCAGCTGTGCAAACGCCTTTTCCTGGGCGGCAATGGTGTGGTCGGCTTCCTCAATGAGCGCAGCGTCGCTCCCCTCGGTGCCGAGTTCCAGCATGACGTGTGCATCTTCCAACGCCCGTGCAACGGCATCAAACGGATCCAGAACGGACTTGAGACTTTTGAATTCGCGTATGACTTTGTTGGCGGAATCCTGGTGATTCCAGAAATCCGGCGCGGACATCTTTTCTTCCAGCGCCTTGATTTTTACTTTCTTGCCATCGACGTCAAAGGGAGTCGCGGATGTTTTGCACCCGCGCCTCGAGTTCGGCCAAGATTGCGTCCAGATTTTCCCGTGGCATGTAATCGCCTCCTCAAAAGCGGAAGTATAGCACGCAATCAAAAATTCGGCTCGATTCAAGCTCAGCCGCTGCTCGTTAGTCGGAGGTTCTCTCGCCATACACAAGCTCGACTTGAAATTAAGGCGCATCATTTTCGTCTATTTGAGTCCGTCGCCGGATGGGGTTATACTCTCTGGACTGTAAATCCGCCGAGAAGGCCCGTGGTGACGCTCACCGCTGGGTACGCCGGCTTTGAACGGGGCAGGGGAAACAATACCACCTGCCGACGGTAGACGTAAGGAGTTTTTATGTCCCGCCGCTTGGGGCCCAAGGTACGTATTTCTCGTCGCTTGGGCATTGCCATTGAAGATCTTCCCAAACATCGTTCCAAAAAAGGGGACGATACCTACATTCCACCGGGTATGCACGGCCTGCGCAGCAGCCGCCGTCTTTCGGAATACGGAATTCGACTGCGCGAAAAGCAGCGGATGAAGGCACATTACAATGTGCTGGAAAAGCAGTTCCGTCGCTACATGACCAAGGCCAAAAAGACCAAGGGTAATACCGCCGACACCCTGCAGCAGCTGCTGGAAATGCGGCTGGATAATGTCGTGCGCCGCCTCGGCGTCGTGCGATCCATCTGGGCCGCTCGCCAGCTTGTTGCTCACGGACATGTAAAAGTGAACGGCAAAAAGGTCGACATCGCCAGCTACCACGTGGAACCGGGCATGGTGGTTACCTTCAAGGAAAAAACACACCCGCTTCTCCGGGCCAATATGGAATCGCTCGCCGGGCATCAGACGCCGCCTTGGTTGGCGTTTAATCCCTCGCAGCTGGAGGCCACCGTCGCCGGAGTGCCCACACGCGATCAAATTCCATTCCATGTGGACACCAAGCTGATTATTGAATTTTATCGCTGAGTTCAATGGCGTTTATCAAACTGGGGCCGCGGGTACATACCTGCGGCCTTTTTTTATTTTCGCCTCCTCGCCGGGCGTGTTACCATATATCCGGTGTATCATTCGGTCGGTCGCCGCGCCGGAGATGCGGTGCGGTAGGGCGGTCATGACCGTCAGCACGCCGCCGAGATATCGGAATGGATGACGAGCCTGTTATGGATGTTGTGGTTAATGGTAAAAAAGTTGAGTTTCCCGAACCGATAACGGTGGCGGAACTTCTTGCGCAGCATCATCTGCATCCGACACGGGTTGCCGTCGAACTTAATCGTGAGATATTGCCGAGGAAGGAATACAACTCGGCCCAGATTAAATCAGGAGACCAGATTGAAATCGTCACCTTCGTTGGCGGAGGCTGATTCAAACCTCTCCGCCCTTGCGGGCGGACCTGAATCCGAACCGTTGAAAATGGGTTCCATCGAACTCCGCTCGCGATTGATCGTGGGCACCGGAAAATATTCATCGCTGGAACTGATGCGTGATTGTCACGCCGCCAGCGGTGCCCAGGTCGTCACCGTCGCGGTGCGGCGCGAACGCTTGGTCGATAAAAATTCCGGCCGCAATATTCTCGATTTCATCGACCCTGAAAAATATATTCTGCTTCCTAATACGGCAGGCTGCTTCGATGCTGATGAAGTGGTGCGAGTTGCGCGATTGGGGCGCGAAATGCTGACCGATTCCGGTTACCGGGGGGCCAATTGGGTTAAACTCGAATGTCTCGGCGACACCAAAACGCTGTTGCCCGAACCGATCGGCACTCTCAAGGCACTGGAGACACTTGTTGCCGACGGCTTTGAGGTGCTGGTCTACTGCTCCGACGATGTGATGCTCTGTAAGCGTCTCAAAGAGGCGGGGGCCACTGCGGTGATGCCGGCCGGTTCGCCCATCGGTTCGGGGCAGGGCGTTCTGAACGCCAATGCCATTCGCATTATTGTTGAACTGCTCAAGGGGGAAGATCCCCTCTACCCGATCATCATCGATGCCGGCGTTGGAACGGCCAGCGACGTTGCCGCCGCCATGGAACTCGGCGTGGATGGCGTGTTGCTCAACACCGCGATCGCCGGTGCCAAAGACCCCGTCAGAATGGCGCACGCAATGCGGCTCGCAACACATGCCGGCCGACTGGCATTTCAGGCTGGCCGCATTCCGAGAAAACTTTATGCCACTGCCAGCAGCCCTTGGGAAGGCCGCATCAACGGCTGATACCGCCTTCGCTTATCATCGTCGGAACGTGCGAAAGGCCTGATGCCGCCGAGGCTTTGCCTCAATGCCCGCGTCCCCTTCACGCTCCGGCCGTCGAGAACCTGAATCGGCGGTGATCATCGACATCAATTTTGATGGTACTGCCGGCCGGAATGTCACCGTCCAGTATCGAGGTGGCCAATGGATTTTCAATGGATTGTTGAATCACACGCTTCAATGGGCGGGCGCCGTAGACCACATCGTACCCCTGATCGGCAATTTCCTGCTTGGCCCGGTCTGTCACGGTCAATCCGTAGCCGTGATCCTTGAGTCTTCCGGCAAGCTGCGCAAGCTGGATATCCACAATCGCCGCAATCTGTTCCTTCTTCAGCGAATGGAAGATGACGATCTCATCAATACGGTTGAGAAATTCCGGCCGGAAATGCTGCTTGAGAACATCCCGCACACCGGCTTCAATTTCCCAATCTGAACCTTCCTTGCCCGCAAGTTCTTGAATGAGTTGCGACCCCAGATTACTGGTCATCACGATCAGTGTGTTCTTGAAGTCGACCGTCCGTCCCTGCCCGTCGGTAAGCCGCCCGTCATCGAGCACCTGCAGCAACACGTTGAAAACATCGCGATGTGCCTTTTCAACTTCATCGAACAAAATCACGCTATACGGCCTTCGCCGGACCGCCTCGGTCAAAACGCCTCCCTCTTCGTACCCCACATAGCCCGGCGGGGCGCCGATGAGTCGTGCGACGCTGTGCTGTTCCATGAATTCCGACATATCGATACGAACCATGGCGTCCTGAGTGTCAAATAGGAATTCCGCCAGTGCCTTGGTCAACTCGGTCTTACCCACGCCGGTGGGGCCGAGAAACAGAAAGCTGCCGATCGGACGTCGGGCATCGCCCAGTCCCGCGCGGTTGCGTCGCACGGCGTTGCTTACCGCCGAGACAGCCTCCTCCTGTCCAACCACCCTTTTCCACAGGTAGCTTTCCATCTTCCGCAGACGCTCCCGATCTCCTTCCAACATCTTGGCGACGGGTATGCCCGTCCACTTGGCCACGACCTCGGCAATTTCTTCGGGCGTCACTTCTTCATGAATCAGCGATTCACCTGATTTCATCAATTCGTCAAGTTTTTTCTGATCTTCCGTCAGCTTGGTTTCGAGTTGACGCATATCACTGTATCGAATACGTGCCGCTTCTTCCAACCGCCCCTGCCGCTGGGCTTCGTCCAAGCGCGTCTGCAGAGATTCAAGCTGCTCACGGGTGGATTTAATGGATTGAAGCATGCCCGATTCCCGCTCCCATTTGGCGGTCAGCACGTTGTTGCGCTCGCTGAGTTCGGCGATACTCTTCTGGACCTGCTCCAACTGTTTGCGCGAGGCATCATCCTTCTCTTTTTTCAGTGCTTCGCGTTCCACCTCCAGTTGAATCAGTCGCCGCCGGACATCATCCAGCTCACTGGGAAGCGAATCATTTTCAATACGCAGCCGGCTGGCCGCTTCATCAACCAGATCAATCGCCTTGTCGGGGAGGAACCGGTCGGTGATGTAGCGCTGGCTGAGGGTGGCGGCCGCCACCAGCGCCGCATCCTGAATCCGAACGCCATGGTGCGTTTCATAGCGTGGTTTCAGGCCGCGCAGAATGGTAATCGTGTCTTCTACGGACGGTGGCAGCACCATCACCGGCTGAAAGCGTCTCTCCAATGCCGGATCTTTCTCAATATATTTGCGGTACTCATCCAGGGTTGTGGCCCCGATGCAGCGTAACTGCCCGCGGGCCAGCGCCGGTTTAAGCAGGTTGGATGCATCCATGCTCCCCTCTGCCCGACCTGCTCCCACCACATTGTGCAGTTCGTCAATAAACAATACGACATTCCCCTCCGATGCCTCCACATCCCGCACCACCGCCTTGAGTCGGTCCTCAAATTCACCGCGATATTTCGACCCCGCCAGCAGAGCTCCCATATCCAGCGCGATCAGACGTTTATTCCGCAGACTCTGCGGCACATCTCCGGAGAGAATCCGCTGGGCAAGCCCCTCTACGATGGCCGTTTTACCCACGCCCGGCTCGCCGATGAGCACCGGGTTGTTTTTGGTGCGGCGGCTGAGAACCTGCATGCAGCGCCGCACTTCTTCGTCCCGGCCGATGACAGGATCCAATTTTCCCTTGCGGGCCGCTTCAACCAGATCACGCCCGTATTTTTCCAACGCCTGATACGACCCCTCTGGGTCTTCGCTGGTCACCCGCGAATTGCCGCGAATATCCTTCAGTGCCGAGAGAATCGCATCACGTTTGATGCCCAAGGTCGTCAGCAGGTCACGCGCCGGTCCGCCTGACGCGAGCAATCCCAGCAGCATATGCTCCGTCGAGACATAATCATCCTTGAGGCGATCCGCCTCCTGCTGGGCTGCCGCCAATGCGGCCGACAGATCGCGTGACCCGCCAAGCTGAGCCCCGCCCGAGACGGTCGGCATGCGATGAAGTTCAGCATCCAAAACTCGTTTCACCTGCGTCGGCTCAACGCCGATCTTGGATAAAATGGGGGGAATCAATCCCTGAGGATCTGACAGAAGGGCGGAGAGCAGGTGCAGGGTGTTAATCTCCGAATGGTTGGAAGATGCCGCCAATAATTGCGCCGACTCCAGTGCCTCGCGCGCCTTTACCGTTAATTTATCAAGAGCCATAAAAATCCTTTCGGCAATGTGGTTTCACCTCAGGCTGCAATTTTCAGCCAGGCTCAGGCATTGCTATACCCAGCTCAACACAAATCGCGTACCAAGAGGAAGTTTTGCTTTTCCCATGTTTTTTAACGGAAAATGGCCATGGAAGCGAGAGTGTATGCTGTAACTTATGCCAAAATGGCAGATCGCCGGGTGGGATAAGCATATTTCGCCTTGCGAGGATATTGTCCTCCTGCCGCATCGTTGATCATTTCAGATAGCGTTTTCCACCCGAGCGTACTGCGACCGAAATGATACATTGATAGAAATGAACCGCCGATGCGCCGCATGAACATGACTATAGGCCTTCGCGTGATCCCACCCTTACGCACACTGCACATGGTTCGCTGTTTGATGGGGAATCCGCATTTCTCCACCACGGCTGAATTTAGCCCGGATTATTCAAGGACCGGCGCGGGATTGCGGGGGTGGAGGTCGTAAGTGTCGTGTTTGCAGACGGTTAGTCTCCGTGGCTGGATTGAGTCTCGGCGCGCAGTCTGCAAGGGCGGCTTCCATTCGATTTTGGGTACCCATGCTCCATTTCACGCTCTCCGTCTGCCGACCTGTGTGAACCGGAAGCGAGTGGACATAGTATTAGATTTGTAGTATTCTATCCGGCTGCGATGTCTCGCGGTTAGGAGTGCCTTATGCCTGCCCCACGTTGTCAGCCACTGCTCTTCGATTTTCTCCCCTCCCGAGAACTGATCGTGGAACGCTCTGCCGGCCAGATCACCTCCGACGCCGGGTTACTCCCCATTCGACAGTTCGACCAGCAGTGGGGCTATACGGAACGTATGGCCGCGTGCCTCCTGGATCCCAAACCCC
>JAKAVA010000058.1 GCA_021827645.1 Planctomycetota bacterium
GGAATTAATCCATTCAATCTTCCGCCCGCCCACCGCAGTCGGCGCCCTGGCACGCCAACCCCGGCTGCCACCGTACATCACCCCGCCAGGCCACACCCCCTCCCACTGCCCTTCGCCGGACGTTTACACCAATTCAACAGGCTTGGGGCTCAGCTATTCCATCAACTACCCATGGGAAATCAGCGGCGGCAAAACTCCCGCGCACGCTGGTCTATGGTGGACGAATAAGATCGGCAATAACCAGCCGGTAATGTCGGATATGGCGCCGGAAGATACGAATAACCCCAAGTCTCTACCTGCCGGACGTGACACCAGCGCGCCTCTCGACAACACATACGGTCCCTACGTTTATAATTCCGGCAATCATGCGGGTGACGGGCAGAATGTCGGCTTCGGGGATGACCACGTAACCTGGGAATCAAATCCTTACGTGGGCGAAGACAACGACAATATCTTCACCTACCTCAACGCTACCTCGACACGGTCGCAGAAATCTGATTCGGCGATTCAGGGGACGATCCGACTCTGCCACTCCTCGCGCAGGACCGGCATATCGGCGGTAGTGAATACGGCCAGTCTTGCGGGGTGGGTACAGCACGACGCCCCTCCCTACGACACGCTCATGGTACCGGTGCGGAATGTCAACACGGGCGCCTGGTAGCGCGAGGGTTGAACTGCCGAAAAGCACGGCCTGCCGTCCGCCGGAAGAAGGCGGGGGTTGAGTTGAGCCAGCACCTTTACGAACCGCTGCGCCCACTGCAGTCGAAAACGCATAACCTCTATTGTGCGATGGGCGATCCAGGCAATGATCGGTTGGCCAACCGTTTTCCATCTGTCGCGGTGCAGGCGACGCACCCCGTCCGACACGACTCCCGCACCAATTTTTATTCCGGCTAAAATAGGATCGCTGTTGAGGAGAATGGACTGAGCCAATCATCATACGAACCTGAATGGGAGCAGACCGATGCCCCCTCTTTGGCCCGGGAACCGGCGGAACCACCGCCGCGAGTGTTGCAGCGCGCCCATCCGGAATGGGCGCAGCACCCCGCGAGCCCACGGCTTGTTTTGCGTCTGGCGCTCCCTGCCATCGGCGAACAGGTGCTCGGGGCGGTCGTCGGTATTACCGATACCCTGATCGCCGGCCATATGCCCGGTAATGCCAATCTTATTTCCGCCGCCACCGCCGCCGTCGGACTTATGACCTATCTGCAATGGTTTGCCGGTCTTATGACAGCCGCACTCGCAGTGGGGGCCACTGCAATCGTCTCGCGGGCTGTCGGGGCGAGGCGCATGCGCATGGCCAATCGCGCCGCCGGAACCGCCATCTCCGCCGGCTTTCTGGTTTCCATTACCACGGCCGTCATGTTATTTGTTTTCGCCCACCCAATTGTCCTCATGTGCGGCCTTACGGGGTTGGCTGGCCTCTATGCCATCGAATATCTTCGTATTATGGTCGTCACCATCAGCTTGCAGACTGCCGGGCAGATCGGTATGGCGACCGTCCGCGGTTCGGGAGATACCATTCGCCCCATGTGGATCATGGGGGCGGTGATGATCGTCAATGCGCTGGCGTCGGCGGCTTTTACCTACGGCTGGTTCGGGGCTCCGGCCTGGGGCGTGCGCGGGAATGCCTTTGGAACCCTGCTGGCGTACGCCACCGGCGGCCTCGGAGCCGCCATGATCCTCTTCGGCAAGCGCTCACGCCTGCGCATCCGCCTGCGGCATCTGCGCATTGTGCCGCACGTTCTGATGCGAATCCTGAAAATCGGTATGCCAAGCTGGTTTGAAGGCATGCTGCTTTGGGGCGGGCAATTTTTGATCGTGATTTTTGTCATCAATAGCCGCACTGACCCAAACGGCTACACCATGGCGGCCCACACCGGTGTTCTACGCGTTGAATCCATCGCATTCCTGCCCGGGTTCGGTTTTGGAATCGCTGCGTCAGCCCTTGTGGGGCAGTACCTCGGCGCCGGCAAACCGGAAGAAGCCCGCCACGCTGCCCACATTGCCAATCGCTTCGCCCTGATCACCATGACGGTTCTGGCGATGCCGATGATCTTTGTACCGCGATTTATGCTCTCCATGATGGTGAATTCCGCCCCGGTTATCGCGGTCGGCAAGTGGCCGATGATATTTGCCGGGCTTGCCCAACCCGGCTTTGCCATCGCGATCGTTCTATCCGGTGCCCTGAAGGGCGCGGGCGAAACCGTACTGCCGATGCTCGGTACGGTAAGCGGTATTTTTCTGGTGCGTGTGATCCTGCTGTTGCTCATTTTGTGGTGGATGGCGACGCATGGCATCACCGGTGCCAATCTTACCGCCGTCTGGATCGCTGTTTTTATCGATTTGTCCTACCGAGGGGTATTTAATACTCTCGTGTTTAATCGTTCGAAATGGCAGCAGAAGCGCATCTGATAATCCGGATTGTTCCACCCTGATACCGCCAGTAGGGAGAATGCGTTGATTCGAGACAGGGCGAGTCCGAAAAATCGGGCGTGACAGTTTTTTAGGTGGCTTAATGCGGACGTGCTATGGCTGGTTTACGGCATGGCGGTCGCGATTCGCGCTAATTGATTGCGTGCAGTCCCACACGGTGTCCCGACGCCATCGCCCGTGAAAGGTCGGTCTGAGATTCGTCATGGCAAAGAGTCCCGAAAACGCAAGGGCGGTCTTGTAACTTTTCCCGTTCACAGCATGCCAGTGGATGCGGGTGGGGAATAGTTTTACCGCAGAGGACGCGGCGGGCGGCCACGCCGCCAGAGAGGTGAGAGTTGAGCAGGAGAAAGTTGAGCAAACGCGTTTCATGCTGGCGCATGATGTAAAGAGTTTTTTTCACCGCAGAGGTTATGGGGGTCGGGCGTCTCGCCCGCTTCGGGAATTTCTCCGCGTTTTCCGCGCCTCCGCGCGAGATATTGAATCACGCCTGCGGCGTGGTGTCATTTGCTTTTTTCTCACACGAAGGGCTGAAGACACGAAGATTCCGGCACCGGGCCTACCCGCTCCATCGTAGCGTCCTTTTGGGCCTTGCAGCCTTGATTTGATATTATTTTCACCGCAGGGAAAGAGAGAGAAACCGATTTAACCGCAGAGGACTCAGAGGTTCGCAGAGGTTAAAGATACTGAGGCCGTAGGCTGGTAGCTGCGACCATAACCCTGCCTCAAAATGGAATCGTTGGCAGAATCATAACGCGCCGGGGCGGTGCGAGGCAGCAATAAGCAGTGGCTGTCGAGGGTATGGGTATTGTCTCCGAAAAAAGCCATCATTTCCCCGTTTCACTTTCCTTGGTAGTTCCATTCAAAAGAAATCGCGTACTAATCGGGCGGACATTATATTCAAACTCTGCCGAGTCGAGCGCTGCAATCACCCCCGAAATATCTGCCATCCGGGCCGCGACAACGTGCATTTCCTCGTCGCGCGTGAAAAGAAAAAAATTCCCATGGGCGGGAACGATATAGGCATCCCACAGCGCAAACAACGGAATCATGGAGAAAACTGCGATATCGAGAGGCTCATCGGCAGTGAATGACAATCCGCACGGCAAAGCATCTCCATTTTTGCCGGTGTGCCAATGCGAAAGGAGTTGGACCGCCCGCACATAGGCTGGATGGTCGTTCATATCCACGTCCCAATCCTGAATCATGATAAGCGTGTCGCAACTGGGAAAATGGAGAACCTCGCCGCCGGGAAACTCCAGCGTCGCCAAGCCCCATAGGCCCACAGCACGCATAAGAGCTCGCAGGCGGAGCGGCGGAAGGCATGTGCCCACCTCTACCTCTACGCCCTCCGCAGCCGGGCATTTCGGTACGGGAGAGAAGCCATCGCCGTAGGCGTCGAAGGACAACCGCCGCTCCCGCAGCCAATCTCTGCTTTCGGCACAGTCAAGGGGTTTCATGGATTACCTCGATATATTCATCAGCGCCGCCTTCTCCAAGGATGCGTACAGGCAACCTGACGATATCCTCGATGGTGGGAAATGGCTCGTCGTCCGCAGGAGCATTTTCCGATGGGCATTTACCGGGCTCTTCCGGCTCCTTCAGAGCTCTAATTTTATTCCTATATTTTTGCGCCTCGTCGGGCGGGAGCGGTTTCCCGTCTGGGTCGTAGTGCGCCCTAGCCCCGTTCCCGTTGCCGCAGGTGCCGTACCCCTCCTTTGTATCCCAACCACCGCTCGGTTGGCTCCCGCCGGGGATGGGATCGCGCGGGGCCCACTTCACTGGCCTACTGGATGGGTTACCCGGAACGTATCTGGGGTTCGCTACCGGCACCCATTGGCTACCGTCGGGAAGGGGCGGTAAGGAATCTGGCTGGCCAGTGCTCTGATTTATTGGCCCCCAGCTTGCCGGCGCCGGGTTCGGTATCGGAATCCCAACCGTTTCACCCCAAGGATCCACATTCCCCACCGGCGAGGAATTGACAAATTGATACGTATTGGCCCCGTTAATAAATTGGGCCGGGTCCTGCTCCATCCATCGGCCGAGGCTCGGCGAATAATCGCGGGCCCGCTCATCGTAAAGCCCCGTCATCGCATCCAGCGTCATCCCCTGATACAGATTATTCACCAGCGGCTGCGTGCGGCGATGGCCGCGAGTTGTCGGTGCTCGGTTTTCGGCATTGCGGCGGTGGACGCGGCGGTCCCGACGAGTGCCGCTATCGCCACCGCACCCTTCACCGGCGCATTCGGGCAGCAGAATGTCATTGATCGCGACCATGCAACTGCTCCGGGAATCAGTACGACGAAATCTTAAGTCCCATGGCCGCCCGAAGCAAGTTTTTACGAGGCAGTTACGCCCGGCCGGCGCACGAAAACCTGCATGTCCGGCACGTCACCGGGGTCGTCGATCACCCCGACAACTTTCTCGACGAAATCGTCGGTGCTGCAATCGAGTCGTATCATCGGCACTCCGATGGCGTCCCAGTCCAAGAACCTGAACTCGACGGCCACGACGGAGCCATTTTGAAGGATCGCATCGGCAAAGCGTCGAAATCGCCAAAGCGAGGAGCGAATCTTTTCGTAATGAGAATCGCGGTTGAGCAGATGATGTATTTCGGTGAAGAAGTCGCAACTGCTGTAGAGCGGCGCGTCCGTCGGACAGAATGGCAGTTGCTGGGGGTTGGGGACGCGGTCCTTGTTGCCGTCCGGGTCAATGCCAAGCTGCCTGTAAGCTTGGGGATCGCAAATCGCGTATCCAACCTGAACTCCGAAGCCGGCCTCCAGAGCGGCTCGTGCCACCTCGAAGGACAGGGGGACAAGCTCGGCCCTTGCGCTGAGGCGGGTGTGGACGAACCCGCAGTGGCTGATCTCGACGGCGTTCAGGTTTGTGGGCCACTCCGGCATCTCTGGTCAAGCCCCCCGCGAGGTCATTATCCTGGCCTCGACGTTGACTACGGGAATGACCAGGAACAGCGCGTTGAGAACGTCCTCGCCAAGTTCCTCGGCCCCCTTGGTGATATCCTCTGCGCCGCCCTCGATATCCTTGGCAAGGCCATCGTCGTTGGCAGGCTCGGGCAGCGCCCGTGCCTTTGACCCGGGCGTCCTGTCAACGGTTCCGGGATCGAGTCGCTGGCAATACTCCCCATTTGGTTGTCCCTGCTCGTTGAAGGTGGTGCCTTGCTCATGTGGTGTTGGCACACCACCATGGCCCTTACCAACGTAGTCCTGCCTGAGAAATCGTTGCCCATTTTCGTTGTAAAAGGCGCGGGCGGAAACTTTACCGTCGGGCCCGATCCGCTCGATGACCGAGCTGGGCTCGCTGGTATCTGGGAACCGGCCACGGGCTTCGCCACTCGCATCCACATTCCCCACCGGCGAGGAATCGACGAACTGATAGGTATTCGCCCCATCGATGTATTGGGCCGGGTCCTGCTCCATCCACCGACCGAGGCTCGGGGCGCTGCGATGGTTGCGAGTTGCCGGTGCTCGGTTTTCGGCATTGCGGCGGTGGACGCGGCTGTCCGGACAAGTGCCGGTATCGCCAGCGCACCCCTCACCGGCGCATTCGGGCAACAGAATTTTATTGATCGCGACCATCACTCGGCCTCAAAACGAGATTCCTGCTGAAATCATAACGCGCCGGGCCGGTGCACGGTAAAGCTGCCGCCTGATTGCATCCATCCGCAACATTTGGCGTTAGCCCGCTCTATTCATTCCCGGCGGCGATTGCTCGGCGCAAAAAGAGAGCTCGATGAAGTCATTGCTCCCTCGAGCCGCGACGCAGAATGTCAATTATTGGCCCCGAGCCAATGCACGACCATGGGCTTGCCACCACTTCGACGATCTCCCCGTCGCTGAACCCCAAGAACCTGACCCAGCCGAACTCCAGATCGCGCAATTTTTTGCTTATGACCAGCGGGACCGGCGCCGCACCGCCGATGCCCGCAGCCTTGCCTGGCAAGTAACGGAAGATACTGTACCGCGACACCGCGTTCGACAACGCCCTCTGGTCATCCGTGGCGACGGCACGCTTTATCTCCCCC
>JAKAVA010000063.1 GCA_021827645.1 Planctomycetota bacterium
GGCTCGCCGCCCATTGGGCCCGGGCGGCGTCGCCACTGGCAATAGCGGCCCGAATCTGCCGGTAAATCAGCGGAACGGCGGCCCCGGCGCTCGAAGGCCGAGCGGCAAAAAGCATCAATGCCGCGACGGCCGCCAAACCCATACGACGGAACGCAACTCCGCGCCGACGAGGCGGGGCGCCGCCCACGGCTCCGCCGACCGCACCGGCCTGGTGACTCCGGCCGGAGGCCGAGCCGCCGCGACTTTCGCCACCGGCTCCCAAATTAATATTCCGCTTCATATTTTCCATCTGCATCGGATGCCTCCGTGGATGTTGCGACCGCGCGGCAAATGACTCCACCGCACCAGCATCGGTAACGGCTATGTCCGAACCTTCGGAACCAGAAGCTTTTTTACCGGCTCACCATGGCGCTTGAGAATGTACGCGAAGAAATTCTCGTGCATCACCACTCTTGTTTTCCCATACTCCACCACGAAACGGAGCCGGCCGGGCAACGCCTCACGCTTGTCCTTCGGGGTGACGGTTATTCTCGCGATCGTACCATGGTTGAGAATCTTGACGTGCACATATTGCGGAGCGGTAGACCGGCCGCTTATGAACCGCGGCGTGACGGAAGGATCGGCGGACCAGAGCGTGATATCCGTGTGGTAATCGGATGAGGGTTTGAGCGTGCCGATCAGAAGGCTCGATGGCACCAGTGAAAGCGTCCCACGCACGGAAAATTCCAAATCCTCCTCCAGCCGATATGCCAGCGGTTTGCCGTGATTCAGAAATGAAAAATGCAACCTGCAGTCGTGCGTCCCGACGATATCAAGGTTGGGAAAGCGAATGACGACCTGCCAGCGCCGGCTCGTCAGGGGTTTTACCTTGATGAGCAGACCGGCACTTCCGCAGGTACACGCCAGGGTGCTCCAGTGTGCGGGATAGCTCCCCCGGTAAACGTCGAGTACGATCGGTTTGGCTAACTGCCGCCGCTTGATGTGCCCCAAATCGATGGCCTGCGTTGAAAGGAGGGCACCGGCCGGCGGCGTGATCACCACCATGGGATGAATCACATACTTGATGATCCATTCTCTCGCCCACGCCTTGCCGCCCAGATGCCCCACCAATAAAGCCGAAATGCTCGCTGGGCCGGCATCAAGGTGCGTCACGATCCGCAGCCTCAGCTTGGCCGTCCCTCCCGCCTTCAGGGTGTGCGGGCTCACCGTCGCCGTTACGCAACCGCACGATGTGCTCAGTTGGCGGAACCGCAGCGTGTGCGAGCCCCGGTTGTGGATGACCACAACGCGGGTCATGATGCGCCCCGGCAATTGCGTGCCGAGGTTGATGATGTGCGGCACATTTGGAGCGGCGGCTACCGCACGGCCCTGCAATGCACCCACGACGGCAGCGAACGCGACGAAGCACGCGACGAAACTTGGCATCAAACGGCGGAAATCGAATGGCATCGTATGTAAAACTCCATGTTTGGCCGAGGCCGGCGTTATTAATGATTCGACGATTCCCCATTTTCTTTTGTGCCGCCCAGATGCTGCGTGCGAGCTGGCGCGGCGGGGCCCCTGCTCAGGCCCACGATGCGGCCCCGTTCGTAGTAGCCGGGAGCCAAATCATAGTTGATGGTGAACCTCGCGGCGTCGATCCCTGAATCGACCGTAAGTTTGACAACATCAATACGTTGCCGCCATTTGCCCCGTTTGAAAATCTTCTCTCCCTTGAGGAGGTATATGCGCCCACTCCCCACCTTCACCGTTTGGTAGGTGAAGCGGCGATCCCACTTGATGCCGCCCGTTGACCTTATCGCCGGCAGCGGAAATTGGTCCACCGGCAAATAGACATGGCCACGCCGGCGCAGAACCATTTCGTAGCGGACGTAGCGGCCGGGCTTTACACCGACCGACGCGGCGGCCTTACCACCCCACCGCGCCGGGTAGCGAAGAAACGGGTTGCGGATTGAGAAGACAAATTTTGCCCCCGTGGAGGTGTACTTAAACCAGTGGATCACTCTGTTCTTTCCGAGATCGGCGACCTGGTGCGGATGGCGCCGAACCCTCCACCAGTCAAGCCAATTGCCAGGCTGTCGCGGTGTGTGCCGGTTGCAGAGAAACCTGATCGGGGCAAAAAGCACATTACCCTGCCCCGGGCCGAAAAAGCCAACAGGACGTTTGTGGTATATGACAATGAGCGTCTTGGGCACCCCCGTGGACGCCTCGTAGCGGTGTCCGTCGAACGTCCATATCTCGTGGACGAGTGGGTCGTAGTTGCTCCTGATGATTTGCCAGTCGATCCGATATTTTTGGCCGTCCGCCCAGAATTGGTACCGACCGAGAAGCCGCGCGTATTTGATGTTTTTCAAAATAAGCGGTTTGTGGCCATGCCGGACCCACGCATTGAGTCTGATGGTCTGGACCTTTTGGAACTGCTTCACGAACGATAGCAGGGCGGCAGAGGTCGCCCTCCGCGCGGCAGGACCCCGAAGCGTGCCTGCCGCACGGGCCGAACCGTAACCTGGCCCGGCCGCCAAGGCGGATAACCCCACCGCACAAATTATTCCCCCGACTCTCATAAACATCTATTTCTCCTGACAACGTTCACCAATGGCCGGCCGAGATAACGTGGCCGGTTAGGCGTTTCCGCATGGAGCGCCGGGGCCGTCGTAGCCGCAGTAATAGCTGGCGGAGCCGCCGTTGGCCTTGCTCAAGGCAAACTCACCGCAGGCCTCGCCGGTGTCGGAGTAGCCGCCAGCAGCCGTTGCGCCGTCAATTGCTGTTTGAAAGATATTCGGCGTGCAGTGAACGTCGACCAAGAAACCTCCGATGTCGACCGGGTAGATGAAGTTGCAGCCCACCGTGTTGAAACAACCGAGCTGCGGGGTGTGCGTCTCTGATTTGCTTGCCGGGTAGAAAACCTGGGCCCCCGCGGTACCGACCAAATCCCCCGCAGGCAGCAGCGCCGCAACGAGTGCCGCAATCGCGAGGCAGGCTCGCCGGCGGAACATGGGGCCCATTGGCTTTTTTGGCGTAAACATCAATAGCTCCTTTTTGTTTGGCGCGCGCCAACTGGCGGTATCCGCCGTCCCGGAACACCCGGGTACGGCCTTTCCATTTCGTCATCTCCTCAAGCTTCCGTGGCACCGGTAGTCCCTCCCGCTCCAAGTCGCCTTCCCATTGCCGAAATCGGCAAAGGCGGTAGTTGCAAGCCGCGAGCAGTCGCAGGCTGCTTGCGCTGCCGTGGCCGCACGCCTGCAGGCATCGGTCGGCCAAGCTGTAGATGATCGCCTCGTGGCTGGCCCATACCGTCGGCTCTGTGCGCCTTTCCAGGCGCGCGATCGTGAGCAGGTCGTGGCACGCGGCCACCTGCGGACTGCTTGCCCCCGTCGTCAGCGGATAAATCCCCGCACGCAGGGCCGCGAGCCCTATTTGCGCGGCGCGGAGTTTCTCCGCCTGCTGCTTCGGCCAACTCGCGACGCTGCAGAAGTATGGCGGCGGCCTTTGCGCCGTCCAATCCAATGCGGCGCCCGATACATGGGTGTTAAACGAGTAGTTGCGGTGGAATCGAACACCGACCTCCACGGGACCACGCACCAAAAACCTCACCCACTCCCCACCCCAGTTCTGTTCAGCACGGGCCACCACCTTTGACGGTTGACGATAGCAGGCGGCAGGAACCCCGCGGCCGCGAGACCAGAGGTGCCCGTAGCGCCAGCCATTGGGGAACGTTTGGACGGAGACCGCATAGTCACGGAGCCGGTTCGCTGTGGTGTGGCCGTTGTAGTTCCATTCGTAAAAACTCAACGTGAACAGCCCCCTCGGAATCGTTAGCAACACGTTAACATCGGGCCCCTGCCACCAGGCCGGGTAGGCTTCGCCGTGATCGTCTATCTCAGAAATCCGCCTTTGTTTGCCAGCCTGCCCGAAACCGCGGAGCAACTGCCCGTTTCCCGGGTAATACGCGGGTGGAAGTTGCAGGGCTCGTGGATTGCCTGTGAAATCCTGCTGAACCCAGTAGCGGCTGGTATCCGGTAAGCGACGGGGCCCACCCACCATTTGGACATGGGGACCGTCAAACTCGAGTTGCCTAACGTGACGTGGTACCGAATTCCAAACGAGGTTACCAATAGATTCTCGCCCCGCGAACAGGCACATCCAATACTTTCCGTATCTTCCCAGCCAGTTCCCCTCGGTTCGCCAATCATCCGGCAGCGGCACAATCCGTGGCTGCTTCCTGCCTTTCGATTCCAATAATTCTTTACGAATCGCAGCTGCCATGGCATTAAGCTCGCGCTCGCTCGGCGGCCTTGCCTCGTGCGGTTCCGGCGCGGCGGCGAACTGGGCTTTCGGTTCTGCGGCGTCTCGCCACGCATCTTTGCTCTGCCCCGGCAGGGTGATGACCTCAGCGCCTTTGCCATAGCATCCCACCGCCATCGCTCCGCCCCGGAGCGGCTGCAGCGACTCAATGTAATTGCCCACCTGCGGCTCGTGAATGTGCCAACGGCGGATAATTGCTCCCTCTGCGTCATACTGCCAGACATCCAATCCCGTCCGCCAATGCCCCAGCCACAGATAGCCCGCTTTACCACCAGCGGCTTTATCCGGCTCCCATGCCACGGCGGTGGTGTGGTCTTCCGTCGGCAATGTTTCCAGCACCTGGCCGGGGGGTAGCCGCCAATGCACCGGCGGATGCCACAACCCGTGGACTTTGGCCACAAAATTCTGCCCATGCTGAAATTCCAAATTCAGCATTGCTGCGGCGGGATAATTCGCCGTTACACGGCCGCTGATGCTCCCCAGTGCAATGCCTTCGTCCGTTGCGACCGCAAGGTGATTGGCCCACATGGTGGTGACCGAATTAACCAAGTTTCCCGGCAAGCCGTTACCCGTTGCCGTCAGCGGCATATGCCACGGCCCTTTGATCACCGTCCACCGATAACGGCTCCATCCCAAGGCATTGTCTGATTGTCTCCCCTGCGTTGGCGTGCCTATCGCCAAACCCCCGCACTGCGTGCCGACATCAACCACACCGTTGGATGCAAAAGCAATGGAATCCGGATTCATCGGCAAACCGCTGGCCTGTGTGATGTAATGCCAATGGTGGGTTGAATTTTGGTACGACGATTTCACCGCCGGCAAGCCGGCGGCTATATCACGACATTGGTATACCGATATCCCATTCTCTGTGCAGATCCACATCTGGTCGGTGTATCGATCAAACTTCATCGCATAGACATGGTTTCCCAATGGCCCGGCCAGCACATGATGCTTCGGATTCTGCACGATGTCATAATCCTGCCACCGCCGGCCATTGAAAACGCTGATCCCATGATTCAATTCACCCACCCAGATGCGATCCTGGTTATCACAGGCGATGGCGTAGATGCAGTTATTCTCCAGTCCCCCATGGGTGCTTTGTTTGGTGAACTGTGTCCAGCGCTGGCCTTTGGCTGCTGACGGATCATACCGATACACCCCCGCCCCTTCGGTGGCCAGCCACAGGTTCCCCTGTCTGTCCTGACACATGGCCATGATGAAATGGCCATCGGGATCCGACCCTTTATGCCGATTGTCGATCCCGGCATTGGGGATCTGCAGGGCCCGCACATGGCAGTCGGCCCACGGAAGACTCATGAGCGGAACAAAGATCGGTGTGGGATGACTGAAATGCCTTTGCCAAGGCACCTGAGCCAAGGGCACATGCGGTATTTTTAATTTGGCTTTTGCTTTGGCTGGCAAGGCGAATGCGGGAGAGGAAAAGAGGCTGGTGAGGCTGAGAACGGCGACGATCATCAGGGTGGCTGCTGCAACGGCCGCCGGGCGGAGCCGCCCACCGGCCCGAGCCGGGAATCGCAGAGGCACTCGCCAAGGGAGTCGCCCCGACCGCCGCAGGATTCGCAAGCTGTGCTGAGTGTCACCCACGGACAACCTCACAACATTGCGGGCTCGGTTGCCGATTGGCACCATTCGCCCATGGCATCAACGCCAATGGCCAAGCCAACGCGGCAGAGAGTCCGAACTTTCAAACACACCCTATGGCGGCCCCCAGAACATGCGGAACCGTCACTATTATGGGAGTATACCAACGGCGCAAATAAACACGCAAGCGAAAAATTGAAAAAACTTTCCACCACGCCAATTCTTAGCGCAACATTAACCCCCGCCGCCGCCGACGGGAAGAACTCTCCGGGCGAATAAAAACCACCAGCGGCCCGCGGCGCTGCTCACGGTTCTGCCGACCGCACTGGCCAGACGACTTCGGCCAGCGGCCAAGCCGCCGCGACGTTCGCCACCAGACTCCCAATTAATATTCCGCTTCATATTTTCCAACTGCATCGGATGCCTCCGTGGGTGTTGCGGCAACAGCTTACGGTTGTACCGCGATGGTCGCTGTCACGCCTGCGGTTCAGCCACGCCACCGCCGTGCGCCGCCGGTTCGCTTGCAGGTCGTTGGCTCCGGCG
>JAKAVA010000115.1 GCA_021827645.1 Planctomycetota bacterium
CTTCCTGCCGCGATGATCCATCGATCTGCTCCTGAAAATCCAAACAACAGATCAGAATCTACACGCCACAAAAATCCCCGCCAGATGCACTTCGTCGGACGTTTACGGGCTTTCCATCCCGGACCCCGAAGACCGGCACGTGCTTGCGGCGGCGGTTGTAGCCCGCGCCGGTGCCATCGTAACTTTCAATACGAAGGATTTTCCGCCGGAGGTTCTCGATCCCTTCGGTATTGAAGCCCAACATCCCGACGATTTTCTGATCTACCAATTTGACCTGGCGCAGGGGACGGTGTGCACGGCCATCAAGCGTTTGCGCAGCCGGCTCAAAAGCCCTCCGATGGACGTGGAAAGCTACCTCGACAGCCTGTCTCGCCATCAACTGCCGCAGTTTGCCGATCAACTCCGCCGGTTCGGCAACCTGCTTTGACCGTGCGGGCGTCCGGGAGCTAAGGGATCGCCCGTCGGCGCAGCGGCGTTATTCCACGGTGACGCTCTTGGCCAGATTGCGCGGCTTATCGACATTGCACCCGCGGCTCACTGCCGCATGATAGGCCAAAAGCTGCAGCGGCACGACGGTCAGCAGCGGCTGAAGCGGTTCGATCGTGTCAGGCACGGTAAAGACATGATCCGCCACCTTGTGAATATGCTCATCCCCTTCACTGGCCACGGCAATGATCTTGCCGTGGCGGGCCCTGACTTCATGGATATTGCCAATAAGTTTTTCATATTGGCTGCCACGGGTGGCGATGAAGACGGCGGGCATTCCGGGGTTGATCAGGGCGATGGGGCCATGCTTCATTTCCGCCGCCGGCAGGCCTTCGGCGTGAATGTAGCTGATTTCCTTGAGCTTCAGGGCGCCTTCCAGCGCAACGGGGAAATTGAATCCGCGTCCGAGGAAAAGCCAGTTGTCGCGCCGGGCATGCTCCTGGGCCACCTGACGGATCAGGTCGCTCTGCTGGAGCACCTGGCGGATCTGGTCCGGTATCCGCTCCAGCGCGTCAATAAATTCCTGCAGCACCGTCTGCGACATGTATTTCCGCCGCGCGATGCTCAGGGCCAGCAGAATTTCCACCACGATCTGCCCCGTAAACGCCTTGGTGCTTGCGACGCCGATCTCCGGCCCCACGTGCAGATAAATTCCCGCATCGGTTTCCCGGGCGATCGTGGAGCCGACGACATTGACGATCCCGAGGCTCAGTGCCCCGCGGTCCTTGGCTTCGCGCAGGGCGGCAAGCGTGTCGGCCGTCTCTCCGGACTGACTGATGGCCAGCACCAGTGTGCCGTCCTCGATGATCGGATTGCGATAGCGGAATTCACTGGCGTATTCCACCTCGGTGGGGATTTTGGCGAGTTCCTCAAAGAGGAATTCTCCCACCAGCCCGGCATGCCAGGCCGTCCCGCAGCCGGTGATGATCAGCCGCCGGGTACGCACGATATCGCGGCTGTATTGATTGATTCCGCCAAGCACCACACGCCCCTCCTGGCGGTCAAGACGGCCGCGCATGCAGTCTTCGATGGCCTGCGGCTGTTCAAATATTTCCTTGAGCATGAAATGATCGTATCCACCCAGTTCGATCTGCTGGAGCGAAAATTCCACCTCGCTGACTTTTTTGGTCACCGGCGTGTCGTCGATGGTGGTGGTGCGGAATTGATCCGGTGTGATCACGGCCATTTCGCTATCGTTGAGATAGACGACCTGCGTGGTGTGTTCCACGATGGCGGCCGCATCCGAGGCGACCACGTATTCGTCATCCCCCACGCCGATGATCAGGGGCGATCCGCGACGTGCCACCACGATGGTTTCAGGTTCTTCGGCCGACATGACCGCCAGGCCGTAGGTGCCGCGCACCTCGCGCAGGGCCGTCTGTACCGCCTTGACGAGATTATTTTCATAAAAATGTCCGATGAGCACGGCGAGCACTTCGGTATCGGTTTCGCTGTGAAAAATATAGCCGCGTTCAGAGAGGAACGTTTTAATGGTGGAATAATTTTCGATGATGCCGTTATGAACGATGGCGATGCGGCCTTTGTTATCCAGATGCGGATGCGCGTTGCATTCGGTCGGTGGTCCGTGCGTGGCCCAGCGGGTATGGGCCATACCGATATGGCTGGGGGGCACTTTCTGTTCATCGAGGGCGGACTCCAGCACGCTGATGCGGCCGGCGGCCCGAGCCACAAAAAGCTTCCCATCGTCGATGAGACACAAGCCTGCGGAATCGTATCCGCGGTATTCAAGCCGCTTGAGCCCCTCAATCAGGAGAGCCCGCGCGTCTTTCTTTCCAACATAGGCCACGATTCCACACATGTCGATATCCTTTACGTTCCGCCGGTCACTCGACCGACACTGCAACCCTTTCTATCGGATGATTATCACCCCATACTTCATAGGGGATCGTCATCCGGTTTGACACCCGCGAGAGTGTCGCGGGGCTTGGCATCGCCGGTCGCACCCGCTCCGCCCACTGCCGCTCTTGCCGCCCGCCTGCGATGAATGATGAAAATGACGCCGCCGACCACCAGCGCTATGGCGGCAGCTCCGTAGAGCCAATGCTTAAATTCAGCCACTTTAGCCAAGAACTGATGCAGGTGGTGGGCCTGCCAATGCCCCAGCCAGATCAGGGTCGGCACACTGATAAGCCCGGCCAACCCGTCGATGATGACGAATCTTATGTACGACATCCCGGCGATTCCGCAAAACGCAAAAACGCCCGCCCGGACGCCCGGCATGAAACGCCCGATAAAAAGCGTGACATCCCCATATTTTGCGAAATGCTGCTCGATCCAGATTCGCCGCTTGGAGTGGAGCACCTTCCGCACATGACGGGCGATGATATTGTTGGAATCGATCCCGTAGCGACCGATGAAATACAGAATGCTGTCGCCGACAAGCATCGCCAGCAGGCCCACCACGCACATCACCCAGATATTCGGAGCCAGATGGGCACGCGGCCCGTTGAATGGACCCCAGTGCGAATTGCAAAGATAGCCCGAAAGAATCAGCGGCATATCTTCCGGAATCGGTACCCCGCAACCCGCGATGATCAACAACCCCGCCAATGCAAAGTAGGTGAACTTTGACAACAAATTGAGCAGCAATGGCACCATGGGCGATTTCGTGGCCTCCAAACTACCTATACTACCCGCTAAAACCCCGCTGAGTCCAGACGTCCTCCGTTCGGCGGAGTCAGCGCGAGGCAATTTTTTTGGCAAGATCAATCGGATCTTTCCATGGCCAGATTCCAGTATGGCCGCCACGATTGGTGCTGCCGCATGGTGCCCAGTGCCACGCGGCGCGCCACCGGCCCCACGGATCATGAAAAGGTCGGCCTGAGAGTAGCTTTCGTTTCATGCTGAGGCATGATCAAATTCGCATTTTCTCACACGAAGACTCTGTCGCTGAACCCGCTCGCTTTATCGCACCATCCCCGTGAGTCTTGCGGCCATGATTTAATATTATTTTTACGCAGGGGACGCAGAGGCTGGGGCTCCTGGGCCGCAAGCCGGCGATGACGCCCCCTCCGATGTTTCGATTCCCCATTGATTACTAATTAACCGCGACCATAACACGGCCTTAAAATGGAACCGTCGCGAGAATCATAACGCGCTGTGGCGATGTGGAAAAGCTGCCGCGATGCGTGGTTGGCGCAAGATCGGCGTCATCGGCCGCTGCGCCCGTGAAGGGCGGCGCCCGCCTTGCATATTTCACGCAGCCGCCGGACCCCCTGATGTTGGTACCACGCTGCCGACCCTCCGCCGACCCATTTCAGAAACGCCGCCACGGCGTGAGGATTTTCATCAAGCCGGTGGAAATGCGATAGCTCCGCCTCGTCTCGGTGGCCGGCGCTGAGTTGGGAGGCAGCCGATAGCAAAAAGGGGGCCATCAGCGCCTTGCCCAAAACACCGGCCCCGACTTCCTCCACCCGCATCCCCCGCATCTTCGCGGGCGCCTCCGAGCACGCCGGAAAGTATTTGCTTCGTGCGTGGGCGGCCAGGGGCGCCACGGCAAGCGCCAGCGCCGTCCAACGCCAAGGGCCATCCGGCATCGAGGCGCGAAGCGGAAGGGCCAACCCGGAAACGAGTAGATAACCGCTGGCGCCGCCGGGGACGGATCTGTCGGTTCCCAGGGCGTTCCAACTCACCCCAACCACCGATTTTCCGCGCCGCCGGAACCGTACGAGCAAACCGGGGTCGCCGTGCGCCCACCTATCGCCAGGGGGCAGGTGGAAGAACCCCCACACCCAGCCCGAAGTGAGAGCCGTCAGCCCCACCCCGGGCTGTGGGGGCACTCTGAGGCCAACCTTGGCGCTGAGCCGCCTGGTCTGATGGTCAACCGTTGCGAGGCCCACCACTCGTAGCCCGCATTTCGCCGACCAGACAAGGGACGGCTGGTCGGCGCCGCCCGCCTTGCCCCACCGCACAAGCAGGGCGGTGAGTTGTCGCCCCGGCACCGAGTACGCGTAGCAGAGCCCGCGGCCGTCGATGTCCGCTATGACGGCGAATCGGTTGCCGTCCCGCCAGGCGACCCACGATATGCGTGACGCCCCCACCCCGGACCGGCGGCCACCAAGTACGGATGCGCCCTCGGCGACGAAGCGAGCCCGTTCCGACGCGCCGGGAAACGCCAGCCGTCCAAGCCGCTTGCGACCGAGCCCCTTCGCCAGTCTGAGGGCGGCCGACGCCCTCGACCCCGACGCCCCCCGGGTCGAGTACATGGCTGAGACGAAACCGGCGAGTTCCCTTGAGCACGCACGCTCCCAGCGGCCGATATTCGGGCCCGCCTTCCCTTCCGTGGCCGCCGTCGGCGCGGGTGCGGCCAAGCAGGGCGCCGTTGCGGTGAGCACGGCCGCCAAAGCCGCCGCCCGTATGAGTGGGGTTCCCATGGGTTTCTCCTTTCAGACACCGGAACAAGCCTACCGGATCCTGTTTGTGCTGAGACTGATGAAGCCCGAAAGACCAGTCTGCGCATTGTATCCGCCAGTGAGCGCGAGATGCCAGCCGTGCGACTGCGTTGACACCCCGGCGGTGAAGGTATCGCCGTCGCCGAAGAGTTTCGCCCCGCTCCGCAGTACATCGCTCAGCTCCCGGCCCCGGTGATGCCGATACCACCCAAGGGCGCCGCCCCCAGCCCATTTCAGGAATGCCACGACGGCCTTCGGGCACTTGTCTACGCTTCTCTGGCCCAAGGCGACGGCCGCGCCGCCGCGCTTAATGCTCACGCTACGCGCACCTTTGAGGATGCCCATAAATAAAGTTTTGAAGCTTGCGGGCGCCAACCTACGGGCATCCACCCCCCTAAGGGTACTGCATACCGGGCAGCGCGGCGGGGAAGCCCACGGCATGCCCGATGCCCCCAACTGGCCAACACTAACCGCGATGGCGCCTGCGTGGCTAGCCAAGGGACGAGCCCCCGGACAAAAACCCACCGTTGTGAGAAATGAGCGACTAGTCGCGGGGTGGTGGCCCAGTGGTCCGAACGTCCACCACGCGGCGCCAGGGCCCTTTTGTGCCGCCGTCGGCACGACTTGGACACAATAGCCATCGTACGACCAAATATAGCTTTTGGGGGGCCGCGACGGCGCCGGTCGAAGGCTGAGTTGGATGGCGGCTGCGCGACCCGTCGTTGAGAAGTTGAGCCCACAGCGAAACCAAAGGGAATGGCGGCCAACTTTCGGATTGAGCACGACATGAATGCCGCCTTTGTCGGTCCAGTACAAAACCGGCCTCCTCGGCAGGTCGGCCCGGACCGGCGGCAACAGAAGGGCCGACACATCATGGCCGGGTGCTTCGTAAGAAAAGGCGATCGCCCGGCCACCGAGGTCGGCCAAGGCGGAAAATGCGTCGCCGTTGCGCCACGCAATGAATGAAAAGCTGCCGACGCCCGGCACGGCCGACTTCGACGCGACCATAAAAATGCAATCAGCCACGAAGTGCAGTCGGTCAGATCGGCCAGGGAAGCCAAGGTTTGCCAGCCGGGTCCGGGCCAACGCCGCCATCGGCCCCTCGCCCGATTTTATTTGCGGGTGCCCCCGCGACACCGCCAGCCTCCCCTCCGATCCGTACACGCCCGCAACGACGCGGGCCAACTCGTTCACCGTCGCAGGTGCAGCGACGGCTCGGGGTTTCACGGCGGCGGCCGGGGCGCTGAGCAAACAGCAGGACAGGCACACCGAAATTAGCGTGAACGCAATACCATTGATTCCACGACGCATTTTGTCCTCACTGCTTTGGCCAGCTAAGTCTACCCCTGCTGCCGGCTAGCCCGGATTATTCAAGGACTTGCGCCGGATTGCGGAGATGGAGGTCGTAAGTGTCGTGTTTGCAGGCGGTTAGTCTCCGTGGCCGGACTGAGTTCCGGCGCGCAGTCTGCAAGGGCAACTTCCATTCGATTTTGGGTACCCATGCTCCATTTCACGCTCTCCATCTGCCGACTCGTGTGAACCGGAAGCGAGT
>JAKAVA010000100.1 GCA_021827645.1 Planctomycetota bacterium
GATAATCATTGCGTCCCTTGTAGCGGCGAAGCCGCAGCGCGTGGAGAATCTTGGAATCCGGCAGCCACTCCAGGAACAACCGGAGGGTTTTCAAGTCCGGGGAATCATCCAGAGATTCCCAGTTGAAAAGTTTACCGGTGGTGGGGATACGCATGGAAGCACTCCGTTGCATGAAACACCGGGCGGGCCACCAACGGCCGCCGTAAGGCTAACTACTATACACCGCAACCAATGCCCGCGTCAAGTGCGGTGGGGTGTAAAAATTCCGGACGGATTTGTTTATGGGGCCTGAACCGCATCGAAACCGCGAATCCAGACGACTCCAAAATCAAATTCTGGTGTAAAGCAATTCTCACCAACCCCGCCTGGCCCGTCGCCATGCTGTAATAACAACATCGCAACCGGCTCAGGAACATCAGGGGCAGGACGAGCGGGTTTGGCATGTCCGGATTAGAATCGCCAGCGGGCGGGGCCTTCGAAATCGACAAGGATTGCGAGGGGAGATAGAGGAATTCGAAACGCTTGCCGTCGAACGCCGTCAGGCAGTCCAGCGAGCGGAGCGTATGCGGCCTCGCGACCAGATACAACTCGCGATACGAAATCCCCTTGGCGAAGAAAGTGTAACGGGCAACGATCTCAGGCTTCCAACTCGCCTTCCCTGAAGCTACCGGCCCGGCGGTTAACTCGGCGCGGAAGGCGACAGTCTTAATCGCCGCATAGTTCGCAAAAAGCGCTCGCAACACGGTGCCAACGGAACCCCCGCGGGTCGTAGCTGCCCCGAATGTTCTTTGCCCCGCAAACGGAAACGCGAATACCAGCACCAACCCAAAAACCGCCAGGTTGCTCTTAGCTTGCACGATAATCTCCTCAGTCTAATGAACTCTCAGAAACAGCCTCGGCTACCTTCCTGCCGAAGGCACGCACCCCAGTGACGTTCGCGTGGCCCTCCCTGCACGGGCGGCCGCCAAGCGCCCGACCGCCGGGGCCAGTGGGACGATCCACCGATGGGGGCGGGCCAACATCGGCGGCGGCCACCAACAGACTCGCAATTAATATCCTGCTTCATATTTTCCAACTGCATCGCATGCCTCCGTGAATGTTGCGGCCCCCGCTCGCTGGGGTGCCGCGATTACACCGTACTGGTTTCGGTCACGGCTATGTTCGAACCTTCGGAACAGGAAGCTTTTTTACCGGCTCACCATGACGTTTGAGAATGTACGCGAAGAAATTCTCGTGCATCACCACTCTGGATTTACCGTACTGCACCACAAACCGAAGCCGACCGGGCAGCGCTTCGCGTTTGTCCTTCGGGGTCACGGTTATCCGCGCTATTGTCCCATGATCCAGAATTCTTACGTGCACATATTGCGGAGCGGTTGACCGGCCGCTGATGAACCGCGGTGTGACGGACGGGTCGGCCGACCAGAGCGTGATATCCGTGTGGTAATGGGATGCGGGTTTGAGCGTGCCGATCAGAAGGCTCGACGGCACCAGCGAGAGCGTCCCGCGAACGGAAAACTCCAAATCCTCTTCGAGCCGATATGCCAACGGCTTGCCGTGATTCAGGAACGAAAAACGCAGCCTCTCGTCGTGCGTCCCCACGATATCAAGATTGGGGAAGTGAATGACGACCTGCCAGTGCCTGCTCGTCAGGGGTTTTACCTTGATGAACAGATCGGCACTTCCGCAGGTGCACGCCAGGGTGCTCCAATGGGCGGGATAGCTCCCCCGGTAGACATTGAGCACAAGCGGTTTGGCGAGTTGCCGCCGCGTAATGTGCCCCAGGTCGATGGCTTGCGTGGAGGTCAACGCCCGACGCGGCGGCATGATCACCACCATGGGATGGATTACGTACTTGATGATCCATTCCCGCGCCCACCGTTTGCCGCCCACATGTCCCAGCAGTAATGCCGATATGCTCGCCGGCCCGGTGTCCAAATGCGTCACGATCCGCAGCTTCAACGTCGCCTTACCACCGGGATTAACTACATGCGGGCTTAACGATGCCGTCACACACCCGCACGACGTGCTCAATTGATTAAACCGGAGCACATGCGCACCTCGGTTGTGAATGGGTACCACACGGCTCATGACGCGCCCCGGCAATTGTGTGCCGAGGTTGATGATGTGCGGCACATTTGAAGCGACTGCGGCCACCGCACGGCCCTGCAATGCGCCCACGACGGCAGCGACCGCGACGAAGCACCCAACGAAACTTGGCATCAGACGGCGGAAATCAAATGGCATCGTGTGTAAAACTCCATTATTGGCCGAGACCGGCATTATTAATGATTCGACGATCCCCCATTTTCCTTTGTGCCACCCAGGTGCTGCGTGCGGGCCGGCGCGGCAGGTAGCCGGCTGATATTGACAATACGGTCCCGCTCCCAGAACCCGACTGCACGGCCAAAGTTGATCGTGAATTCCGCCGGGTCGATGCGGCCGTTGATGTGAAGGTGCCGGATCAAAAGTCCTCGGACCTTCCTTCGGCCAAGGTCGACGACCCGGACGGGCAGATAAAGCGTCCTCCGTCCGACCTGGAAACTGCGATAATGATAATATCCCCCGACCCGGCGCCCATCCTGTAAGACCGCAGCGTGCGCGAAATGGCTCGACGCAACGAGCCATACATTCCCACGCCTCTGCAACCCGACCACACTCCAGACAAACGCACCCGGCCGGAAGCTGGGCGGGGGCGCCGATTTCCGCAGCCATTTCTCGGGCCAGCGCAGCGTGCCGTAATGGTAGCTGAATTCCGCCCTGCTACCGGCGGCCTTGTAGTAGCCGATATGGATCGTGCTCGGTAGTTTATCCACCTGCTGGGGAAAATGGCGAACCCGACGCCAATTAAGCCAATCGCCCGGTCGACGTTTGGTGGCCCGCCAACAGAGCCCCTGGATAGGGCTCAAAATTGGGTTTGACTCGCCCGGCCCCATGCCACCAATATTCGGCTTGCGCGAAATGCAGATGAGAGAGTTGGCGCCGATAACCGATTGGTACCTGGCACCGTTGAACGCCCACAACTGCTGGGTGATGGGCTGGTAGTCGCTCTTTACCACACGCCAGTTGATCCGGTATCGGTCGCCGTCGGCCCAAAATTTGTAGATGCCCCTGAGTTCGAACCGTGGCGGTAGCCAAGCGATGGTAGTGTTCGAAAAATTTTCATGCACCTCCGCAACGAATTGGATGCTCCGTATATGCCGGTACTGCATGATGTACGGCAGGAGCGACTTTTCCACCGCCTTGCGCGCAGCGGTGCCGCGGAGGGTAAGGGCCCAATGCTCGTTTGCCGCGTGTGCCGCCGGCGGCGAGGCCGCGGAGCCTGCGAGCGCCAGCAACAAAGCATACCTGAATGAGGGAAACATCTTCACTCCGACGCTCCGTGGCTACCACCTCACCCGCAACTGCCGCCGGTCAGGTCATAGCCGCAATACTCCTTATCCTGCACCTTGGTCCCTTTCGGACCCGGCACCGCCACAAAGTAATCACCGCAATAATCGCCTGAGTCCTGGTATCCGCTGCCCGAGGTATGTGACGTGATCGCAGTGGGCTGCGCGGCGTTGACGGGGATACAGTTGAAGGTGTTCGAGGTCGAGCCACCCGTGCCGTTGGTTGTGGTAATCGTGAACTGCGTCTGGCAGCCTTGGAAGTTGAAGCATCCCGGCTGTGGCCCCTCAGGGTTCTTGTCGGTCGAGGAACCGTAGGGGAACCCGGCCGGCGACACCGTTGTGCCGCCCATCACCGGGGCATGCCCCGACAGCGCGGGCAGCGCGAAAATCGCTCCGCATACAGTAATCATGGCGAATACATTAAAACGTGGATTCACCTTACGTCCCTTTCTGACTCAAAAAGCGGCCAGCCCCTCTGTCGCCCTTTGGCGGGCCGCGTCGCGCGCCAACTCGCGGTATCCGCCGTCCCGGAACACCCGGGTACGACCTTTCCATTTCGTCATCTCCTCAAGCTTCCGTGGCACCGGCAATCCCTCCCGTTCCAAATTGCTTTCCCATTGCCGAAATCGGCAAAGGCGGTAGTTGCAGGCCGCAAGCATTGGCAGGCGATTGGCGCCGACATGACCGAATGCCTGTACGCACCGGTCGACCAAGCCGTAGACGATCGCCTCGCAGCTGGCCCACACCGTCGGCTCCGTCCGCCTCATCAGCTGCGCCATCGTAAGCAGGTCGTGGCACGCGGCGACCTGCGGACTGCCCGCCCCTGTCGCCAGCGGGGAAATCCCCGCACGCAGGGCCGCGAGTTCTATTTGTGCGGCGCGGAGTTTCTCTTGCTGCCGCTGCGGCCAACTCGCGGCGCAGCAGAAGTACGGCGGCGGCTTTTGCGCCGTCCAATCAAGCGCAACCGCGTTGATAAACGTGTTAAGCGAGTGCCCTCGCTGAAGGTGGACCACGAGATGGGCCGGGCCGCGAACGAGGAACCGCTTCCAAACCCCGCCACCGCCAAACAGCGATACCCGTGAAAGGGTGCCAACTTTTTGCCCAAATGCGGAAAAGTCTCGCATGTACGGGTTCCCCGCCGGCGGCCATCTACGCCCGACGCGGGCCGAAATGGCGTAATCCCGGCAGCGATTTCCAGTTCCGATGTGAGCATCATTGTTGAATTCGTAGATCGACAAAATCAGGCGGCCCCGCGGGACAACGATCGCGACCGCCAGGCCCGGCCCCTGCATGGCGGTTGGATACACCTCGCCGTGGTCGTCATACTCGGCCCCCCGCCTCGGCGGCACGCCAAAGCGGGGGGCTGCGTTTGCCATCTGCTCCTCGGCAAACGCCGGGGGAACTTCGAGTGACGATCGCCGACTGGCCGAGAGCGAGCAGGTCCATTTCCGCAAACAATCCGAGCCCACACTGCGGAAATCCTGAACCCAGAAGGGCGCGGCGGCGGCGCCGTAGCCCCAGATAAGCCCAAAAGTCCCCACCGGGTTCCTATGCCAAACTGCGGGGAGCGAAATGTAGTACTTCCCGTACCTTCCCAGCCAGTTGCCCTCCGTCCGCCAGTCATCCGGCAGCGGCACAATTCGTGGCTGCTTCCTGCCTTTCGATTCCAATAATTCTTTACGAATCACAGCCGCCATGGCATCCAGTTCATGCGCACTCGGCGGCCTTGCCCCCTGCGGCTCGGGCGCGGCGGCGAACTGGGCTGCTGTCTTTGCGGCGTCTCGCCACGCATCTTTGCTCTGCCCCGGCAGGGTGATGATCTCAACGCCTTTTCCATAACATCCCACCGCCATCGCTCCACCCCTGAGCGGCTGCAAGCATTGAACGTAATTGCCCACCTGCGGCCGATGGATGTGCCAACGGTTAATGATTGTTCCCTCTGCGTCGTACTGCCAGACATCCAGGCCTGACCGCCAATGACCCAGCCACAGATAGCCCACTTTGCCGCCGACGGCTGTATCCGGCTCCCATGCTACGGCTGTCGTGTGATCTTCCGTCGGCAGTTTTTCCAGCACCTGCCCCGGCGGCGCCTGCCAATGCACCGGTGGGTGCCAAAGGCCGTGAACCTTGGCCACAAAATTCTGCCCATGCTCAAATGTCAGATTCGCCTGCGGAACATGGCCTGCCGCGCTCTGTTCGTTGATTTCACCCAGTGCGATCCCCTCATCCGTCCCCACCGCCAGATGGTTCTTCCATGTAATGGTGACCGAATTCACCAAGTTCCCCGGCAACCCCCTACCGGTTGCCGTCAGTGGCATATGCCACGGCCCCTTGATCACCGTCCATCGATAATGATTCCATCCCAAGGCATCGGAAACAGCTCCCTGCTGCGGCACCCCTATCGCCAAACCCCCGCACTGCGTGCCGACGAAAATGGTGCCGTCGTTGCCGAAGCCGATGGAATCCGGATTCATCGGCAAACCATTCGCCTGCGTGATGTAATGCCAATGGTGCTGATGGTGCGGCTTGAGCACGCTCGTTATTCGGCTTCCGGGCGGATCAACCGCCCGGCTCGCTGAAATGGCCTTTTGGCACTGATAAATGCTGATCCCATTCTCGGTGCAGATCCACATCTGGTCGGTGTATCGATCAAACTTCATCGCATAGACATGGTTTCCCAATGGACCGGCCAGCACATGATGCTTCGGATTCTGCACGATGTCATAATCCTGCCACCGCCGGCCATTGAAAACGCTGATCCCATGATTCAATTCACCCACCCAGATCCGATCCTGGTTATCACAGGCGATGGCGTAGATGCAGTTGTTCTCCAGTCCCCCATGGGTGCTTTGTTTGGTGAATTGTGTCCAGCGCTGGCCTTTGGCTGCTGACGGATCATACCGATACACCCCCGCCCCTTCCGTGGCGAGCCACAGGTTCCCCTGTCTGTCCTGACACATGGCCATGATGAAATGGCAATCCGGGTCGGTCCACTTCTTCACCGGCCCA
>JAKAVA010000044.1 GCA_021827645.1 Planctomycetota bacterium
CCCAACGATCGGCATCCGCGGGAGATCCCCGCGCACTGATCTCGCCACTCGTTCCCACCCCGTTGCCAGACGGCGTAAAAGCTTTAGAATCCGATGGTCGGCATCTACGTCGCCTGATATTCGGAGGAACGACCGCCTTGACAGAACCATCCAACGATCTACCACCCGAACCGAATTCCGGCGACGGAAAAGACCATGCCGAAGGGGGCATCCACCCACCATCGCAAAAGGCGTCGGAACAGCCTCCCGCACCGGGGCCGGTTCAACCATCCGCTGACGATGATCTGCTGGTTCGTGCGCCACTGGACCCGACACGTGGTCTGCTGGGCCGGAGCGGCATATTTCTGTGTTTCCTCGCCGTGATCATCGGCGTTTTAGGTGAGGCCGCATCGTGGTGTCTCTTCAAGCTGATCGGCCTGTTTACCAACATCTGCTTTTACCAGCGATTTTCGTTTGCGTTCAGCGCTCCGACCACCGCACATGTCGGCTGGTGGGTGCTGCTGATTCCGGTCGGCGGAGGATTGATCGTCGGCCTGATGGCCCGATACGGATCGGAGATGATTCGCGGCCATGGGATTCCGGAGGCGATGGCCAGCGCTTTGTTCCACGAGAGTAAAATCCCGCCGCGCGTTGCGATTCTTAAACCCCTCTCGGCGGCAGTGAGTATCGGCACGGGGTGTCCGTTTGGTGCCGAGGGCCCGATTATTGCCACCGGTGCGGCGCTGGGCTCGATTGTGGGGCAGGTGATTACGGTGACGAAAGAACGACGGCGCGTGCTGCTGGCGGCAGGAGCAGCGGCGGGGATGTCCGCCACGTTCGGCGCACCGCTCGCCTCGGTTCTGATGGCGCTGGAACTGCTGCTGTTTGAATTTCAGCCCATCGCGATTCTGGCCGTCGCCATCGCCGCGGGTGTTGCCGGTGCACTGCGAATTGCCATCATGGGTGGCAAACCGATTTTTGCCATGCCCGCCCTGCCGCGCCCGACGCTTGAGCCGCTCATGATTTACGCCATTATCGGCATCGTCTGTGGGGTAGCGGCGGTCGGTCTGACCCACGGCGTGTATCTGGTTGAGGATATCTTCAGCAAACGCAGCAAACTCCATTGGATGTGGTGGCCGGCCCTCGGGGGCTTGATCGTCGGCATCTGCGGGTTGATTTTCAATCCGTCGATGGGCGTCGGCTATGTGAACATCAGCGCGATCCTTGACGGCAAGGTGGGCTTTGAATTTGTACTATTTCTCGTACTGACCCGCATGGTGTCATGGACGGTGGCACTGGGGAGCGGCACTTCCGGCAGCACCATGGCACCGCTGTTCAACATCGGCAGTGCGCTGGGGGCGGTCATTGGTATATCCATTGTGCACCTCATACCGCACGCGGATGTCAATGTCCGGGCAGCGGCGCTGGTGGGAATGGCAGCCCTGTTCTGCGGCGCAACATGGACGCCGTTGACCTCCATCGTATTTGCATTTGAAACCACACTGCGCCCCAACGGATTGGCCCCCATTGTTGCGGGGTGCACAACATCATTTCTGGTCTCCTGTGCGCTGATGCGCGATAATATTCTCACGGAAAAATTCGCTCGACGCGGTGGCCGGGCACTTTTCAAACCCCACGCCGATTTCATGGACAGTGTGATGGTCATCGACGCCTGCACACGCAATCCCGTCTGCATCCGTGCCGATGAAACCGCGCAGGAACTTCGTGTTAAATTGAGCACCGATGAAAAATATATCCCATATGACGGCTTCCCGGTGGTGGATGATAAGAATCATCTCGTGGGCGTATTGGCCAATCATGATCTGCTCTCTCCGGATATCGATCCGCAAACCAAGGCCCGCGATTTAATCCGTCGACCGCCCGTGGTCATTTATGGGGACTGCGCCCTGCGGCGAGCCGACCAGATGATGAATCGGCACCGCGTGGGGCGGCTGATCGTCATGGACCGGGAGCATCCGTCAGAGATTCTGGGAATTATTACCCGCGATGATCTGCTCACGGCTCACCGCCAGCGAAGCTGAAATTCCGATCCGAATTTATCGGCGAGAAAGGCGTAAAGGCGATTACCTTCATCTCGGCCTGCTGCCGGGTACTGCGGGTATAATCGGTTGTATCGCGTCCGTTGGCGGCGCAGATGAGGCCTGCAACTATGCCGAATTCGGAATCTCATGGACGGGGAACCCCTGATCGACCGCCGAACCGATTTGAAACAAGCCGCTATGAAGTTGCGGATGATATTCAAGCCGATCCCCTGCCGCAGACCGAGTTGATCCCGGATAAATCGCAGACGGTTATTTCGCACAACAACAGCCCTGATCTGGGGTTTGAATTCGGTATCAATCCGTACCGCGGGTGTGAACATGGTTGTGTGTATTGTTATGCCCGGCCCACGCACGAAACACTCGGCATGAACTGCGGGATTGATTTCGAATCCAAGATCATGGTGAAATATGATGCCGCCACCCTGCTGCGCCGCGAATTGAATCGTCCGTCGTGGAAAGGGAGTCGGATATCCATGTCGACGGTTACCGACTGTTATCAGCCGATCGAGCGGAAATTGGGAATTACTCGAGCATGTCTGGCGGTGATGGCGGAATTTCGTCAGGCGGTGGCCATCGTGACCAAAAATCATCTGGTGACCCGCGACGTGGATTTACTGGCCCAACTTTCGCAGTATCAGGCGGTGGTGGTGTGTATATCCATCACCACCCTCCGCCCGGAGCTCTCGGCGGCGATGGAACCGCGGACAAGTGTTCCCCACCGGCGGCTGGATGCGATTACCGCCTTGCGCCGGGCAGGCATTGAAGTTGGCACACTCGTCGCACCGGTGATACCGGGGCTTAACGACACGGAAATCGCCGATATTATTCGTGCGGCTGCCGATGCCGGTGCCAGTTTCGCCCACATGACACCGATACGCCTCCCGTGGCAGGTGAAGGATCTCTTTCAGCAGTGGCTTACCCGTCACATGCCGGATCGGGCCGGTAAGGTGCTGCACCGGATTGCCGACATCCGTGGCGGCAAACTTAATGATTCCGAATTTTTCTCCCGTTTCAAGGGGAGCGGGATTTTCGCCGACCAGATGGCGCAGCTTTTTTCCGCCGCATGTCGGCGGGCGAATATTGCAGTGCGTGTGCCTCGCCCGCGGGAGGAATATTTTTTACCGCCGCGCGGTGTGCAGTTGGAACTCTTCGGTTCCGGCGGGCCCTGATGGCGGTCGCCGTGGTGAATCATCGCGTAATCATGGGTGAATATGAACCGCTGCAGGCGGGAAGAAGCTGTGGCATTGGGTTGGAGTATGCCGGAGGAGGGAATCGAACCCACACTCTCTTGCGAGAACCGGATTTTGAATCCGGCGCGTCTGCCAGTTCCGCCACTCCGGCAATGGAGGGCATCATAATGCAATACGCATGCGGCGCTAAGCGCGGCGTGCATCGGGCCGTGGCAGCGAGTGCGAAACATTTTCGGAGAGCCATAACGCCGGGATTGGCCGCCGATATAGCGCCCATTCATTGTCTGCCCCATCATCGCGCCCAAGGTGGCAGGGGCATCCCCTCACTCTCACCAGCTTGACTCTGTTAGAAGAGAACACCAAGACGGTGCGATTAAGCCAACGGGTTCACCGCAGAAACCTCTGCGTTCCACCGTGGCCTCTGCGGTTAAACAAAAAGCACCTATCATCGTGCACGGCGCGACATCTGTCTCGCCGGGCGGGAGCTTATAATGATGTTTTGTCCCGGGAGGACGATCATGGATGTTTCCGCCGCACGTTTACGAAATGATCCGCACAATCGGGCCGCCTTTGAATCGCACCCGCGTTCCTGGGCCCAAAATCGGTATGTCTACCCGGTGATCTCGCGCCGCAGCGGGGGGCTGAGTATCGGCGTCAATCTCAACCCCGATAAAGCGTGCAACTTCGATTGCATCTATTGCAGCGTGGACCGCAAAATTCCGGGCGACCGTCGGCCGATCGATCTGGCCGTGCTTTCGCAGGAGCTCGCCAACATGCTGGACACCGCCCGCTCCGGCCGGCTTTTTCAGCATCCGCCATTTGCCGATATCAGCCCTGAATTGCACCGCCTCAATGACATCGCCTTTTCCGGCGACGGGGAGCCGACAAGCTGCCCGCAATTGCTCGACGGTTTCAAGCTCGCCAAAGCCGCGCTGGATGAGAGAAAAATGGAGGGCGTTAAAATTATCCTCATCACCAATGCCACGCTCCTGCATCGGCCTCAGGTTGCGGCGGCGCTGAGTTTTCTCGATGCCTGCTATTCGGAAATATGGGCCAAACTTGATGCCGGTACTCCGGAGTATTATCAACGGGTGGACCGCACCACCGTCCCGTTTGATCGCGTGCTGGAAAACATCACGGAGTGTGCAAAACAGCGGCCGATTGTTATTCAGTCGCTGTTTATGAAAGTTCACGGCGTCGGGCCATCGGATTCCGAGGTGGACGCCTACGCTCGGCGATTGCTCGCCATGGTGCAGGCGGGCGGCAAACTGCGGCGCGTGCAGATCTACACCATCGCCCGCGATCCGACGGAAAGTTTTGCCAGCCCGCTGGATGGTGCTGAATTGGAACAGATTGCTTTGCGCGTGCGGCAAATCCTGCCCGCAGCGGCAAAGATACATTGTGAAGTCTTCCCCTGAGTGTGTCGGCGTTCACCTGCCGACGCCAGTGAGAAATTCGCCCACCAGCGGCCCGACGGCTTCGGGTGCTTCCTCATGCGGAAGGTGCGAAATATCCGGCAGCAGTTCCAAACGCAGGCCCTTGATATCCTGCTTAAGGCGGTGAGGCGTGCTTCCATCCACCAGCCCGTCTCTCTGGCCCCAGACCACCAGCGTCGGCTGGCGGATTCGGTCGGCGATCTGGGTGTAATGCGCCAGTTGTGCCGGCCGCGTCGGCAGGGCGCGGATCAGGTGCATGAGTTTGAGCCGATTGGCCAGGGGACGCATGGCGGATTCATACGCTTTTATTAAATCCGGGTGGGCACGCCGCGGATCGGCGTAGCCGGTGCGGAAGACGGCCTGGGTCAGACGGTCGGCGGGAAGAATTCGCATCGCAAACTCGCCGATCAGCGGGATGCGGCAGAGTTTGTAAAAACCCGGCAGTCGCTGCGGGTAAGCGGCCGGATTCAATAATATCAACCCCGAAACCCGCTGCGGATGATCAATCGCCGCCATCAGACTCAGCCCACCGCCCAGGCTGGAGCCCGCAAGGATGAATTGATCAATATTGAGCGCCGCCGTTACCGCCACCACATCGGCCGCCAGTTGCGGCAGCGGCATCCCGTGGCGGGGCCAGTAATCGCCGGTGGCAAAATCGCTCCAATCCATCAGCAGCAGATCGTGCGTGCGGAGTGTGTGCGGCAGCATTCCCCAGTAGGATGCCGTCGTCAGCCCCATACCGTGGAGAAATACCAGCACAGGTCGCCGCTTGCTGCCGGACCGCAGAAACTTAAATGGAACGCGCCGCCGACCGACGGTGGCGACATAACTGACCGCGTTGGTTTTTTCGGGTGGATCATCGTAGGAGAATTCCTCGGCCGGTCGCAGGGGCGGTGCGACGGTGCACTGTTCAATGGGGCTTGGCGTCGCCGGGGGGCTCGGCGCGGCGGGATGCAAGAACGTGTCGGTGTGCGGCTGCCGGACGGATGATGATTCTGCCGTGCTCATATGGCCAATTGTAGGATGGCTTCCCATGCCCCGCCACAGAATAACAATCAGGATGACCCAGGCATTACGGCCTGTGCTTAACCGAAAACACTCCAGTCACGAATGGGAAACGCAGACAGAAATTTCTATGTCACGCTCAGTCATTTGCCTGGATCTGTGCCAAAGCCTCCGCGTACCGTTGCGTCACCTGCGGTGAAAATAGCTAATCCCATCGAGCGGTAACACGTCATCTGCGGCCGAGGCCAGGTGACTTGTCGCCAGCGCCGGGCGCTACGGCGGCACCTATCCCGGATTATTCAAGGACCGGCGCGGGATTGCGGAGATGGAAGTCGTAAGTGTCGTGTTTGCAGACGGTTAGTCTCCGTGGCCGGACTGAGTTCCGGCGCGCAGTCTGCAAGGGCAGCTTCCATTCGATTTTGGGTACCCATGCTCCATTTCACGCTCTCCGTCTGCCGACTTGTGTGAACCGGAAGCGAGTGGACAGAGTATTAGATTTGTAGTATTCTATCCGGCTGCGATGTTTCGCGGTTAGGAGTGCCTTATGCCTGCCCCACGTTGTCAGCCACTGCTCTTCGATTTTCTCCCCTCACGGGAACTGATCGTGGAACGCTCTGCCGGCCAGATCACCTCCGACGCCGGGTTACTCCCCATTCGACAGTTCGACCAGCAGTGGGGCTATACGGAACGTATGGCCGCGTGCCTCCTGGATCCCAAACCCC
>JAKAVA010000053.1 GCA_021827645.1 Planctomycetota bacterium
CCACCATCATGGTGGTGCACGCGATGTTTGCCACCATCCTGGCTGCCGCTCCCCGCTATGAAGGTAAAAGTCTCTCGCCGGTGAAACTCTCCAAAATATCACGGGCTATCTATTCCGGCCTCTGACGACGCCGGTACGGATCGGCTGCCGGCAGGGTGCGGTCAACACCTTTAACGATCCCGAATCGCTGCCAAAACCCGGCGATGTGAAAACGTCTGCGCCGAAACAGGGAAAAAACGCCCGTCAGGCCCCGGCGACCATCGAACTGCGGCGAGAGCCGACCCGGCACGCGCACATATATCAACATCCGTCAATATCATGCCGCTCGAAAACCCTACATCGCAACCGGCTCGCCGAGCAGCCAGAATCGACAGAGAACGCGTACGCGCTGCCGTTTGACCGTCAAGTAGATTGGAAATAGCGGCGGGCGCTTTTGACGACGGCTCGTTCGCCTTCCTCGCGAATCGTATTCGCGAAACATACCAAATGCGACGATCGTTATTTTATGTTCAGGCCTTATCGTAAAATAACGACTCGCGATGAGTTAAAAAGTAAAATAACGCTGCGGCCATCAACGCGACTGGCATAAATCTGAATTCCGAAAGCGTGGGCGAATCTACGAATACCATGATTATCTGGCCATTCTGGCGCAGGGTACGGAATAATCTCGTCCAACCCGCCTTAGCGTCAACACGGCCGCTGCTGTGCTGCGGGTGGCGTGCAGCGTCGGGCTTTGCGTTATAATCTCTGGACCAGATCGTTCGTTAGCAGGGGCAAATGATCAGAAAGGGATGTCATTGAAAATCATGCTGGCCATTTCAGATCATTGGGTGTGCGACGCCCGGATCGATGCGCTGGCAACATGGACACTCAAGCTGGAACGCGAGGTGCTTTGTGTGCATGTCGCCCCCGGCGGCCTCCAGCCGGAACACATCGAGACGCCCGGCGAAAAAGTTCTCAAGGAGATCACCGCCCGCATCGCAAAAATGAATCCCAATGTGCAGTCGCTGCTGCTCTTTGCCACCGATATTGCCGAGGCGCTCAATAAAACCATCGGCGAGCACCGGGTAAGTCTGCTGGTGATGGGTTTGTCGCGTCAGGGGCTGCTGGAGCGGCTTATCGAGGGTAACATCCCCCGCGCCATTTTTGCTCAGTGTCAGATACCGATTCTCGCCCTGCCGGCAAATTGGGACGGTGTGATTTAATATTGCACCCATGTCGTCCCACGCTACGGCCGCCTGCGGCGGTTCCGGCACCGAATTGAATTTCAGCATCCGCTCGCCGGCCATTACGCGGCCGCTGAGATACCCAGCTTCCTGCGATAATATTCGATGGTGCGAAGCAGGCCATCCCGACGGCTGATGGTGGGTTGCCATCCGAGCAGTTGTTTGGCCAGGGTGATATCGGGGCAGCGCTGGCGGGGGTCATCCGGCGGCAGCGGGGTATGAAGAATTTCGCTTTTGGATCCGCAGAGTTCGCGGATTTCACAGGCGATCTGCATCACCGAAACTTCATCCGGGTTGCCGATGTTCACGGGCAGATGATAATCCGGCGATTCCATCAGCAGCAGGAAGCCGCGAATCTCGTCATCCACATAGCAGAGGGAGCGTGTTTGTGAGCCGTCTCCCTGTACGGTGAGGGGTTCACCGCGGAGCGCCTGCTTGATGAATGCGACCACCACCCGTCCGTCGTCCACGGCAAGCCGCGGACCGTAGGTATTGAAAATGCGGACAATGCGGGTGTCGACACCGCGTTCACGATGATACACCATGGCGGCCGCTTCCATGAAGCGTTTGCTTTCGTCATACATGCTGCGCATGCCGACGGGATTAACATTTCCCCAATACGATTCCTTCTGCGGGTGTTCCAGCGGATCGCCGTAGCATTCGCTGGTGGAGGCGACAAATATCCGTGCCCGGCATTTTTCGGCCAATTCAAGGAGTTCAATGGTGGCCAGTGCATTGACCTTCAGGGTAATGATCTGCTGTTTGACATACCCCACCGGGCTGGCGGGGCTGGCCAGATGCCAGATACGGTCGAAGGATTGATGTTTTAATTCCGGAGGCAGCCCCTGCGCCAGATCGGCGGTGATCAACCTGAAGCGGGGATTGGTTTTAAGATGGCTGATGTTGTCGCTCGAGCCGGTGACCAGTGAATCAACGCCGATGACCTCATGTCCCAATTCGAGGAGTCGATCGGTGAGGTGTGAACCTAAAAACCCTGCCGCGCCGGTCACCAGTACCCGCTGTGTGCTCATTTTCGTCATTTATATCATCCGTATTGCCAATCCAAGGTACCTATATTCGACGTTATATTAGCCGAAATTCGGGCGATCACACGTCATCATCGTCACGATCATATATGTCGGCATAAACATCTTTATGCGCCAGCCTCCAGAGCAGGATGGGGCGAATGACAAGAATGGCGGCGAGGTAGATGCAGGCAATGCCGAGAGTCATCACCAGGCCGAGGCTGGCAATTCCCCGGTCCCGTCCCAACGCCAGAAAGCCGAAGGCGGAGCAGGTGACAAAGGCGCACATGAGAAGAGCCCGCTCGCTGACGTCCCAGAACCGCCAGACGCGGCGTGGATTATGGAGGGTTTCGCGATACCGATGGGTCATGAAGACGCCATATTCATGCCCGGCACCGATGAGAATCGGCATGGCGAAGAAATTGGCAAAATTCCAATCCAGATGCAGCAGTCCCATAACGCAGGCCAGCATTGGTAATCCCAGCAGCAGGACGCTGACGGTTAAAAGCGTCTGACCGAATTTCCGCAAATCTAAAAACACAATGATCATCACCAGAATAAGGGCCAAGATCGTGCACTTGGTGAAGGCTTGTTTGATCGACTGGGTTGAATCATATAACTGCGGCGCGATACCGGTGAGATCCATATCCGCCGGCACCAGCCCTCCGATCCGCCCACCGGGGGCGTTTTTGGTGCCGCGCAGGGTGCGCACGAAATGGTGCAGATTTTTATCGATCCAGAGATTCCATCGTGGATAGATGTACAGAGCCCACACTCCCGATTTGCCGATGAAATGTGCCCGCAAAGAGGGGGGGAGTTGATGCGGGATAATCGGCGGGGGGGATAAACGCCCCGCGAGCGCCTTGAGAGATTGAACCCACTGATCCTGCCAGGCGGTGAGCCGTTGCGTGCTGATATCCGTCGGTGTTTTACGCAGGGCGGCGGCCAGCTGAATCAGCGACTGGCGGGTTTTGTGTCCATCCGCACCGGCGGCAGACTCGGAGTCGGCCAGCTTGACGACCGCTGCGCGAATCGGTTCGATATCCGCGGCGGACAGCGCCGGCGGGGGCGTCCAGTTTATGGCGGAAAAAGCGCGGCTGCCGCGTGCCAGTCGCTTTTGATTATGAATGGCATCATAAAGGCTGCTGGTGGAAAGAATCTGCGAACCGGGGTGGATGGTTGCATTGAGGCGATGCTGCAGGGCGGCAATCTTTTCTGGATGGTGCGAGAGTACGACGGCATACCACGACGGCATGTCTTTGATGAGTTGGACGGATTTCAAACCGCGGGCCTGGAGTTTAAGCAGATTTGGGTTGAACTTTACGCTCAGCGCAAATGGGCTTAATAGCACCACCAGCGCCAGCCAGCAGCCGAGGGCGACAAAATTCCACCAGGTGGCTTTGGGGGGGGCTTTATGGAGGGTGTAGCGCCGGGCAGCGGGAACGGGTTTGAATTTTGGCGGCCAGATGGTAAGCATCGCGGGTAAAATGGTGAAACCGGACAACAATGAAAAAATTAATCCCCCGCCGGCAATCACCCCCAGTTCCGCATCGCCGGTGAAGTGAGTTGTCAGGGCGACGAGGAATGCCGCCGATGCCCCGCAGCAGGCGGTCAAAACAGCGGGACCCGAGTAACGAAATACTCTCATCCAGACGGCGGAGGGACGCTGGTAGCGCCGAACCTCGCGTCGGTACCGCACGAGAATCTGGATGATGTAGTCCATACCGATGCCGATCATGGCAATGACAAACACGGTTGAAAGAAGATTGAGCCTGCCGACGACTATCGTCGCATAGCCGAAGGTCCATGCGATGGCCGCCGTGAGGGACACTCCCGCGGCAACGGCCAGCCACACGGACCGCAGCATCAGGATGAGGCCGATCACCACGACGGTCATGGCCAGTGCTTCGGCCCAGTTGGTGTCGTGGGTGGTAATGCGCATTTCGTCGGCCGAGAGCACAGGGCGACCGGTGAGGCCGAAGTGAAATTCAGATGCAAAGGGTGCTGCCGCCGCGTGAACCGCCGCACTGATTTTCTCCAGCGGGAGGGACACCGCCGCGAGGGAATCATAGGTGAATCGCGGGTAGACATTGATGACGAGCAATCGACGGTTCACATTGTCCGCTGCATGAAAATAATAATATCCCAGATCGCGTGGAGTGGCTCTCCGCGCCGGCATGAAAATCTGCTCCATGGACGCTGCCGGGTGCGGGTCGTCCGGCGGGCGGACCAGAAATAATCTCAGCGAGCGGGAAAGCCGCCGAAGAAACGCCCGGCCGTTGAGCCCGGTCAGCGGAAAATGCTTCAGGAGGGTGAGGAGACGATTTTTGCCCAGCAGGGCATTTTTCGCTGCCGACCGGCCGGTAAACAGGGTGGCGAGGCGCGCGATGTCGGGTTGGGCGGCGCGGGCCTCGGCAACCTGGCGCGGCCCGGCAAAGCAGATCGCCCAGGGGCCGAGTTGATGCAGCGGCACGTGCGAATCAACCGCCCGTACATACTGCGAAAGTCCGCGAAGACGTCGGGTTACCGCATCGGCAGCGGCGACCCATTGTTGGGCGGGCGGAGGAGTTTTATTGTTACGGGGAGTAATAACGATGTAAGCGGCCTCATTTTCGGGAAATTCGTGAATGAATTGCAGATAGCGGTGGAAAAAGGGCACGCGGGCGGAGAAGAGTTTATTCTGATCTGTTGAGATCGGGAGAAAAAAAACCGCCAGCAGGGCTCCCAGAATCGTCAGCGATACGCCCAATGCGAGCACCCATCGCGGATGACGGATCACCAGCAGGACGAAGGCCAACATTTTCCGCTGGGTCAGATGCATGGAGATTCAGTTTGGTTCATTTTTCCGGTTGCCGCCACGAAATCTTCCTCACCCCGCCCGCATCACATTTTTGGCCAGGCCCATGACCGTATCCCATGCCGCACCGGGAATGCGTTGGGTATCCGCGAGTGTCTCTTCCATGGCGGTCAGGAACCAGTCCATATCCGCCTGTGAGACCACCAGCGGAGGGAGGAATTTGATCACCTCCGTATGGTATCCGGCCACCTGGGTCAGAATGCGATGCTTCTGCATCAGCGGTACAACAATCATCTGGCCGAAGACACCGAAATTCAGTTTATGCAGAGCATCCCATGCCAGCCGCAATTTAATAGATGATTCCGGCCGGGCAAAATCAATGCCGAACATCAATCCCTTCCCGCGAACCTCGGTCACAAACGGGCAGTTGCGTCCGATGTCGCGCAGGCGGTCGATGGCGTATTGACCCAGTTGGGCGGCATTTTCCACCAGCCGCTCCTCCTCAATCACCTGAATGCTGGCCATCGCCGCGGCCATCGCCAAATCATTCTGGCCGTAGGTATTGGAATGCACCACGCAGCGTTCCATGGAATTGAATACCGTCTCGATGATCTGCGCCTTGCAAATAACGGCCCCCACGGGCACAAAGCCTCCCGAAAGGCCTTTGGCAACGCATACGATGTCGGGTTCAACGCCCGGCCAATGCTGAAAGCAGAACCATTTTCCCGTGCGTCCCATGCCCGATTGCACTTCATCCACAATCAGCAGCGTGCCGGATTTCCGGCACAGGCGCTGAGCCTCGATCAGAAAACCGTCGGCGACAACCTCGCAGGTCTTGCCCTGGATCGGCTCGAGAATAAAGGCCGCCACATCGCGCCCGGCCAGAGCCTTTTCCAGCGCCGAGAGATCATTAAATGGAATTTCGACCGCCCCGGGCACCAGATCGCCAAAGCGTTCACGGAAAAATGCCGCCCCGTTGACGGAGAGCGATCCGGCTGTGAGGCCGTGAAAGGCATTATGGCAGTGAACAACCTTCTGTCGGCCGGTGACACAGCGGGCAAACTTCAGCGCCCCTTCCACCGACTCCGTTCCGCTGTTGGTAAAAAACACCCGCCACGCCCCGTCCGGCATATGACGGATCAGGCCCTTGGCAACCAGGCCGCTCAGGATGCTGCAATCCATGCGCACCAGATTGGGACTCTCGGCATCGATCATGTCTTTGAGTGCTTCGCGCACCCGTGGATGATTGCGGCCGAGCATGAAAACGCCCCAGCCGGTGAGCAGATCGAGGTACTTATTTCCCTGACCGTCCCAGAGATACGGCCCAAGGCCGCGGGTGTAGTTTTTATCAAAGCCGATGGCTTTGAGCATTTTGACAAAAGCCGGATTCACATATTCCTGATGGAGGGAATATTGCGTGCCGCGGTGTTCTTCCACCCAGTCGACAAAACTGCCTGTTTGAATGTTGGTCATGGTTACTCACTTACCAGCGCTGTTCCGACGGCGCACCGTGCGGAATTATAGCGCAAGGATGCCGGGTTTTGCTATCCATTCACACGTCGGCATGTCCGGGGCGCGGTCATTCATCGGCCGCAGGACGGCAGGCAAGGTTTCAACCGGGAGGTGTCGCCACCTTCGGTCCCGCCGCACGGGAGTGCTGTGGCGGAAGCAGATTGATGGTGAGTGTCATCATCTTTCCATTGCGCAGGAGGGTAACGGGGATATCATCCGGCCGTCGTCGTGCCTGGCGAATGATGGCATAAAGCTCATTGATCGGCATCTCGTCAATGGTAAGAATGATATCGTGGCGTTTTATTCCAGCACGACGGGCGGCCGAGTGGGGAAGCACTCTTTGAACTTCAGCGGCGGGTTGGGCTCCGAGTCCGGCGTAGCGGGCGCGAAGATGCGAATGCGACGGCAAAAATCGATATTTAATACCGAACTGCGGACCGGACGTAAAGCCCGTGGTAATAAACTGCCTCAGAATGGAAAATTTTCCACCGGCGACCAGATCGCTGTTGTTGGTGGAAACCGCGGTCAAACGACCTTTGATATCAATGAAAAACTGCGGTGAATTGATGGGTTGAAAAAAGTTGCCAATTCGTGCCGCCGGGCCCCGCCGCAGGCGACGATTGGTTTTGGCGGTGCGTGACCGATATCGCCAGTGCGGCCTCCAAGACCGCTGATCGCACAACTGCATCCATTTTATCCCCGGTGTCGATCCATTGATGGCCAGGACCGTCTCTGCCTGCCAGGGCAAACTGGGTGCAAGAGCAATTCCGGGTACATGCACCCCCCCGGGTAATTGAAGTTCGGTGATATCGTGGCGAAAATCCACTCCAAGGATCGAAGCACGACACACCCGGCCGTCCGGCGTCGTGATCAGTATCGTCTGGCCCGGCGCGCCGACGCCGAGGATGCTCAGCGCCAATACATGCCCATGTCGCCCGGTGACCAGTCCATAGACTCGATTGCGCATGCCGGTGTGATAGGATTGGATTCTAAGGTGCACCGCCTGAAGTATCGGCATCAGATGCGGGTTGCCGAACGCGTGTAGCTTAGTTACCAGAAATCGCTGGAGGAGAAACAGTTGTCCGATAGGATGGGTCTTCAACCGTGCCAACCAGTGGTCTGCATCATGGCCCTTCTTTTCAGCATGGTGTCCATGATCGACATCGGGTTCGATGGTGATGGCGGGACCTCCGCGACCAAAGGGGCCCGGCCGCATCGGGCGGAAATGGTGATCCATCACCCAGCGCTTTTCCCATTTTGAAAATCGACGCCGTAAAGTCGGAGGGAGCATCTGACTCACATCGCGGCTTAAATGCACTTCAACCAGGGAGCGTGCCACATAATCAAACATGCGCCGCGTTTCGCGGTCAAAAGCGGCCACTTGCGGCATGGACGGAGGGGTTCGGTGATCCCTGTAACCCGACGCCGGTTTCGCCTGCAGGCGGATTCCCCCGGATGCCCAGAGCGCCAGGATCAACAATCCTCCGACGGCCTGACGGGTGTAATGCATAACTCGGTTCATGCCCGTTTATACTCCGCCATATTAAAAGATGCCCTCACTGGCCACCTGTACTTTGGGCGTTGACCGGCTCGGCGCCAATTTTTGCTCAAGCCGATACGCCTGCACAAAATTTTCCGCCTGTTGGAAAGTCGTAAATGTCTGTGAAACACGCGTGCCATTCTGCATGGTGATGTCCACCGTATAGCCGACGATGGGTGTTTTTGTCGCGTGCGCCGGGGCCATCGGCTTCGCCCGTCCAACCAGATATCCGCCTGCTGCGGTCAATGCCAGAACGGCGGCGGCGGCCGATACCCGCAGGAATTTAATGATTCGCACCTGACCGGCATTGGCATCCGATGACGTGTGCATGGCGGCGATGAGCTGCTCGGTCTGCTGGCGTGCTTCATCCTCGGACGGCATATCGAGTTGCCAGGCCAGCTTGCGAAGTTCGCGGAGAGATTTTTCACGGGCCAATAAAGCCGCGAATTCGGAATCCCCGGTAAGCTCATCTATTTCGCGCTGCTGTTGCGCCGTCGTGTTGCCGTCCAACATCGCGTGAATCAGTTCTTTGAGATTCTTTTCCATATTACACCCGCTTTCGTGCGTCTGGGAACCTAGAAAGTCCGTCGGGCCACCCAGCTTGCCCGGGGAAATATCCCGGCCGAACGGTGGTCTTCACATGCATTTCCCCATGAATACATCCACCGCATCGATACTATTTCTCCAACATGTGCTCGCGAAGCAGCTCTCCCAGCCGCAGGCGACCACGGTGCAACCACGTCTTTACCTGGGCCTCAGTCGCATTCATGACCTCGGCAATTTCCCGGTACCCCATCTCCTGCTGCTCTCTGAGTACCATCGCCTGCCGCCAGTTGTCGGGAAGGCCGGCCATATACTGCCGCACCATGTCAATCGCCTCCCGCGTCATGGGGATCGTCGCCGGGTCTTGATCCTCACCAAGAGAATCCATCATCGCGGCATCGGCATCGAGCGACTGGCCCAGCTTCCGGCGGCGGCAACTGATCACGTTTCGTGACACCGCCTTGGCCATGAGCGACCAGCCACCATCCGACCAGTCATAGCGAGCATGGTAGCGGAAGAGTTTCAGCAGGGCATCTTGCACCAAATCTTCCGCCTGCTTGGCATCACGTATCTGGCCGCCCAGCATCGAACGTGCCAAGCCAATCAGGCGAGCCATATTGGCGGCAACGGCCGATTCAAATTGTTTCGTCGCCGCATTGGGCTCAGCCATGATGCCATCCGAAACTCATATTGGTACAACGCTTACACGCCATCACAGTTGCGGATTCTACCGCAGAAATCGAGCGGCGTGGCGCTGAAATTGGCGGATTTCAGAGTATTGACATCAAACAAGCCAATCAATCTTAAACGCCTTATAACCTGCCATAACCTCGCTGATCGACCATTTTCCGGCATGACATTCGGGCAAATATGCGGGCTTCCGACACAATTGCGGGGGATTTCGGTACAAAATTTGCTTTTTACGCTCATCTTTGGGGGTATCGGTAAAACAACGCGTATATCCCCTGAATTCCCCGTTTACGATTATGCGGACGCTTTCTATCCTTTCGGACTCATTGCCACAGCGATTATGTCCGATATATCCGCGTTGACGGTGCGGTTGATTTTCGGGAGTTCCAATTTGGAACTTATTCAATTCAAAGTTATAGTATTACTTGGGGCAACCCGCGAGAGAGCGAGTACTCATGCCGCGGGAATGAAGTACCCTAAATTCATGGCGATTGGAAGGTCGGCATAAATATGTTGATGCTTGCAGATACATCTTCCGTGAGCGTCATTGAACCGTACATGCCGGTTTTTTTTGTCTCGTTCGTCGTCACATTGTGCCTGACACCGCTCATGCGCTTTCTCGCCATCCGTTACGGGGTGATCGACGAACCGGACGGATATCGAAAAATCCATGTCCGTCCAGTCGCTTACCTCGGCGGGGTATCCACATTTCTCGGCTGGCTGGCGGGGATATTGGTATCCAGTGCGATACGACCCGCAGTGCATGATCCATCGATTGTGACGGCAGCGCAGGTACCGCCGGGCGTGATCTTCGGCGCCGGCACCGTCATGCTGTTCGGTCTTTTTGATGACGTTTACGGGCTGGCCCCCCGACTAAAGCTTCTGGGGCAATTCTTGGCGGCGGGTCTGCTCTATTTTCTCAGCGTCAACCGGCAGGGCTTTATCGGGCCGCGAGTTGATCTTGCCAACATGATTGTTGCTCCGCTTATTCGCCACCACTGGATTATGAATTTTCCCGCCCTCATGCCCAACACCTACATGAGCATCGCGAGCATATTCAGTGCCGTGGCCACCGTTGTTGTGATCATGGGGGCGTGCAACGCGCTGAACCTGCTCGACGGTATGGATGGACTGTGCAGCGGCGTCACCAGCATTATGGCGATCGGCTATCTGCTGCTTTCGGTTTATCTGGCGGCTCATGGGCTCAGTTCCGCAAGTATCGCTTCGCTGAACCCGGCAAGAATAACCATCTCCATGGCGCTGCTGGGCTCGGTGCTCGGCTTTTTACCCTTTAATTTCAACCCGGCCAGCATCTTTATGGGTGATACCGGCAGCATGTTTCTGGGCTTTGTCTGTGGAGCCATGATCCTGCTTTTCGGCAACGATGGCATTTTCCGCTGGTTCCTCGCGGCGGTTATTATTTTCGGCCTGCCGATGCTGGATACCCTGCTGGCGATTGTCCGCCGCAAACTTGCAGGACGCCCGATTTTTTCGCCCGATGCCGGACATTTTCATCATTTCCTTCTCCGGCGCGGACTGTCCGTTAAAAAGGCGGCCCTGCTCAGTTATCTGATTGCGATCGCATTTGTAGGCTTTGCATTTATTATTGTGCTGATCCCGACGACCATGGCTCTGGCTCTTTATATGGTACTTTTTGCGTGGTTGGTTATCGTGGCATTCAAAATCGGCATGGTTTCATGGAGCCCGAAATCCGGCAAGGCGATGGAAACATCTCCGCCGCTGCAGGCGGGTACCGTCATCAGTGCCCCGCCCCTGGCCTCCATAAGTGGAACCAACACTCCATCGGTGGAAAGTAAATCCACCGATCCTGCCGGGCCGCCTCATCCGCAGATTGTTTAGTCGCCCACTTCATCAAAACGCCGAAACGGGCTTCAAGCGGCGCGTAAGCCGGGTTCCGGGCACGCACCGGTGCGCGTCAGTTCTGTCTTTTGTCACTCGCGCCGCATGGCGCGATCCATCTGCCGCCGCGCATCCCGGTCTTTCAGGGTTTGCCGTTTGTCGTATTTCGTTTTTCCCCGGGCCAGTGCGAGGCGCACCTTGGCGAAGCCGTGCTTAAAGTAAATTTCCAGCGGGACCAGCGTCAAGCCGGGCTGCTTGGCAAGTTCCTGCGAAAGGCGGCGAATTTCACGCCGATGCAGCAGCAGATTTCGCCAGCGCGTGGGGTCATGATTGAGACGGTTGGCCTGTTCATATTCTTCAATATGGCACCCGACCAGCACCACATTACGGCCCCGAATCAGGGCAAATGCGCCGGCAAGCTGCACCCGACCATTACGTACGGATTTCACCTCGCTGCCCAGCAGTGCGATGCCTGCCTCTACGGTGTCAACCACTTCATAGTCGAAACGCGCCCGGCGATTATCGATCCGCGGCGATAATTTGCCGCCGTCATGATCGGATTTTTTCGGGGCTTTTGCTCCTTTTTTCATCCATGAGAGTATATTCCCAATCGCCGCATTCGCCACGGGCCCATCATGACGCACTCAAGTTGGCCAACCATGGGATAAGCCGCAAACCATCGCCTTTACAAAGCCGCTTTGATTTTTGTGGTTTTGCTCCTCAGGCTTTTCCACTACAATCCGGGTAATCGGAGGCCAGTAAGCAGAGCAGTTCATCTACCCAGACGGAGGAAACGTCGATGGATCGGTTCTGCGCACCTGTTCCCGGTATTACGCGAAAATCTGCCTTGCTTGCAACTTTTGCAGCCGCCGGAATTCTCGGGGCCACGGCGCCCGCAAGTTTCGCCGGCTCGGTGGATATCTCCGGCGTGCTTCCCATTGCGGCTGACCAACCGCAGATCAATGCGATCATCACGAATCCATCTTCCGGCAGCGTTTTGACAACAAGCGGTGGCTATTCCGTCATTCAAGCCTATCTGGATACCGGCACCAGCAGTATCGTGCTCGCCAACAGCACTTGGAATGGCCTGAGTATCAAGCCGGCTACCATGAACGGGCAGAATGTCGTATTTAATGATGTGGCGATCGGCGGTACGACGCCGTTCTACGTCTCGAGTTCCGGCTATGATATTTCCACCGCCCCATTCAGTGTTAATACCGATCAGACCATCGGCGGCACCCCCCCACCGCTGAGCAGCTTCGGCAATACCGTCGGCCCGGCGAATTTGGAATTGACCGAGCAGCCCAGCCCACTTAGTTCGCTCACCGGTGCTACCGACATCATGGGCATGCCGGTTATGGACGGGAAGGTTACCGTGCTGGATATCGGCCCGGCAAATAATTTTGCCAATGTCAATCATCAGGGCGAAACGCAGACCTACATTTATGCCCCGGGCACACCGTTTAATCCGTCAACACTCAATACCAATCCCGGCATTGTGCCCACCACGTATCAGGTAGGGCTAAGTTACGCATCGTTTCAGCAATTTACATCCGTCTCGCCGACCGGCGCCACCGGCGCCACCTATGCGCCAAACCCGTTCATCGGCGCCAACCCGGTGATGGCTTTCAACGGCCAGACTCAAACCAACGCACCCCCCGGTGTGACCGTCGCTTTTAATAATGCGTCCGCCACCGGCAGTTTCCTTCTCGATACGGGCGCACAGTCCTCTTTCATCTCGCAGGCAATGGCCGCCAAACTGGGAGTGGAATATGAGGCCGGTACTTACGGCACCTCCAACCCGGTTCTGGTATACGCCGCCACGGGCAAGGTTGTGCCGAATCAATTTACCATCCCTCTCGGCGGCGCCGGCGGCAGTTCCATCACGGCGGCGGGTTTTTATTTGAGTTCGCTTTCGCTTCAGACCAAACAGGGGACGACCATCACCTTTCAAAATGCGCCGGTTGAAGTGCTGGACGTCACCGTCACCGATCCGACGACCAAAACATCATTAACGCTTGATGGCGATCTGGGTATGAATTTCTTTGAGCCCAGTGCTACGGTGGACCTGAGTACCGTGAACGCGGCGGCGTTCAATTGGATGACGATTGATCAACCGGATTCGCAGCTCGGATTGATCATGGCAGGGGATAACCCGGTTCCTGAACCGGCCGCCCTGTCGCTGCTGCTCGTCGGTGCCACGGTTATACTCGCCCGGCGCAGCCGACGGCGCCGTTAAAACGGCTTGGGCATCCTGCCGGCGTATGATGAAATAATCCTGCCTACCGCAGATTTGGAAACAGACGCAGAAGAATTTGCACTCTGCCGACTGAGATCGGGCCGACGCCCTGTTTTGCCGCCCCTGGGCCCATCGCACCACGGTGGACCCGAGTACCGTGAACGCAGCCTTCAGAGAGGCAAAATCCTACACATCCAGATTACGGACTTCCAGCGCGTGGTCTTCAATGTACTGCCGGCGCGGCTCCGTTTCTTCGCCCATCAAAATGCTGAACATTGCCTCGGCATTGCCGGCCCCTTCCAGCGTGACACGCAGGAGGCTGCGGCGTGAGGGGTCCATGGTGGTTTCCCACAACTGCTCGGCGTTCATTTCGCCCAGACCCTTGAAGCGCTTCACTTCAATGCCCTGCTTGGCGATTTCATGAATCGTCGGCACGATGGCGGAAAGGCCGGCGATTTCGCGTTTGAAATCATCGCCGTTTTCAATCCGGTAGCGGGTCATCTTCGTTTCGCCGCTGTCGAGTTCTTCAATCTTGAGCAGATAATCATCAATGGGCAGACCGGCTTCGGCAAGCTTTTCAAATAATTTTTCAAGATCGCGGACTTCGTGCAGTTCCTCATTCTTGACGAGCCTGCGCATCGCGGCGCGACGTTCTTCAGCTGCTTTTTCAATCTGGGCTTTGGTGATCTTGTCGCCGTCGTCCCCATTTTTGTCGGCCGGTTGAAACGCCCGGATTTTATCCTGCAGTTCATCCAAGCCGTGCTGCGCGCTGAACGCCTCATAGTCATCGCTGGAGAAAAAGAAATGCTCGGACGAATCGAGTATCACATGATACTGCGGCAATTTGCCGTGCGCCCGGCGCAGATCGAGCAGTTTGGCGAAGGGGATGCCGCGGCGATCGGCTATGCGGGCCAGATCATCCACCTGCTCCAGCATCTGAACCACTTTTTTCAGATCCGCCCCTTTCAAACACGTAGCATCATTTCCCTTTTTATCGCGGATGAACAGCGATGTACCGTCCACGCCGAGGTCCAGGTAGGTTTTTCGGATCGCCGCCTCATTGCGGACATATTCCACATGCTTCTTTCGCGCCACCTGATACAGGGGCGGCTGGGCGATGTAAACGCGCCCTTCACGGATGAGCGCATTCATCTGCCGGTAGAAGAAGGTGAGCAGCAGGGTGCGGATGTGTGATCCGTCCACATCGGCGTCGGTCATGATCACCAGTTTGCCGTAACGGAGCTTGGTTAAATCCAGATCGCTCGCCCCGATGCCGCAGGCCAGCGCCTGCACGATGGTGCGAATTTCCTCATTGCCGAGCATTTTATCAACGCGGGCCTTTTCCACGTTGAGGATTTTTCCCTTGATGGGGAGGATGGCCTGAAAGACACGGTCGCGTCCACTTTTGGCGGTTCCGCCTGCCGATTGCCCTTCAACAATGAAAAGTTCGGTGGATTCCATGTCGCGACTGGAACAATCGGAGAGTTTTCCGGGCAGGCCACCGCTGCTCAAAGCCCCTTTTCGTGTCAGCTCGCGAGCCTTGCGAGCCGCCTCGCGTGCCTGGCGGGCAAGGATGCCCTTCTGGATGATCCGCTTGGCATCGGCGGGATGCTCTTCGAGCCAGCTTCCCAAAGCTTCGTTGACGGCACTGGAGACAAAACCCTCCACCTCGCCGTTACCAAGTTTATCCTTGGTCTGCCCCTCAAACTGCGGATTGGGAACCTTGACGGAGATGACGGCACAGAGCCCCTCGCGCAGATCATCCCCGTTGGGGAGTTCTTTTTCATCTTTGATTACATTATTGGATTTTGCATAAAAATTAAGTGTTCGCGTCAGGGCCGTCTTGAACCCCGACAGATGGGTACCGCCGCCGGGCGTGTTGATGTTATTGGCAAAGCTGTGCAGACTCTCGGCGTAGCCGTCGTTGTATTGAAGCGCCACCTGAATGGAAAGCGGATTTTCCTTATCGGCTTCCGTCTTTTCCAGATAGACCACCTGACTGTGTACCACCTGCTTGCCTTCATTGAGCTGCTTGACGAACTGCACAATGCCGCGGGTGTATTTGAATTCATCCTTCCGCCCGGTGCGCTCATCGGAAATGAAAAACGCGAGCCCTTCATTGAGATAGGCCAGTTCGCGGCAGCGGGTGACGATACGGTCATAATCAAAATTGGTATCGGCAAATATTTCCGGATCGGGCTTGAAGGTCACCTTGGTGCCGGTACGCTGAGTGGCGGCACCAATTTTGAGGTTTCCCTTTTTTACGCCCCGTTCAAAGGTCATGGTGTGGTGCTTGCCGTCGCGGTTCACTTCAACGGTGGTCCATTCTGAAAGTGCATTGACCACCGATGCGCCCACGCCGTGAAGTCCGCCGGAAACTTTATACCCACCGCCGCCGAATTTTCCGCCGGCGTGCAGATCGCACATGACCACTTCCAGCGTCGATTTTTTTTCAGTCGGATGCATCCCCACGGGAATTCCGCGGCCATCATCCTCCACACTGATCGAACCGTCGGGATAGATGGTCACCCAGATGCTGTCGCAATGGCCGGCCATCGCCTCGTCGACGCTGTTATTGACGATTTCCCAGACAAGGTGATGCAATCCGCGTGTGGTGGTATCGCCGATATACATGCCGGGCCGTTTGCGGACCGGGTCGAGACCTTTCAGCGCCTGAATGGCGGATTCATCATAAACGGCATTAACTTCCGGCTTTTCCTTCGCCATTGATGCTCCATGCACAGATCACGGCGGCAGCGTTTGCAACTTCTCAAAAGCCACATCCCATGCGGCAATTTCGGCATTTTCGTGCTGCCCGCGACGGCCTGTAATATAGCCGAAAACGCGGAATTTTGACAGCCTGCAAGCCGTACCGCGTCGCCTGTTATTCCGGAAGATTCTTTGTGATTTTCGCAGCCGTCAGCCGACGGTTCCTTCGGCGATCGCCGGGCGCCCGTCGCCGCCCGGAAGCGCTTTATCCGTTTTGGTCGGCTTATCCTTCACGTGCAGCAGCATGGGCGAGGCGATGGCGAGTGTGCTGTAGGCACCGGTAAATACCCCGATGAGCATCGCATAGGCGAAGCCGTGCACTCCTGCACCGCCGAAGACATAAAGAATTAATACCACGACAAACACGGTAAAGGTGGTCCAGACCGTCCGGCCGAAGCACTGGTTGATGGAATCGTTGACGAGTTTGGCCGTCAGGGGCTGTTTGGCCCGGCCGCGATTTTCACGCACACGGTCGAAGATCACGATGGTGTCATTGACGGAATAGCCGATAATCGTCAGATAGGCGGCGATCATGGTCATGTTGATTTTGAAGTTGTCCACCAGCAGAAACTTACCGATGACGGTTTCATGGATGAATACCGCCAGCACGGTGGCCGCCACTGCCACCACGGCGTCATGCACCAGCGAGAAGATAACGCCGAAGCCGTAACGGATCCCGCCGAATCGCAGCCAGACATAGATGACAATGAGGAACAGCGAGATGAGCACGGAAGCGACGGCGTTGAGCCGGGCCTCGGCGGCGACCTGCGGCGCAAAGCTGGTGATGCCGGCAAGCCCGCCGGAGGTGGTCAGGGCCGTTCGTACGATCCGCCATTCGGGTGCCGCCACTTTTTTCGTCCAGGCATTGATGACCGCCTCGCTGTTGGAGTCGTAGAGCAGGTTGGGGTCAACCGCCACCACCACCGCTGAAGTTACGGCCGGATGGTGGGCCGCCTTGGTTCCCGCAGATGCACCGACGGCGTATTGCAGCGGAATAACTTTGAACGGTCGATATTCGATGTTGGCAAAATCCGGCTCTTCGCTCATGTTGGTGATGCGCTGAGTCATGGAATGAACAGATTCCGCTGGCGATATATGCTGTAGCACAATCGCCACACCCCCGCGATAATCGCTCACATCCACATTCGGTAATCCGGGGGCGAGCTGGGCGAGGCTGTTATGCGTGATGGGCATGACAATGCCGTGGTTGACCAGGGTGGATATTCGCTTGGATGAGAGATTCACATCCGTAAATGACAAACTTCTCGTCACCTTGATCTGTTTGGCAAACGCCACCTCCAGCGCGTGAGTCAGCATTCCGACCGGCGTATGAGACGTCGGCCCCGGCTTGATGCCGGCCTTGCCGGGAGGATTGACGATGCTGGTGATGATCTGAAATTGATTATGGCGAGATCCGAGTGAATAGACCGTCGCGTGCTGCAGGGCCTTGAGGGCGGGGATTTGGCGCCCGATCGCCTCAACGCGGCGGCGTACCTGTGAAACCGGCATGGTGACGCCCGGCTTAAGCTGCAGGGTGATCTGCGTACCGCCATTGAATTCGGTATCGTATTTTTTATTTCCACGCGCAATGAAGGTGATGATGCCGCCGACAATCAGACAGCCCGAAACCACCCAGAAGAAATAGCGCTTGCCGATCCAGTCGAAATTGGCCAGTGTGAAAACCCGCATGAAGGGCCAGCGACCTTTAAGCCAGGTGAAGGTGAAGAGATCGCGGAAATATTCCTTCACCGAAAGATCATCAATCTGCTTCATCACGCCGAAGCGGATGGCGGCAATCATCAGCGTGCGGGTGACGAACAGGGCCGTGAACATATGCACCGCCAGACCGATCAGCAGCGTCACACCAAAGCCTTTGACATCTTCCGATCCGACGGCAATGAGCACCATGCTGGTGAGCGACGTGGTGAGGTTGGCATCGAAAATAGTCCAGAACACGCGGTCGTAGCCCTGTTTGACGGCCAGCCACAGCGAGGCCCCTTTGCGCAGTTCTTCGCGAATGCGTTCGTTGATCAGGATGTTGGCGTCCACCGCCATACCCAGCGTAAGCACCACGCCCGCGATACCGGGCAGCGTAAAGGTGGCATGGATCAGGGCCATCACGCCGAGCGTCAGCAGCAGGTTCAGCAGCAGGGCGATATCAGCAAAAGCCCCGGTGATGGTGTAATAGGTAAACATGAACAGCAGCACCACGATGACCGCAATCACCGCGCTGTGCAGCCCGGCACGAAGATTATCCGCCCCTAGCGTGGCACCGATGGTGTAGACGGAGATCGGCTGCGACTGCAGGGTGGCGGGAAGCGAACCGGCGTTGAGCGTCTGAACCAGGATTTCGCCCTGTTTTTCGATGGAGGCAATCGGCTGCGTGGCGCTGGGCTCACCGAGCGTGATCATGCCGTTGCTGTGAATGGTGCTCTGAATGGTCGGCGCCGTGATCGCCTTGCCATCGAGCAGAATGGCCATCTGTTGGCCGATGTTGTGGCTGGTAAGTTCACCCATGTAGGCGCCGCCGGCGTTATCGAGCGTGAAATCCACCACCGGCTCGCCGCTGTTTGGGTCGCTGGTGAGTTCGGCCCGTGAAACCTTCCAGTGCTGCCGTCCGTCACCGTGAGTAAGGGCCTTCTGCGGTGTGGTATAAAGCAGGATATAATATTTGCCCTCGTAGCGGCCGATGGTGTATTCGGGGTCTCCCTGCATCTTGATCAGACTGTGTCCATCACGGGGATCAATGGGGAACCAGCCGGTGCCGGCGGGTGTGAAGCCGCGATTGGGGCCGCGTTTTTTCAGTTGTGCAATCGCCGTCACCGAAGCATTGGTCATCGGATAGGTGATGCGGAAATCCAGCACGCCGGAACCGCGCAGCAGACGCTCGAGTTCAGCAGGGTTGTTCAGGCCGCCGCTGTGCCTCTGCAGATAGATGTAGGCCGCCTGAAGCTTTTTAATCAGCGCTGCACGATCAGGATGGGCGGCGATAACGGCAGCGATATCTTTTTGAATATTTTTTGTCGGGCGGGCGTAATCGGCGGCGAGCAACCCGGCGAGATTTTCCACATTGACATTTAAGGCCAGCACCGCGTTGAGTGCCCGAGTGCGGGCCTTTGTAGCGGCCGCAAGCTGTTGCACCAGTTTGGTGGGCACATCCAGGGGATTTTTATACGCTGCCGTTTCCTTTTCCACACGGTTGAATTCGTCGTTGACCACCGCCAATTTCTGCAACAGCGCCAGCCGCTTTTTATCACCGCCGGCGAGTTGGGCAAGTTCTTGCTGGCGCCGGGCGCCCGTGGCGGCTAACGCGGCATGAATCTGCGACGGTTCGATGTTTCCCCGTTCCAGTTCATGCACCAATTTCTGATATCGCGTCTGGGCGATACGCGATTTGGCGCTGGCCAGCGGCATCTGAATTTCAATCCGGTTTCCAGTAAGTACCCGCCAGACGAGGTTGTAGACGTTGTCCGGATCGACGCGCTTGCGCAGAACCGAAATAACCTGCTGCGCCAGTTGACTGGTGCTGCCATGGTAATTCTTGGGCACGTTGAGCTGATAGACCAGCGACGTACCGCCGGAAAGGTCAATACCGCCGCGGATACCGTTGAAATAAATGCACAACACCGCCATGGCGATGGTGGCAAATATCAGAATGAATCGAAAACCAAGGTTTTGTTTCATGAACCGCTTACACCGCTCCACCGAGGATTAAATGCCAGCTTGCAGCACGCCGATATCGACTGCCGCGCTGCAGAAAAATTTATTTCTTTTTATCGGGTGCCTTTTCTTCCGGCGGCAACCCGGACGGATCAGGCAGCACCGCCGCAATGGCCGCCCGGGTAAAGCGGGCTTTGACATTAGCCGATTCGTCCACCTTGAGCACGACTTCAGAATCGCGCACATCGATCACCGACGCCAGCATCCCACCGGTGGTCACCACCCGGTCGCCACGCTTGAGTTCGCTGAGCATCTTCCGCCGACGCTTATCCTCGCGGCTTTTAGGCATCAGGATGAGCAGATACACAATGCCCAGCGGGATTGCAAACCACGCCAAGGTCGAGAGCATCGATCCACCGGCGTTCTGGTCTTCGGCAGGCTGAGTGGTGCTTTTGACGCCCGCTTTTGCCTTTCCCGCGGCCGACGCCATGGCAGTTTTACCGCTGCCCGCACTCGGTGCCGGTACGGCGGTGACGGGTGTTGCCGTTCCGCCGGCCGCCGGGGCGGGCGCCGCGGAGACCGGAACCGCCCCGTTAATCGGGGTGGCCGTCGCCGCGGCATAACTTGCGGCAGGGGCACCGAGCAGCACCAGCCCCAAAATCGCCGCTACCAAAAAACTCAATCGCATATGCATGCATTTATCTCCAAGCAAAAAAACTCGCTTACCTCATCTACCTCGCCTGCACGGCACGCAGGGACGCACGCCGCTGCGCCGCGGGATGCTTAAATAAGTCCCCGACGGAGCCTCATCAGGCCGACTCTTCCACTTGTTCCACTGCCGTGGGTATATCCGGCCCGACAAGTACAGAAAGGTTATTGTCCCTAATTGCGGCCCTGATGTCCAGCATCAATCGCTGAAAATGCCGCACATTGTGAATTGAGACCAGCGTCGGGCCCAACATCTCCCCCACTGAAAACAGATGCCGCAGATAGCCACGGCTGAAACCCCGGCAACACATGCAATCGCAATGCTCATCCAGCGGCCTTTTATCCAGTGCATATTGTGCGTTGCGTAACCGGCAAACCCCCTGCGAGGTAAAGGCCAGCCCATTGCGTCCATTGCGTGTCGGCAAAACGCAGTCAAACATATCCACGCCGCGTTTAACCGCTTCGATAATGTCTTTCGGATACCCCACTCCCATCAGATACCGGGGTTTGTCCTTCGGCATATGGGGGCAGATACCGTCCAGCGTACGAACCATCCGGTCATGCCCTTCTCCCACCGCGAGACCGCCGATGGCGTACCCATCGAAACCGATATTCTGCAGTTCCGCCAGACATTGTTTTCGCCGCTCCGGATCGGTCCCCCCCTGCACGATGCCGAAAAGGGCCTGGCGATTATCCCGGTCCAGCTGCTCATGTTCCTGGCGGCAGATTCTTGCCCAGCGGATGGTTCGATCCATCGCGGCATCGAGCCTTTCCGGCGGGCAGTCGGCGGGCGGGCAGTCGTCAAATGCCATGGCAATGTCTGCACCAAGTTGATGCTGCACCAGCATCGACTGCCGCGGCCCCAATTCGATTCTCTGCCCGTCCAGATGCGATTTGAATACCACACCGTCCGGCCCCAGGTCCCGCAGGTCGGAGAGCGAGAAAACCTGAAATCCGCCGGAATCGGTCAACATCGGCCCACGCCAGCCGGTGAATTGCTGCAAGCCGCCCAATTCACTCACCCCCATACCCCCCGGCCGCAACATCAGATGATACGTGTTGGCCAGTATGATTTCGCTTCCTGTTTCGCGAATCATCTGCGGCGTAAGTCCTTTGACGCTTCCCCGCGTTCCCACCGGCATGAAGGCGGGCGTGGCAAATTCGCCCCACGGAGTGGTGATTCGGCCGACACGAGCCGCTGTGTGAGTATCCGAATGTTCAATGCTAAAGTGTATGGACATGCGCCGGAAGTATAGCCGATACAACCCCGGATGGCTCGGTTTTTAGCGCTCTGCTTCTAATTGGAGTATAGAATACGGGCATGTTTACCGGTTTGGTACAGAGCTTGGGAACCCTGGTGGACAGCGAGGTGACGGCGGCGGGTCGGCGCCTTACGGTCGAATTGGGCTCGCTCCATCCGGTGCATCATGAGGTGGGGCAGAGCATTGCCGTCAATGGCGTCTGCCTCACGGTGGCCCAGCGCATTGGCCAAGGTGTAGTGGCCTTTGATGTCATCACGGAAACTCTCCGGCGCACGACACTGGGAACCCTGCCGCCGGAGAGCCGGGTTAATCTGGAAGGTGCACTGCGGGCAGGCGATCCGTTCGGCGGCCATTTTGTGCAGGGGCATGTGGACGCGGTGGCCGAGGTAAAGCACATACAAGCCGATGCCGCAGATTGGCGAATCACGATTGCCACACCGTCCGAAGCTGCGCCCATGATCGTCCCCAAGGGAAGCATCACGGTTGACGGCGTAAGCATGACCGTGGCGCGTTGCAGTGAAAATGACTTTGAACTTGCCGTAATTCCCACCACCCTGCAGGCCACCACGCTCGGTTCGCTTCGACCGGGAGATCCGGTGAATTTAGAGACCGACATCCTCGCACGGTCGGTATGGAACTACTTGCAAAATATGCGATTGCCAGCGCTCAACCAGCATGAGCCTCGGGTTCCGGCGGCCGGGGGAGCGAGCCGATGAGTCCGTCCGTTCCCGTCATCGGCATCACCATGGGCGACCCTGCGGGTATCGGCCCGGAGGTGATCGTCAAGGCCCTGGCCGACCCGGAAATTCGCAAGCAGGCGAAATTCGTTATCCTCGGATTTAACGAACTCATGGCCTACTGTGCCGACTTGGCGGAGATCGAGCCTTTCTGGTGGCGTGATCAGCATGACCGCCTGCGCCTCTACGACCACGACGTGGTCGTGCTGGATTATGACGAATTTTCATTCCTCGGAATGGATGTCCGCTCCCCATCCAAACAGGGGGGGCAGGCATCGATGCGCTTTGTCCTCGATGCCATCGAAGCGGCGCGGCTTCGCAAAATTGACGCCATCGTCACCGGCCCCATCTGCAAGGAGAGCTGGAAGTTGGCCGGATTCGGGCGCTGGCCAGGCCACACCGAACTGCTGGCTGAAAAAACGCATTCCCGCCGCCACGCGATGATGTTTGTCGCCGCCCCGCGCCCGCTGGACCCGCATCTGCTGGAGCAAAGCCGGTCGCTTCAACCCCTCGTCGCCAATCATCGTGGTTTGAAGGTGGTGCTCTGCAGCATTCATGAACCGCTCTTTGAGCTGCGGCACAAATTCAAGATCGGTGCGGTGTTTGACCCGATCGAACTGGTTCATAACGCGATGCGCGATTGGTTTGATATGCCCAACCCACGAATTGCCGTCTGCGGCCTGAATCCCCACGCCGGCGAGAACGGCATGTTCGGCGATGAAGAGGCCCGCATCATTGAGCCCGCGATTTCGATGGCCAAGGGGCAGGGGATTGATGTGCACGGGCCCCTCAGCGCCGATACCATTTTTGTAAAAGCCGCACAAGGGGTCTATGACGTGGTGGTGGCCATGTATCACGATCAGGGACTTATTCCGATTAAATTATTGGATTTTTCCAGCAGCGTGAATCTGACGCTCGGGTTGCCGATCGTCCGCACCAGCGTGGATCATGGGACGGCGTTTGACATCGTGGGCAAAAATCGGGCCGATCCGGGCAGTATGAAGGCAGCCATCACACTGGCGTGTGATATCGTAAGGCGCCTCAAGGCCCGAAACGACATTCAAACTTCACCTCCCCCCGAAGCGGCTTAGGCACGGCAGAGCACCCGGCCAAACACGGAGGTAAATCATGAGCGCGTATTCATTCAATACACCCCACGCGGCTCCCCAGAGCGGCAGCGCCCGTGCGGCGAGCACGCATTACGAGGAGTTCGAGGCGAACGCCTGGCTCGAGTTCCAGAGCTGCCTGGCCGATATTTTTCGCGGAACGGCTCTGAGCGATGCCGCGAAGGTTATTTCGGCTTCCGCTGCCCGCGGCATGCAGGGGCCGCACATTTCGTTGGAATTACCACGGGCGCTGTGGAATTTCACACGGCTCCCCGCATCCAAGCCCAACGCATTGCAACTGCTCGACGAATGGTACTCAACGCCCAGCTCCAAGCCGATGGAGTATTGGGACGACCTGAGGGCGGAGGTCGCGGCCAATCGGCTCGCGCTTCGGCCGCCCGAGGACTGAAGTGACATGCGTTAGGTTGTCGACACGAATATCTGGATTCGCCTGCTCAGGAAGGAAAACCATGTTGGTGCCGCGATGCGCCGTGCACTGACCGACGGACATCAAATTATTGTTCCGTCGGTGGTTTATTTTGAACTGCTGCGGGGCCTTCAGAAGCGCGGGGACTCTGCAAATATGGATTTTTTCAGGAATATGCTTACCGCAGAGGGCTGCGTCTATAAGGAGTGCTCGCGACCCATTTGGGATCTGGCTATTAATTTGTGGGTGTCGGCGTGCCGCCAAAGCAGGCCTCGAGAGGATGCGGATATCCTCATCGCCGCATTTGCCCGGCATCACGACGCCACAGTGATCTCAGAAGATCTGGGCCATTTTTCTCATCTTGGCGTGCCCATCGAAAATTGGTCGAAGGCGCCCGGCGGCCCCGGCAATCAATCCTCCGGACCCGGTGAAATACCGGGCGAACCGACGGGTGCGGGACTATGAGTACCGTGACCCTGGCCGAGGGCGGGATCATCTGCCTATTGCCCATCAAGCTTTTCGTGCTGCTGCGATAAAATCACGCACAAAATCGCGATTTTTAATGCCCGGGCGGCCCGGCTCCTCCACGCCGCTGGATACGTCCACCAGATCGGGCGCAAGCTCTCGAATCGCGTCCGCGACATTATGCGGGGTCAATCCGCCCGCCACACCCCATCGCATCTCGCCGACACCTGCAAATCTCCGCGCAAATTCCTTCGCCAATGACCAGTCGAATACCTGCCCCGTCCCACCGAGCTTCCCCGGCGCGTGCGAATCCAGCAGCCAAGTGACATCCGCACCAGCCACCAGCGAAGCATGTTCGGCAACCGTAGCGAGCGATTGCGCATCCGCCACCCGCACAGGCAGGAAGAGCGGCATCGAAAGTGCTGCAAACCGCATCAAGCAAGGGTGATCCAGCGGGCCGTAATACTGTACCCCCGCCAACAACCCTGCTTCCGGCGCCGCAGCATCCCACTCACCTGGCCAATCACGAACCAATAAGACCGCTTTCCCACGCACAAGAGGATCGGCGGCAATTTCCATAGCCAGCGAGAGCGCGATTTTTCGCGAACCGGCGACGAGATTAAGCCCGATGAGGTCGGCTCCCAGCTCCACTGCCATGCGTGCATCGGATGCACGGGTGACGCCGCAGATTTTTATCTGTCTCGTTCGCCGTTCTTCGATAGCCAAATGTCCCATACATCCATTTTAGCCGATCCGCTTAGCCGTCATGAGCGCGACCTCCGCAAGTGTCGGCGGCCGCGGCGGCAACACTTCTCGCACCACAATTCCTACTATCATGCTATCGTCGGCAGATGAGAAAGCGATAGCTGCGCGATAAGATACCGAAGGTCGGCATGAATTCGCCGGATTGAAGGATGCATAATGGTTGTAGATGGTGAAGTGACTTATCTCGATAATGCCGCGACCAGTTGGCCCAAACCACCTGTCGTGGCGGAGGCGATGTCCAATTTTCTGGCTCAGGAGGCGGCAAATCCCGGTCGTGCCGGGCACCGGATGGCCGTCGCAGCGGAGAAGATGCTCGACAGCGTGCGGAAGATTCTCACCGATTTTGTCGGCGGAACCGACCTGCATCGGATGGTTCTCGCGATGAACGGAACCGATGCCCTGAATATCGCCTTCAAAAGTATCCTGCGACCGGGCGATCATGTCATCACCAGCATGGTGGAGCATAACAGCGTTTCGCGCCCGCTGCAGGCGATGGCCGACGCCCGCTTTATTGAACTAACCCGCGTTGATTTTTCTCCGCAGACAGGCGTGATCGACCCCGCCGATATCGCCAAAGCGATCACACCCCGCACCCGCCTCATTGCGCTGACTCACGCCAGTAACGTACTCGGTACCATTCAACCGATCCGCGAGGTGGGCTTGATAGCCCGGGAACGCGGTGTGCGGTTTTTGGTGGACGCTGCCCAGACGATCGGCGTGGTGCCGATTCACGTTGTCAACGATGCGATTGATATCCTCGCGTTTCCGGGGCACAAATCGCTGTTGGGGCCGACCGGAACCGGGGCCCTTTATGTCCACACCACCATTGATATTGGCGAATTAGCGGCGTTTCGTGAAGGAGGGACGGGTGGCGATTCCGGCAGTCCAACTCAGCCACGGCTTATGCCTTACTTCCTGGAGGCGGGTACGCCTAACACAGTCGGAATTTGCGGGCTGGGAGCGGCGGTTAAATATGTGACTGACCATAGCCCCTTGAAAACGCTGCACCATGAACAGCAGCTCGTACAGAGATTTATTGATGGCGCGGGAGAACTGGATCAGCTGACCATCTACGGGCCGACCGGTTCGGACGCATCCCGTTGCCGAGTGGGAACTGTCAGCTTTAATTTACCCCCATATTCACCGCAGGAACTTGGAGCAATTCTGGATGATTCCTTCGGCATCGCAATCCGGCCTGGATTGCACTGCGCGCCGTATGCCCACAAAACCCTCGGCACCTATCCCGACGGTGCGGTCCGTGTAAGTCCCGGATTTTTTTCGACCGCCGACGACATCGATAAACTGCTCGCAGCACTGCACCAAATGGGTTAAATTAGCGGGTGCAGGCGGGTAGAGGCCAAACAATTTTTGACGCCCGGCGTGCTGACTATTACCATGCCTGCCGGTGAGTTTATGTTGCAGTCCAGATAGAATGGGTTGAGATTAATGAAAGTAAGTATCCACAGACAGGCTTTATCGGATGTTCTTTCGCTGGCCACCGGCATCGTTCCCACGCGCTCTCCCAAGCCGGTTCTCAGTTCGGTGCGGTTAGCCACCACTTCACTTCCTACCGGCCGCGTGGTGCAGGTGGTCTGCACCGATGGAGAGATGACCCTCGAAACATATCTTCAGCAGGTGGACATCAAGCAGGACGGCGTGTTGCTTCTGCCGGCCGCAAAACTTGCGGATATTGTTAATAACTCGCCCGATGAAACCATTTCCATCACCGCCTCCAATGAAAAAGCCACCATCACCGGCCGCGACAGTTCGTATACGCTGCTCGGGTTCGGTGCGGAGGGGTATCCGCCGATTGAATCATTTGATGGCAAGACCAATTTTTCGATTCAGGCCGGACCGCTTAAACGCATGTTGGATTGCACCCGTTTCGCCGCCGCCAAGGAAATGAGCCGCTACGCCATCAACGGTGTGCTTTTTGAGGTCAAGGGAAAGAAGCTTTCGCTGGTGGCCACCGACGGTCATCGCATGGCCCACGCCCGCGAGGATATCAGCGTGTCGGAGGAAGCCGGGGCGGATGGTCAGGACATTTCGGCGGTGGTGCCGATCAAGGCGATCACCCACATTGAAAAATTACTGAACGATCCGGATTCCACCATCGCCATGCAGTTCAGCGAAAATAAGCTCTTTGTTCAGGTTCTCGCCGCCGATCCGGACAAGGGAAATCGGGCGGTCAAGGCCAGCTTCAGCGCCACACTCGTTGAAGGCGTCTTCCCGCCGTATCAGGATGTCATACCTAAAGATTGCGACCGCAAGGCCAGCATCGAATCTGCGCCGTTCAGCAGTTCGGTACGGCGTGCGTCGGTGATGACCAGTGATGATTCCCGTGCGATCAAAGTATCATTTACCAATAACCAGCTCGATCTGATCGGTCGCTCGGCGGAACTCGGCGAAGCCCGAATCACCATGCCGATCCAATATACCGGGCCGGCAACAGAATTGGGCTTTAATCCGGCTTATCTGCTCGACGCCGTCAAGGTGGCACCGACGGATAACTTCACTTTTGAATTCAAGGCGTCCGGGCCAGCTCTCATGCGGTTCAGTAAATCGTTCATGTATGTCATCATGCCGGTGACCATCCCGTGACGGTGCACAATCTGAGGCGCATCCATGGATCGAAATCATCCTCAGAAACAACCCACCGTCGATTCCATCGCACGGATCATCAACTATCGGCAGCCTAAATCTGCCCAGAAGACTCAATCGCTCGGCGAAATATTGCCGCCCTGGTTCGCACGTGAAGTACTCAAACCTGCGCGAACCATGGACTTCCTTACGCCAGCGTGGAACAGCCTGCCGGAAATCCTACGGCGATCTTGCACACTCAAGGGGATTCATCGCTCAATCCTCACCATCACCTGCGAACAGGCTCCCGCTCGAACAGAACTCGAACGATTGCTGCGGAATGGGTTGCTGGCTCAGATTCAGGCTGCTTCGCACGGGCGGATCAAGCGGGTCAAGGTCATCCTTTCGCATTCGACATCCCAATAATACTCAAAGCACCTTCAATATCTGAACGGGCAAAATGCGGAGGCAGCTGAACGATTTCGCAAATGGGAATTACCATATGATGTATATTTGTCGACATATCTTTCCGTGTTATTCACAATTGTTTCACCGCACCGAATTTTGATTCATCTGGCCACAGCCGCCAAATTTTCTCCTGCTTGCCCGTTAACCGCGCTCGTACCGTTCTCTATAAGATATATAAATCGTCGTCGTAATAGTAGGTCCTGTCTTGGGCCTGAATAAAGATCGGCAAGAGCTACATAAGATCATATATAACAAGGATTTATACTGTTATCCACAGGTTTTACTTATGGTGGATAAGTTGTCTTGTCTCGAACGGCTCGACCTGTCGGTATCCCAGATTCTCCGCCAAGAAGCAGCGTGCAGAGATTTGTTGCTAACCTGAATACGCCAAATTTTCCGTCGAAAGCGACCGCGTGAGACATCTTATTAACAGGTTACCCACAGACCGGTAGACAGGAATGGTGCATCGCTTGGAGCCGTCGCTTATGACTACGGCACCATCCCCCTTTTCCTGGTATTGCTTGGAGAGACTCTGCGGTGAGATTAAACTCTGGGGATGATATTACTGATCGATAATTACGACTCCTTCACTTACAACCTGGTGCAGCGGATCGGAGAGATTTCAGATGTTGCCGTCGACGTGCGGCGTAATGACAAAATAACCATTGGCGATATTCAAGCAATGAAGCCTGAACGAATTATAATTTCGCCCGGTCCGTGCACACCGCGTGAGGCGGGTATCAGCAATGACATTTTGCAGCATTTTGCTCCCCAAATGCCGATCCTGGGTGTTTGTCTGGGGCATCAATGTATCGGTCATACCTTTGGCGCAGTGGTGGAAAGAAACTGGCGTCTGATGCACGGAAAAACCTCGGAGGTTTTTCACGACAATCAGGGGGTTTTTGCCGGGTTAAGCAATCCGTTCGTTGCAGCGCGGTATCACAGCCTCGTGATCCGGCCGGGCACGCTTTCCAACGATTTTGTGGTTACAGCTTGGACCAAAGAAGACGAAATCATGGGAGTGCGGCACAAAAGTTGGCCCCTGCATGGTGTTCAATTTCATCCGGAGAGTTTTCTGACAATTGAGGGGCATCGTCTGCTTCAGAATTTTTTGGCGATATCCCCAATACCGGTTGCTGCGTGAGCCAGCCACAGCCGGGTTGAAGTTTGGAGGGTCAAGCCGAAGCGGAGCCGCTTACGGGCCCGGGCCATCCCTGAAGAGTATCATCACGAACGATTCGCGTGGTACAGACGCGAACATATCGGATTCCGCCACGCGAGCGGTCGGTGCTGTCCTCTCGCTCTCCGTCCCCAGGCCGAAAAGACGGCTTCCACCGTCATCGATACCATCCTTGTAGATATTTGCAAAAAAGTTTACCGCTTCCCTGCGGTAAAGATCAGTTCCGTTACCGGTCATGGCGGGATGGGAATAGGAAAACTATTAAAAGCGCCACGTGCTCTCATACCGGAACGGGCATCAGCATGTTATAGCCGGGGGAACCCCGGTATCTCCGGTCGGCAGGTCTGGATGGGAGTGGTATACAGGCACCCCGTCAGCCGGAGGATAAAGGTAGTGTAACTCATGATGCTGCAAAGTAGAAATTATTATCGCCATATTCGCAATCGTGTAACGGTTCCCGGGTTTAGGTCCAGGGGTGAAACCGCGCTCTGGAGTACGCTCATGGCGTGTTTTGCCGGAATTATCGCGTCGCATTGCGGCTGGGTCGGAGTAGAGGCTACGTGGTGATGCGGTAATAAGCCAGTTGACCCAGCATGCCACTGATCGTTGTACGGCGGCTGTCTCGCAGCGTAAGGCTCAGCTTCCTGCGGCGGTTTTATTTTCCGGCTGTGCGGTTTTGACGGCCGCATGTTGCCGCAGGTAACTGCTGAAGCTCTGCGAAAGTGTCACAAAATCTGCCGGGATCATGAGGATCGTCGTGCTGTTATTTTCCGCCCCAACTTCCGACACCATCTGCATGCGTCGCAACTCGATTGCAACCGGATTCTCCGCCATCTGCTGCGCCGCATCACTGAGCTTTTTAGAAGCTTCCAGTTCCGCCTCCGCCTTGATGATCCGGGCGCGTTTCTCACGGATGGCCTCGGCCTGCATCGCCATAACCTGCTGCATGGCCTCCGGCAGCTCCACATCCTTCATTTGAAAGCGTTCTACCGTTATCCCCCAGGGGACCGTTGCGCTCACCAGATTATCGCACAGAAGGCCGTTGATTTTGTCTCGCTCCTGCAGCACTTCGTCGAGATCGTGTCGGCCGATGATGTTACGCAGGCTCGTCAGGGCCAATTGATAAACCGCCGACGGAGCGTCCGCAACTTCAATAACGGCCTTGGAGGCGTCGGTAATCCGATACCAGAGAACCGCGTTGACACGTATGGTTACGCTGTCGCGTGTGATGGTCTCCTGCTGTTCAGCCGACACCGTGCGGGTGCGGGTGTCGATGGTGGTTGAGCGTTCGATCCCCAGAGGCAGAATCCAATACAGTCCCGGCCCGCGTATGCCGACGTATCGGCCCAGCCGGAACACCACCCCGCGCTGATATTCCTGTGCAATACGAAGACCCGTCAGGATGACCACCACGATAAATACAACAATAATGAGAATGGGCATGATGCCTCGCTATCGTCCACGTGGCGTAACTGTTCACGGTCTTTTGGCCTGCCGAACCGGCAGGAAACTTGGGTAAAATGTACCACAGCCAAGAGGGGATGCAAATCGGATTCAGGTGAGCGTACGGATAAAAGCTCGCCAACCCCCGATTTGGCTGCCCATCATGCGCGAAACGGTGTAACTCACTTTATCCCGCCGCCGAGGTTGCAATGGTGCGTAGATAGCTGCGCCGGGATCGACTTGCACGGGGCCGGAATTGGCGGTCGCGGCAACTCCCCATCTCGATGGACGTGGCTTGGGCAGAATTCGCGAGGCGATCGACCGGCGGGCGAAGAGCGTTGCTATTGAGCGGCATTATGTCGACAAGGATTATCGTGACACCTTCGCCAATTTTCACGCCAGGAAGTTTAGCACGCCGGACTCGCGGTGTATTCGGCTTCATTTTTTCGACCAGCCGATAAATCACGTGACAACTCGAGAACGTGCCGTGGTACAGCCACACTACCTTGGGTATGTGGTGGTGCGGCCAACGCGGCCCAACTGCGTCGGCCGGACACTCCTCGGACCGCGGGCGTGCGGCCTCAGCGGTGGCCACATTAGCCTATGCTCGGAACAGATTTCGCTCCAAGGGACGACACTGGATGTTTCAGGCTTTCCGTTCATAAGCCAGGACACGGACGTCACAGTCTGTGCTCAGTCGTCCCTTTGGATGCTCGCTCGCTATTTCAGCAACCGGTATCAGTCGCATCCGGAAATATACCCCTTCCAACTTGCCGATCTGACAAGGGATTTCTCGATCGGACGGGTCTTCCCGACGAGCGGGCTTTATATTTGGCAGATGGCTGAGGCGCTGCGGCAACTCCGGTATTCGCCACTGATCTACGACCGCAGACGCTACAGCCAAGTCGGTGATTTTGAGCATCTGATGTACACCTACATCGAGTCGGGAATTCCAATATTGGCCGCCTTCGAGAATCATGTTGTCGTCCTCTTTGGGCACCGTTCGGACTTCACGTCCCTGCAGCGGGACCCGCCCGGTCAGCACCACTTTATTTTCTCGTCCCAGTTCAACCGCGAGTTTGTTGGAAACGACGATAACGGGTTCCCCTACCAAATTCTGGGTGGAGACCCTATCGCGAGAGGGATGCCCTACTCGATCCCCCAGGTTCAGCAGTTTATAGCAGCGCTGCCCGAGAAGGTTTTTCTACCAGCAGAGAACTTTCAGACGGTTGTAACCAGCCTGCTCAGGCGGGAGGATATGGGGGTTCAGAGGCTTTCCCCCACCCTCGCCCCGCACGGGCTCATTCTTCGGCTGTTTTTGACAACCGGGAGGTCGTTCAAGAAACACCTCTCATCCCGTGGCATGGGTAACAGCGATGTGGAAAGCATCTATCGGAATCTACCGCTTCCACATTTTATTTGGGTTTGCGAAATTTCGCGGGCTTCCGAGTTTCCCCAGAGGGTGCTTGGCGAGATCATCTGGGACGCCACGCGAAACCCGTATGAGCCCGACGGATGGATCGCCCTGCACTACCCCGAGTTGCTGATAGTCGATCAGGGGTCGGCCCTCAATGGTCGGCAGGAACTGTTGACTATTCCTCTCAGATCGCATACGAATTACCCGATATTTGAGAATAATCTGGTAGGGGTTTGATATGTCTGACAGAAAGCTGGAATTGATTCCTGACGTTAAAGAAATAGGCAAGCCGTTTTTCGATACCGAAGAAGAGTATCAGAAATTTCGTGCAAGTTATTACGAGGATATGAAGCCCGAGCTGGATCGCCAGCGTGAGGCCCGCCGCTTGAGCGAAGAGGCAGCACGGAGGCATTTTGTCTACTAACCCAACTTTCGCACTTCTGGGGTAAAAACCGCATTATCGTGCAACCAGGGCCAAAAGTTTCCACCACAAAACATGCCTGGATTTTCGGTTCTGGGGTCTCTCAGGACTCTTGTAAGGCCGCCAACTG
>JAKAVA010000051.1 GCA_021827645.1 Planctomycetota bacterium
GGGGTTTGGGATCCAGGAGGCACGCGGCCATACGTTCCGTATAGCCCCACTGCTGGTCGAACTGTCGAATGGGGAGTAACCCGGCGTCGGAGGTGATCTGGCCGGCAGAGCGTTCCACGATCAGTTCCCGTGAGGGGAGAAAATCGAAGAGCAGTGGTTGACAACGTGGCGCAGGCATAAGGCACTCCTAACCGCGAAACATCGCAGCCGGATAGAATACTACAAATCTAATACTCTGTCCACTCGCTTCCGGTTCACACAAGTCGGCAGACGGAGAGCGTGAAATGGAGCATGGGTACCCAAAATCGAATGGAAGCTGCCCTTGCAGACTGCGCGCCGAGACTCAATCCAGCCACGGAGACTAACCGTCTGCAAACACGACACTTACGACCTCCACCCCCGCAATCCCGCGCCGGTCCTTGAATAATCCGGGCTAGCGATTGTAGAGCCGGGCCGAGTACGAATTCGCCCCGCCTGAAGCGACGCAGTCGGGAACAGCCACAACGCGCCGTGACTGCCAGCCAATGGCATCTCGAAAAAATGATGGGATGCCATCGAAGTAACGGTAGAACAGGCAGATACAAAAATCGGGATGCCAGGTCTTTTATCTTGCATTACCCCCCCATAGCCATCTATGCGGAAGTACCTTCATCAATTTCCTGGGGAATTCGCAGCAACCTCTCTGCAAAGCGCTCAGTCGTTTGGCGGTCTCCCGTAAGCCCCATGTGTTGCGTTTCCAACGTCCAGAGGAAGTCAAATATCTCGTGCTTCGGACGACGTGTGATCAACAGCCTGTACACCCTGGGGACGTAGGAATCATACTCGTCCTGCGCTTCGGGAACATCGGCAACACCTATGGGGTCCCACTCCTTGAGGAGCGCCCGCTTAATGGCCTCATGATACCGTTTGGCTCTGTCCAAATTGGCAGACGTCATGGTGCACCTCGAATTACGGTAACGACCCGGCCGGTCAGGGAATCCGCAATGACTCGCACGTTATTTACAGCGTCATAGTAGCCGGCCGTTCCCGCTCTGGTCGCAAATCTCGGCCCGGTCTGAATAGCATTTTGAACGGCGGACGGCATAATGCCCCGGTTCTGCATTTGTTCAAGTGCACGCCCCGAGTGGGGCTGCCCATTGGCCTCGCCGGCCGCGTTCCGAACCGGCTGGTACGGCGCATTTTTCAGCCCAAATCCTTCGCTGCCTCGGAAGCCGGTAGCGGCGGTTTCACCCGCTGTACTCTCTGCGGCAAGAGTACATCCCGACGCATCGTTGTACCGGCCCGAGGGTTTTCCCCATTGCAGATCAGGGGTGTGCGGACATTCGGCCGGACGCAATTGCACCGCGGCGGTGGAATTTTCCCCGGCGCGGTTTGGCAGGGTGCACAGCGTTTTCGCCGACGCCGTCGGTGTCCCGATCGCCACCACGACTAAAAGAATGGATATCAAAATGAGCACACTAGCCAGCATACTGTCGGTATGACGTGGAAGCAGCTTTCCAATTGGACGGCTCATAATTCAATATCTTATCGACCCGTTGATGAATTGTCGTGTCACGACCGGCCTGCCGGAATGCCGAACGCAACACTTCAGTTAAAGATTCCTTGGGGCCTGTTGGCCATTGTGCTATACTTTAATGTTGTACGGAGAATCACCATGCGTTACACAGTTATTTTGGAACAGGAGCCTGACGGCGGTTTTGTCGCCAGCGTGCCGGCGCTTCCCGGTTGTGTCAGCCAAGGCGACAACCGTGCTGAAGCCCTGCGCAACATCCGCGAAGCCGTGGAGCTTTACGTTGAGGATTGCCGCGACGCCGGGGATCCGGTGCCCGTCGAGATCGGCAAAGAATTTGTTGAAGTTGAGGCCGCGTAAAACCCGGGAGGGAACTGCCCGCGTGGCCAAACTACCCACTGATCTTTCCGGCCGTGAAGTAAAAGCAGCGTTCGAACGCGCCGGCTTCGTTTTCCGCCGCCAGACCGGCAGCCATATGATTCTGCGCCGCGATGAACCTTACGCCCTCCGTGATCCCCGATCGCAAGCAGGTCCGTACCGGCACACTCCGCCGCATCATCGCCGATGCCGGGCTTTCCGTAGAACAGTTCATGGATCTGCTGGGACGCTGAAAGCCCCAATCCTCTCATGAGTGGCAGCCGCAAGTCTTGCGGATTATTTTGCGTCCTTTCTATCAACGTGCAAGACCGGTGGGGACCCGGCCGCCAGGGCCGCGGTAGGTCCCACCGCCTTCACTTGATATATAGCGCAAATCCGCCAAACGCCGACGGCACGCCGGGGAGCCGGGCCGATTCGCGGACCCAATGGCTCTTATCCGGAGCCGGACCACACTTCCTCAAAGATGATGCCCTCCAATCCCTCACGTTCGACTACGAACTTAAATTCGCCCTCCGGGTCTTTCAAGTCTGTAATGTTAGGACTTCTGCCATCGCCGTTTCGGGGATATTAAAAAGCGTCGATTCGGAAAAATGGCTCGGTTCAAAGTGGTACTCTTTGATTCGTATCTTTGTGTTTGTTGTCTTACCGAGAACCCATTTCGTGTTTTTTTTCATCCAAGCAGTTCACGCATTCCAGCACTTTTATCAACTGGAAATGAGTGCCCTTATGTGGCAACGGAAGGGACTCGCCGGCCAGCTCTATAATTGTCCGCAATGTTTCGTGGGCAGAAGGATATACGACGAACGCACCTGAACACAGGTGGCGGAAGTTTCCCGGGTTCGGGCTACTGTCAAATGTTGTGGATGGGTCAAACACACTGCCGGAGAACTGCTGCTGAAATTCCCAGCTCGCACTGCGACTGGGGTCAGCTGGGTGGGTGACTGTGCCCGTTTACTAAAATGCCCCAGTGATCCCCGGCGCCCGTTGCGGCCAAACCGTCTTTCAGCCCTTCGCGCCTTGGTGTGAAATATTGAACCATGTCTGTGACATGGTGTATCCTGATGTTTCAGCACACGAAGAAAGAAGGACACGAAGGTTTTGCATGACAGGCTGACGGCGCACGGTGCGCTCGTCTTGGTGGGACCCTGGCTTGGCGCGGATAAACAGGGGCGGCCATTATTTTTACACCTGCCGCCATCGCTTTCCGCCTGCAATCCAACGGCGCCACGCCGTAAAGCCGGGGATTGCCCATATTAATTATTCTGCCGCTGCGTCGGCTATTCCAGTTGGTCTTCCAGCGTTCCGCCTGATGGCGGCTCTTGCGGCGGCTTGTCGGGCTCGATTTCGCCGACGGTGAATCCGTCGCCGGTCCTCCGCGAACGGTCGGGGCCGTCCTGCCGGGGCCTTTTCTTTGTGGGTGGGGCAGAGATGATGTTCCGCCTTACGAGAAATACGGAGACGATAATCCCGGCCACGAGCATCTGGGGCATCAAAAACCAGTAGGGGTAAACGCCAATTTTCGGGTTATGTGTTGGGTTCATGAAGCCAAGGCCGAAAAATGGGCTGCCGATGGTGTAAACTGCTATCGCCGCCATACCCGCCCCAGCGTACCACGAGCGCTTTGCCGGAGGGTATTTATAGAGGTCCTGGCGTACGAGCAGCCACCAGTTGAACCAAACGAAGCAGGCGCTGACAGCCAACTGGGTCGGAACATAGACATACCATTTCCAAAGCGGAATCATCGGCGCGGGTTGGGTTGTGATCATAGGGGAATGGCCCTCCTGTTAGCCGCCCGGTGTCTGTCGACTGAACCAATTGATTCCCTGCTCCGTTAACGTATGGGCATAGCCCTCAATCGGAGCCAGACCTGCGCCGACGAGATTCAGCCACGGCGTATTGGCATTTTCAATGGCTAGATCGGCACCGCCAAATGGAAGAGAAACCAGCCCGCCGGAAACGGCGGAAACACCCACGTCGCTCCAGCTAAATTTGTCCTGGAAGAATTCAGCGTCAAGGCCTTGGATGCCCGCGATGCCCAGGCCAACCGCCGCAACGCCACTGGCCGCGCTGATGCTTTGGAACGCCACGCCCCAGCGATCCAAGCCGGTCAACGCCTGGCCGGTGAGGAAATTCTCCCCTTTGACGGCCTCCGTAATCTGCGTCGCACCGATCAGCGAGCCGAGGCCGCCGGATTTGCGATTCAAGATTTTCTCGGCAGGGATCACCATTCAGCTCCGCCCAAGACACTCCTAATCCTGACAATCCAAATTACCTGAGTTGCCGTAATGATAATTCAATCCGGCTCCGCCACACCGGCGCGGCGCAAAAGGTTAAGACCGTTGAGCAGTTCCTTAAAACGAGGATCACGTTTGGGAGCGACCAGCACCTCGCTAACAATGCGTTCATCGGCAAGGAGATCACTAAGAGCGACCGGCCAATGTGTCTTTGAAAGATCGAGTCGTTGCCACTCGCTCCGCATCGCTAAAACCTTTTCGCGCTTAAGGAGCACCTGCGTTTCCGGATCCCGCCTAACCAAGTGCCCAGGCACTCCCCTTAGCTCGCATTCCTCAAACTCCGCCTGTGAAATATCCAAGGCCCAATCCACATTGCGGTAATACTCTGCGTTGGCGGCCTGAAATCGCAGGTTGATTTTGTGACGCAGCGCCGGCGACGCGTCGGCCGCGACAATGAAATCCGATATTTTCAGATTTCCGATGCGTCCCTTGAGCGTTACATGTTTGAATACAGCGCCCCAAGTATCAAAGCGACCATGCGTTTTCAATCCGTCGACAAGAATGTCTTCCAGGATTGCACGGCCGATGGTACATGCCTTCTCCTCACACCGTAAGAACCGCATATTCCGAGCAGTGCTTCGCAGGTTTGGGTCGTAACCCCTTGAAATGAAACAGCTCCGAAACTGGCACTGCGTGAACTCCATATCGGCAAACAGCCGGCCCGAATCGCGGTCATGGAGCCTGTGGAACTCCTGATTTTCAAACATCTGCATGGCTATCCCACCCCATCGAAAATTACCACCGGGGGACGATTATACCGCCCAAAGATTGTTTCTCCATACTTCGCGTAGTGCAAAGCCTCGGCGGCGGGTGTATCACGAATCAGTAGTCGAAATTCAGTTTTCCTTTTTCAAATTCTTTGAGTGTCATCTCGGCCGTGAATGAATAGGGGCCACCAGAGTCTCTTAAGGCTCGCAATACTTTACACGCACACTCGGGCTTCCACTTCAGACTATGAGCAGCGGCCCAACACCGGACGCTTGGTTCGACGTCGTCCATCAGAGCGATTATCGCATCATGTCCAGCATCCGTTTCCCGAAGTATTTTATAGCAATCATGCATTTGCGATTGGTAGCGATTCGCTTTTTCAGGGTTAGAGATATCCGACGTTCCAATCGCTCCCTGGCGATACCGCTTTGTCAGAATTGTTATCATGTCGTCCACAATTACTCCATTCAAGGGATGCTCTGACCATACCAGGCCTTATTGGGGATACTCTTTCCATATTCGAACTGCTGTACCCATGATTGCGAACCCAACCACTGTTTGACTGTTAGTCCGCCAGTGAAAGACTGTATGGTCGAATAATAATTAGCAATAGCCTGATTCACTTCACGGGAGACAACCACTACATTTTGTGTATTATGAATTGCCTCCGCACCGAATTGCCCGATATTGGCAGCCCGCTGCTCGACTATATGATGCCAAACATTGCCTTCGCCAGCCGGCCCCAGCGCTCGCTTAAGCACATCGAAGGGTTGAAAACACGAAGATTCCGGCACTAAGCCTAACCGCTTTATCGTACCGTCTTGGCGCCCTTGGTGGCTTGGTGTGAGGCATGGCACGGCGATGCCGCTCGCTCCGGCTTCGCGATTCCTCATTGGCGTTTCATTAACTTCGGCCATATTGCGGCCTCAAAATGGAATTCTTACCTGAAGGATAGCGCGCCGGGGCGGCGCGGGAAAAGTTTAACCCGGATTATTCAAGGACCGGCGCGGGATTGCGGGGGTGGAGGTCGTAAGTGTCGTGTTTGCAGACGGTTAGTCTCCGTGGCTGGATTGAGTCTCGGCGCGCAGTCTGCAAGGGCAGCTTCCATTCGATTTTGGGTACCCATGCTCCATTTCACGCTCTCCGTCTGCCGACTTGTGTGAACCGGAAGCGAGTGGACAGAGTATTAGATTTGTAGTATTCTATCCGGCTGCGATGTTTCGCGGTTAGGAGTGCCTTATGCCTGCGCCACGTTGTCAACCACTGCTCTTCGATTTTCTCCCCTCACGGGAACTGATCGTGGAACGCTCTGCCGGCCAGATCACCTCCGACGCCGGGTTACTCCCCATTCGACAGTTCGACCAGCAGTGGGGCTATACGGAACGTATGGCCGCGTGCCTCCTGGATCCCAAACCCC
>JAKAVA010000114.1 GCA_021827645.1 Planctomycetota bacterium
GATATATAGCGACCGCACGTCCGTTTTGTCAAGGCTTTATGAAGGCATTGCTAACAATGAGTTAGGTAGATGATATTATTCGCTAACACGAAAAGTGTAGAAAACGACTTGCTGTAGCATGTTTTAGTAGATTGTAAGGGCAAAAATCGCACCGAACTGAGCTGGAATTAATTTTGTCCAAATCACCCAAAAATTACGCAAATACGGTTTTAGGACGGCGGCGTGCACAGTTTAGAGTCATCTCCAGGTCGACTTGACGATTACATTTTAAGCGTTTCTGAATTCAATCCGAGTGTTTGCATGATTATCGGGCAGAACGGAACTCGTCGAAATTATTAATTAGAGCCCGATACTCAACTGTCGACATGTCTCGATGGGGCAGCGTCCAATAACTCACGCCCGATTTTTGTGGCGCGGAGCCATCTGATCAAATATCCATTGGTACGTCAGAGCCATCCCTTCACGCAATTTCACCGATGGTTGCCAGCCAAGCAACTTCTGAATCAAGGTATTATCGCTGTTACGACCGTTAACCCCTTTGGGCGCATCGAGTTGATAATGGCGCTTCAACTTGATTCCGGCAATATCTTCAACGATGTCCACCAGACCGTTGATCGTCACCAGTTCATTGCTGCCGAGATTGATCGGTTCGATGATCTCGCTGTGGAGAATGTCCTGCGTCCCTTTCAGGCAGTCGGTGATGTACATAAAGCTGCGTGTTTGATGCCCGTCGCCCCAGATTTGAATCTCGTGCTTGCCTGAGAGTTTGGCCTCAATCACCTTGCGGCAAATCGCCGCTGGCGCCTTTTCCCGCCCACCTTCAAATGTGCCCAGCGGGCCGTAAACATTATGATACCGTGCCACCCGCGTCACCATCCCGAAATCCTCGCGGAAATGGCGGCACATCCGCTCGCTGAAAAGCTTCTCCCAGCCGTAGCCATCCTCCGGCATCGCCGGATAGGCATCCGCTTCTTTCAGCGGCACCACCTTGGGATCACGCTGCTTGTCGGCATTGTAGACGCACGCGGAGGAGGCGTAGAAAAACCGCTCAGCCTGCGCATCCTTCGATGCCATGAGCAGGTGCGTGTTAATCAGCACGCTCAGCATGCAAAGTGCCTTGTGTGTTTCAATAAAGCCCATGCCCCCCATGTCGGCAGCAAGGTTGTACACCAGATTCATGCCGGCAACGGCCTTCTCACACGCGGCCTTTTCAGATAAATCCAACTGCAAGTTTTCGACATCGCCAAAAACCTGGTACCACTCGGAAAGCGGCTTGATATCAACCGAGCGGATCTTCCTGCATCCCTGTTTCCGCAATTCCGCGACAAGATGGCCGCCAATAAAGCCGCCGCCACCGCATACGACCACTGTCTTGTTTGCATTTGGACTTACCATGTTACCTCCCGTCATAGGATCAAGCGCTGAATGACAACGGATGCACCTTTTCAGATGTCTTGGCGTGAGAATAGGCTACGGTTGAATTATTCGCAAGTTAATTTGTTCGCATTTCATGAAACAACATCGGTTATCGGCAGCATTCCCCCCGAATAACAAGTTGCGTCATGACACACGTCATTTCGTGCGGTATTATCTTCCCTCTAATTTGGGGTGTAGTATCTGGCCGATATTCTAAAGCTTGTCGGCTTTGAAGGAGTTGTAGAACGAATGCAAACTGAAAAACGGCGCGTAGCCCTGATCACCGGCATCACCGGTCAAGATGGGTCGTATCTGGCGGAACTGCTGCTGAAAAAGGGGTATGAGGTTCACGGCATCATTCGCCGCTCCAGCAGCTTCAATACCGGTCGCCTCGATGATATCTATCAGGACCCGCATGAAAAAGCCCCAAAACTAAAGCTTCACTACGGCGACATGACCGACGCCTCGGTGCTGCGGGCCATTGTCAGCCAGGTGCAGCCGGATGAGGTTTACAATCTCGCCGCCCAGTCGCATGTGCGCGTCAGCTACGATGCCCCGGTGTATACCGTCGAGGCGACGGCCATGGGAACCATCATGCTGCTCGAGGCAATCCGGGATGTGGGCCTGAAATCGCGGTTCTATCAGGCCTCGTCGAGCGAAATGTTCGGTAAGGTGGCGGAGACACCGCAAAAGGAAACCACCCCCTTCCATCCGCGCAGTCCCTATGCCTGCGCCAAGGTTTATTCCCATTATCAGGTGGTTAATTACCGCGAGGCCTACGGCATGTATGCCTGCAGCGGGATTCTCTTCAACCATGAATCGCCACGTCGGGGTGAGACGTTCGTGACGCGCAAGGTGACCCGTGCCGCCACCCGCATCAAGCTGGGATTGCAGGATGCGCTGTATCTGGGGAATCTGGACGCCAAGCGCGACTGGGGATTTGCCGGGGATTATGTGGAGGCGATGTGGCTGATGCTTCAGCAGCCGGAGGCGGACGATTATGTGATTGCCACCGGGGAGACCTATTCCGTGCAGCAGTGGGTGGAGATGTGTTTTGAACTTGTCGGCCTGGATTGGAAGAAATATGTAAAGACCGATGCGCGTTATCTGCGTCCGGCGGAGGTGGATCTGCTGCTGGGTGATTCAAGCAAGGCTCGCCGGGTGCTGGGGTGGAAGCCGAAGGTGAACATCCATGGTTTGGCGAAAATGATGGTCGACCATGATCTGGAAATCGCCCAGCAGGAAAAACTCATCGCCGATCATCGCCATGCCAAGCGGCGCACGGCCTGAACAATGGGAGTACGTACAATGAAATATCTCATTACCGGAGGAGCGGGATTCCTCGGTCAGTTTCTGCAGAGGGAACTCGCATCTCGCGGCATTTCATCGGCTGACCAAATCATACTGCGCAGTAAAGACTGTGATCTTACCCGGCAGGATCAGGTGGAGCGGATGATGGATCGCCTGCGTCCCGATGTGGTGATTCACATGGCCGCCCGAGTGGGGGGGATAGGGGCAAACCGCGAAAATCCCGGTCTCTATTTTTATGCCAATATGATGATGGGGGCCAATCTCATTGAAGCTTCACGCGTCACGGGCGTGAAAAAATTCGTCCAGATCGGCACCATCTGCGCCTACCCTAAATTCACGCCGGTTCCATTCAAGGAAGAGGAACTCTGGAACGGCTACCCGGAAGAAACCAATGCCCCCTATGGCGTGGCAAAAAAAGCCCTGCTGGTCATGCTTCAGGCCTATCGCATGCAGTATGGGCTTAATGGAATTTATCTCCTGCCGGTGAATCTTTATGGTCCCGGCGATAATTTCGATCTGCAGTCTTCGCACGTAATCCCAGCGCTCATACGCAAGTTTGTCGAGGCGCAGCGAAACGGGCAGGGTGTTATAGAGGCTTGGGGTACGGGCTCGGCATCACGTGAGTTTCTGCACGTGGAAGATTGCGCTCGCGGCATCGTGGACGCCACGCTTCATTACAACGCTCCGGACCCGGTTAATCTCGGCGCTGGCCGTGAGATCACCATCCGCGATTTGACGAATCTGATCGCGAAGCTGGCGGGTTTCAAAGGTGAAATTCGCTGGGATCCATCCAAGCCGGATGGGCAGCCCCGCCGTTGTCTCGACACTACGAAGGCGGAAAAACTCTTCGGTTTCAAGGCCCGCATACACCTCGAAGACGGCTTGGCTCAGACGATCGACTGGTATCGTAAAAACGCGTGACTCTTCGCATCTGGCCCACCATGTTTTGGTGTGGCGGCGGTTTTTGCTCCCGAATCTCATTGATCTTGCAGTGATGTCGTGCGGTCGGAAAGGCCTGATCTCTCCGGTATCGCGCTGAGAGTGGCATCAATTTTAATACATATCAAAATGGTATGTATTTTGTACCTAAACGCGAATATCTCGAATAAAATCCTTATGCATTTGACATTTTGAATGTCGAGTGTTTTAATAGGCATTCGAGATTTTTGAGGTGTATCTTATGACTCAGTCATCTGTTGCCGTCCCGCCCCCCGCATCCACCGACGGGCCAAAGCTCAACAAAGTGGAGGCGATTAAAAAAGCCAAGGACGGTCTTGAAGTGTGGAATGATATCTTCCGTTACGCGTCGGCAGAAATTGCCGAACCACTCGAGGCGCTCCTGTCAGCGAAAGATTACGAAAATTATCTGAAGTTAATACCAAACGCCTCAGATCCCGCCGTGATCACCAGTGCCAAACGCCGCAGCCAGATTCCGGAGGACGATTTCGTTCGCCTGCGATGGTTTGGCGTATATCAGCAACTTCCCAATCTATGCCATTTCATGCTTCGTATCCGCGTGCCGAATGGTTTTGTTAATGGCGTGCAAATGGCCGAAGTCGCCGCCATCAGCCGCCAATACGGCGGAGGATTTGCTGATATTACCACTCGACAATGTTTTCAGCTTCACTGGCTCACCATTGAAGCCCTTGCCGACATCCTGCCGAGGCTCGAAAAGGTCGGATTGGTCAGCAAGTTTGCCTGCGGCGATACGCCTCGAAATGTCGTGGGGTGCCCATTGGCCGGTTACCTTCAGCATGAGACCATCGACGCCAGTCATGCGGTTCGCGAAGTGAATCAGATGTTTTTGGATAGCGACCGCGAATTCAGTAACCTGCCACGAAAATTCAAGTCGTCCGTCGCCGGCTGCCATCTGCATTGTCATCAGCCGCAGATCAACGATATTGGGATTTTCGGCGTCAAACGAATCAATCCCCGCACCGGTGCGGAAGAACGCGGCTACGGAATTACCGTCGGCGGAGGACTTTCAAGTCAGCCTTATGTCGGGCAGGGATTGCGGGTATTTATTAAGCCCGAACAGGTCGCAGCGGTTTGCCGCGGTGTCGGGCATATTTTTCGCGATCACGGCTACCGTGAAAAGCGCACCCGCGCCCGGATGAAATATCTGGTTGCGGACTGGGGTTGGCAGAAGTTCCGCGATTATCTCGAAGCCGATATCGGCTTCAAGCTGGAACATGACGATAACATCGCAGCGCCGGAATATGCCCCGCATACGGATCACATGGGTATTGGGCCGCAGAAACAACCCGGTCTCTCCTATGTCGGCGTACCGGTGGAACGCGGGCGCATTTCGGCCGATCAGATGGCTCACGCCGCAAGACTGGCCGATAAATACGCCGGCCCGCAGGCGCGTTTCGGACTTTCCAACAAACAGAATCTCCTTTTTATTAATATTCCCACCGCCCGCACGGCGGAATTGGCACGGGAACTCGAAGACATCGGCCTGCCGCCGGCCGCGCCGCTTTGGCGTACCAATCTGATTTCCTGCACCGGCACCCAATTCTGCAATCTCGCCATCGTGGAAACCAAGGAGCGTGCCGGCCGGATTCTCAAGCATCTGGAAGAGCATGTGCAGATCGATTCTCCCATCATGGTCAGCGTCACCGGCTGCCCCAATAGCTGCTCCCAGTACCAGATCGCCGATATCGGCCTGATGGGGGTGGTTTGCAATTTCCGCGGACAGCGCGGCACCGAGGCCTTTCAGGTCATGCTCGGCGGCGGGCTCGGCTCCAGCGCCGGATTCGCCAAAGCGGCCATGAAAAAAGTACCCGCCGAATTTGTCCATAAGCCGATCGTCCAGATTGTGCAGCAGTACAAGGCCCACCGGATTGATGAAGAAGAAACGTTCCGGCAGTTTGTCCAGCGCAATACACCGGAACAGCTCTCCGCGTGGATGCACATTCCCGAAATGGCGGATGTTGCGTAGGTTTCACCGATGTCGGTTCCTCATCACAGGACACGTTGTCGGCACTGATCGGGCAGTTTTACCCTGATCGGGAGGCTCAATGCAGTTCGATCGTCGGAGGCAGAGGTATCGTTGGTGTGGGAACTGGTGCAGGCGCAACTACCTGCTTGGGGCGGGCGACCTTGTGTACCAACGCCAAAGCTGTCGCGGGGCCGAGTATCTTGAGCCCCCCCTGTTTTTGCCGAGCGGCAAGTATGAGCAGATCCAGCGCTGTCCTGCGGGCAGACGCTGCCGCCAATCCGTTGATTTTCCAGTAATTCTGGCCGGTCCACTGTTCTGAAAGATTAACCGTTGTGATGATCGCCGCAATTCTGTGATCCAGGCGCATCACATGGACCGGCGCCTGCGGCGAAGGTCCGTGATAACGTGTCCAAAAACTGGTGTATTGCAAATGTCTGATCGGCACTTCGGGAGCCACCGCCATCCGAAGGATAGATTGATCCAGTCGCTGAAGCGGATGGGATGGAAACTCTCGCGCGAGCATGCGGCGCAGATGCTGGTATTCCACCGGTGAGCCTTTGGTATCCTCAATGATGACGCAGCCGCCGCCGCGAATATAATGGGCAATGGTGCGGCGAGTTGCTGCGGACAGTTTGCCTCCCGCAGATGCCATGATATAGCTGACGGGTGTTCGCGTCGGAGCAGGCAAATCTGCATACCGCGCCAAGCTGTATTTGATTTTCACACCGTGGTGCAGGGCAAAGCGACATAGGCATTTGATCGGCACCGCATCGGGCGGCGTTCGCGTTTCACTCGGCTCCCCGATGTGGATGAAGGCCGCCTGAAGTTCGTAACGGGGCTTTGTTTTCCTCCATGGATGGTCGAAGTACAGATGGGTGACGGGCTTTTGTTCTCCGGTCGCATAGAGATCAATATTTTCCGCCAGATCAAAGCAGCCCGCTTCGGTAACCGTTGCCATCGTCTGCCACGCCGCACTTAAATCCACCGGACACTGAATCCATAGCCACCGCACGGAATTACGCACGCCCTGCAAGGGAAATTGTCGGCTGCTTATTTCGTACTGTATTTGATAAAGGGATGATGAAGACGGCACCGCCGCCATCGAGCGACCGGGGAATACCTCGGCGGCGATTTTGTGCATCGACTCATTAAAGGCCCGGCTGTTATTTTCGGTTACTGAAAAAATCATGCCGCCACACTGGACGTACCGGCGAAGCCGGGCGATCTGCCGCGAGTTGAATGTAACGGCCCTGTCGCCGGTAATCAGCAGGATGGGAGCGTTGAGCCAGTGATGCGGATTGGAATGAATATCCGCTACGCCCCAGTTCAGGTTTTCCTCCAGCGTGTTGCCGATCCATGTGGTGATGTTCTGGTCATCGTGAGGACGCAGATTCCAGTATCCTGGATAGGAAAGTTTATTGAAGATCACTGGATTAAGTCCGCGGGAGAGAAACAGCAGAGCGTAGGCAGTGGGGATAACATGGTTCGCTGCACCGACTACACCTGCGTCCCACTCGCCGGGTTGGGATTGCGTTTTCAAAATGATCCGTGCCCCCATGCGGTACCAATTATGTCCGCCGATATAGCGCAAACCGCTGGCTAAACCAACACGTTCAAGACCGTAGAGATAATACAAATTTCCTTGGGTCCGGATATGTTTCGAAAGCCAGGCCAGACCTCGCTTGATGGCACTATTGGGCTTGAGAACATTGAGAACTTCTGGATGGAGATATTGATCGGTGATATAAAGTGTCGCCAAACCTGCCGCGGTCATGGATCGGGTGGAGGCACCACCGGACTGGTAACACCAGCCTCCGTCCGGATTTTGGCATTTTCGCCAGTGTTTTTTAGCCATCCGCCAATACGAGATTGGCGGGTAGATGTAACCGCCCGCTTCCGCGCACCAGACGCCTAGAACGCCATACTGGGTATTTGAATTATCCCAGCGGGATGGAATCGGGTCGTGTGGCTTCCTGCCCGACCAGTAATAGTCATACGCGCCATTGTTATGCTCTGAATCGATCAGGAAATCCGCCGCACGATGGATGGCCGGGTAATATCCGGGGATTGAAATCGGTTCGCTGGTCAAGGCCGCCAATTGCAGGCCCGCCACATAAGTGCCGCTCGGGTGCAGCTTTACCAAGAATTTCATCGCTGGCCGCATGAAAGACGAATCGGGACTTAAGCTTGAATCTCCGGTGGCCAGACCCGCCTGCAGCAAGGCGTACGTCACCAGGGCTGTCGGGCCCCCATACGCCCAATTGTTTGGAGCGGAATATTCCCAGAAAGATCCGGGCTTGGACGTTCGTCTCAGGTAACTGACGGCTTCGTGAATCGCCCTGATGATTTCCGCCCGCGTGAGATGAGCATACTTCGGTACCGGTGCGCTGGCAGAAACACGACCGGCTCCCACGATCATCGTCAACCCCACTACCAGAAATTGCAAATATATCCGCGGCATGACTGATATCTACCTGAAGCGGGCACGCCCAAATTCCAATTATCTGACCCGCCCCTTATTATCGGCATAAGATGTTCCAAGCCTTATTTGTGGCTGGACTTTTGGAGAGACCTTCGCCGCGCGACCGATAAACCTTTTGGATAATATTGGATATCACCCATGGAGATGCCTAAAAACGAAAATATGGATATGGGCCGGATCGCCATCACGGGCGGTAACGGTTTTGTCGGTCAAGCGGTTGTGACTCAATTACTGGATGCCGGTTATCGCCAGATCGTCGTCATTGCCCGTCATGCTTCTTCGGATGTGGCACACATCGATGGCGTCAGTTTTGTCGCTGGCGATCTGACGATCTCATCGGATGCTTGCCGTGCCCTTGCCGGTTGCGATGCAGTAGTTCATTTGGTCGGCATTATCCGCCCCACATCACGCCAATCATTTTACGACGCCCATGTCGCTACCACTGAAAATACGGTTTTCGCCATGCGTGAAAATGGTATTAAACGGCTGCTCCACATGTCTGCATTGGGAACGCGCATGAGTGCCGTTTCGAGCTACCACCAAACCAAATGGACGGCAGAGCAGATCGTCGTGAAATCCGGCCTCGATTACACGATCATCCGCCCGTCGCTGATACTGGGTGATCAGGGTGAATTTACGCAGATGCTGGATGCCTGGTCGCAGGGAATTACACCTCCCTATCTGTTCATGCCGTATTTCGGACAGGGCACGCTTGGGATCGGGCGTACTCGAATAGCGCCGGTGAGAGTGGAAGATGTAGCCAAACTTTTCCAATGGTGTCTGGATCGGCCGGTGTCGATCAGAAAAATTTATGAGCTCACCGGGCCGCGAGAATTTACCTGGCCCGAATTTCTCCGGCTTTATGCGAAAGTCCGCCATGGAAAGGTTCGCCGAGCTTTGGGAATCCCGATCTGGCTTGGGAAAATCCTCGGTCGGTTTCCCGGCCTGCCTTTCACCACCGATCAGGTCATCATGGCAGGGGAGGACAACATTGCCAACGGCGAACCGCTCAAGGTCGACATGCCGGACTTTTTTACCCGTGACGTTCTCTGATTCAGAAACAGATACCCCGTCGGTTATTCGCCCATCCAGTCATTTCGCGGCACGTCCACCGCCAGTTTACCCGTGTCGTCCGCGATGGGCGGTTTCAATTGGTGGGGAAGAACCAGTGAATAATCGGCGATATGGCTCCAGCTTCCGAAAGCGTATCCCCCTGAGCATTAGGCACATTGTCATATTCGCTGGCCGACATCCACTGAACATGCCCGTCCCAGAAGCCCAGATTCCCACCTCCGTTGTGGCGTTCCGAAAGCGCATCACCAGTATTGTATCCGACAGGGTCCATGACTTCGTCATTGAAATTGGAGTGCTGGGCGGATTCCTCAATAAATATGAGGAATTTCGGATTATTAATCGCACCACTGGTCAGCGGATAGCTCCATGGTGTTTCTGGTGAGCCTTGTTGATTCACGCCGAAGATCGTCTGGAGTACTGCCGCCTGGGAATTAGTGATCGAATTCACTGAGTAACTCCAGAACCCGCCGGATGGCTCCGGGCCGATCTGGACCGTCGACCAGTTATTCTGCAGCGTCACGGCATTGGGGCTGTCGCGAAAGCCACTATCCGCCGGACACATAAATGTCGCGGCTATCCTATCTATCGCCGGGTTCAAACTTGGAAATTGGCTGGAATAGGAGGGAAGATTGTGCTGGGCGTCATAGGTAGCCTGATCCATCGCCTTGTCATTCAGATTGGCCATGTATGGAAACAGGGCGCCGAATCGAAGATTGTAGCTTTGCGTGTTGCTCCATGTTTGATAGAGTTCATATACCTGTGGATCACTCGATGCTGATCCAACATACGGCGGATATTTCGCCACATGCGGGAATAATATTCCATCCAGCGGGAACATGCCGCTGTTCGTATTGACGTAACCCTGCAGGCTGATAAGCAGTTGCCGAATGTTGCTTTCGCACACCGTGGCCTCGGCATCTTCTTTGGCTTTCGCCAGACTTGGCAGCAGTAAGGAAATAAGCAGAGCAATGATCGAGATGACCACGAGCAATTCAATGAGCGTAAAGCCGCTTTTTCCCTGGTGCCTGAAATTGATCGTCATAGTCTTACCCGCTCGCAAAAATCCCTGCTCAGCGCCCTCGGCTCCATGCCGCCGGTCGCCCAACAGTTTACCAAGGGTATAACGCACGGTTGGCCGTTTTGATTACAAAAAGTCTGAAATTTATCTTTTCGAGCCTTTTTTCTGATTATAGGGCTACGAAGGGGTCAAGTCCTCGTTGTTTCAGTGGAAGGGCATACGTTAAACGCTTTTTCTCCGCGCGAGGCATTACCCACTTATCTCACAGCCCGCTTGCACATAAAAAGTTTAATTCGGCTGGCCGGATAAATAGCCTGCCCTTATATTTGCAAAACTATGCCGAACCGGGATTTAAATTCCAAGATGCAACCCAAAGCCGCCCGCCATTGGTGGAACTGGGAGGACATGCTCCTGATTCTATTCGTCGCTACCGTGCTTTATCTGCCCGGACTCTTCCGAGTTCCCCTTTTTGATCGCGATGAACCTCGATTCGCCACTGCGGCCGCCGCCATGATCCACAGCGGCAATTTTATCGTGCCGACATTCAATGGCGTATTACGGCCGGAAAAGCCGCCCGTGATCTACTGGTTGATGGATATCAGCTATGCACTATTTGGAATTCACGGTGGGGCCGCACGACTACCAAGCGTGGTCGCCTCGCTCCTCACCCTGCTGGTGGTCTATTTCATGGCCGGTAAGCGATTCGGCCGGGCTGCCGGCCTGCTTAGTGCCTTGCTCCTGTCGGTGTCGGCTCTGTTCTTCGTAGAATCGAGATTGGCGACCGCCGACGCTGTACTTGTATTTTTCACGACCGTTTGCATGGGAAAACTCTGGGATGCGTGGGACGCGCGGACGCGCCATGTCGATGAGCATCTCGTTTCATCCGCGCCGGCAGCATTTCATTCGACTGACGCACTGGAAATTCTGCGCGATATGGACCTCCATAACCGCCCGCGTCTTCGGTGGTGGGATGTGGCTATCTTCTGGATCGCCATGGGTCTCGGTATTCTAACCAAAGGTGTTACACCTATATTTGTTCTCACCACCGCCGTAGCGCTGAGCATTCTGCTCGGATGGCCGACATCGGTCGGCAATCGAACCAACGGAAACGGATTGGTCCGCTGGATACTCAATTTTGCCGCAGCCGCCGGACGTCAATCTTGGCGGTGGTTCTGCGGTCTTCGCCCGTTCTACGGCATTTTATTGCTGTGCGCTGTGGTATTGCCCTGGTTTATCGCGGCGTGGGTTCAGACTCACGGGGCGCTCATTGAAAGAATGATCACTCAGAATGTCCTTAAGCGAACCACTTCCGGCCTGCAGAGCCATGGCGAGCCACCCGGTTTTTATCTCGCCACCATCTGGGGTACTTTCTGGCCGTGGAGCGTACTTCTGGTGCCAGCGGGTTTCCATGCGGTGCGGCGGGCGCGACGGATTGGACCCATTGCATTTGATCCGTCACCTTATCAATTTCTGCTTTGCTGGATCATACCGAGTTGGTTGCTCTTCGAGTGCTTTGTCACCAAGATGGTGGAATATGACCTCCCATTATTCATTCCACTGGCGATATTGTGCGCTGACACCATGGTGCAAAGCTGGCATCGCCTTACCGATGTGCTCGCGCCTCCATGGTACGCTGCGGCACGCTGGGTCTGGTCCTCAATCTGGATCATTCTGGGTGCGGGATTATTAATTGGCTGCTGGTACCTCTTTCTTCCGCAACATGCCGGTGAATTTAATGCGTTTGTGCCGGCGGCCATTGCGCTGGCGGCAACCGGCGTCGCGGGTGCAATGGCGTGGAACAGGCCCCCCTGGCCGATGATTACGCTCCTCGGTTTTGGTCTCTCGCTTATCCTCCTTAACACCATTGCCCTGCCGCAGGTAAAAGGGTTGGAATTAAGTCGGCGCGCCGGAGCTCGGATGGCGCTGCTCGCATCGCAGGGATACCATCTTGGCGCGGTGGGGTATATTGAGCCGAGTTTGGTATTTTATTCCCGTTCATATGTGCGATTATTCTCCAGTCCCGCGCAAATGGCCCGGGATTCTCACCTCCACAAAATGGGGTCGGCCGCGAAATGGGCGATGCATACAACCTCTCGCTGGTGTATCGCCGTTGATCAGCGATCCCTGAACTATCTTCGGGCGCATCACTACATGTTTCGGCGGCTCGACTGGTTCCATGGCGTCAAAGTTGCCAAAGGCAAATTTACGCAGGTCACCTTGATAACCAACGTACCCGCAGCACCTCCAGTTACTCCAAGGGCATCAGCCGGGAAACATCGAGCCAAACAGGCAGAGCAACTGGGCGACCGGTGAAGATAAACTCGTTCCAAGATAAGCGGTGATCACGCGTAGCAGTCCTTTGCCGTTATGAGAATTTGCGCAAAGCGTCGATACGCTCGCGGGCAGACTCTCTGGTTTATAAGCGTGCACTGTGTTAGGATTCTTCGTCGCTGCGACCTATTGAGTTTGCGGGTCGAACAAAGCGGTAACATAGCACTCAAGGAGATACAGCAATGTCAGCAACAGGTCCGCGGGTGGGTTTAATTGGCTTGGCCGTCATGGGTAAGAATCTGGCGCTGAATATCGCCGATCACGGCTTTGATATCGCGGTATTCAATCGCACCACCAGCGTTATGGACGAATTCATCAGGGAAAATCCGAATACGCCCGGTCGTCTTGTCGGCTGTCAAACCCTGAAGGAATTCGTCGCCGCCATCGCGAAACCGCGCGTCATCATCGTGCTGGTAAAAGCCGGTCCGGCTCTCGACAGCATTGTGGAACAGCTTGTTGCGGCGGGATTGCAGGCCGACGACATTGTGGTGGATGCTGGCAACAGCCTGTGGACTGACACGATTCGCCGCGAGCGAGAATATGCTGGCAGGCTGAAATTTTTCGGTTCCGGGGTTTCGGGTGGCGAACTGGGCGCCCGATTCGGACCTTCGCTTATGCCGGGTGGCGATCCCGAATCGTGGAAGCATCTGGAGCCCATCTGGACCGCCATCGCCGCCAAAGTGGATGCTCAAACCGGCCGCCCGCTTGAAGGCGCAGAGCCGGGTAAGCCGGTTCAGGGGGGCGTACCGTGCACCGCGTATTTGGGGCCCAATGGCGCCGGGCATTACGTCAAAATGGTGCACAACGGCATTGAGTATGTGGATATGCAACTCATCAGCGAAGCCTATTTTCTCCTTCGGTCTCTGCTGGGGCTTAAACCCGATGAACTCTCGGATATCTTCGCGCATTGGAATACGACCGAACTCGATTCCTACCTGATTGAAATCACCGCCGATATCCTGCGGCAGAAAGACCCACGAAATAAGAAAAAATTCCTGGTGGATGTCATTCTTGACGCCGCCGGGCAGAAAGGCACCGGCAAGTGGACGGCTGCCAATGCGCTCGATATGGGTGTACCGGCCAATTCAATTGCCGAAGCGGTCTTCGCCCGCTGCATGAGCGCCGTCAAGGGAGAGCGACTGATGGCTTCGAAAAAACTCCGCGGCCCGACGGTCAAAAAATTACGCGCCGGCAGGGCGGTGATCGAGGCTATCCGTCAGGCCCTGTACTGTTCCAAGATTTGTGCCTACGCCCAAGGGTTTCAATTGATGCGCGAAGCCCAGAAGGAATATAACTGGACACTCGATTTCGGCACGATCGCTTCCATCTGGCGGGGGGGATGTATCATCCGGGCTAAGTTCCTGCAAAAAATTACCGATGCCTACAGCACCAACCCGCAACTGGTCAATCTCCTCATGGATCCCTATTTCAAAAAGCAGATTCAGAATGGACAGAATGACTGGCGGAAAGTGGTCTCGCTGGCGGCCACCAACGGCATTCCCGCCCCGGCATTCATGTCCGCGCTGGCGTATTATGACGCTTACCGCACGGCGGTTTTGCCTGCGAATTTAATCCAAGCTCAGCGCGATTATTTCGGCGCTCACACCTACGAACGGGTCGATTGTCCGTCTGGTCAATTTTTCCACGTGGACTGGCCGGCTGTTGATCGCCCCGAATTCAAAGCCTGATGTTGCGAGGGCGTACTTCGCTTCCTCAGCCGCCGCCAAATGAGAAGCCGCGGTTCACTGCGGAAAGCCGACATCCTCTCTTTGGACGAATATTCTAAAAAGCGTTAAAATGTTCTTTGTTTGGGTAATCACCGAAGGCGGGAGTATTCCTCCTATGCTTTCGTCGCGCAAGGGGGCAGAAATTTGAAAAATATTCCGGATCTCGTCCTCATACATGGGTTCCCGCTTGATCAGGAAATGTGGGCAGAGCAGGTTCGCTTTTTTCGGGCCGCCGGCATGGGGGTACTGACTCCCGACCTCCCCGGCTTCGGGTCACGTCCCGGCAATCCCGCCCATCGTTGCTCGATCGGCGCGTTCGCCGAGGATATCCATCATTTCATCGCACGCCATGCAAATTCGCCCTGCATGATCGGCGGATTTTCGATGGGTGGCTACGTGCTGCTCGCACTCCTGAATCGATTTCCCAAAGACGCATGTGCCGCCATTTTCATCGATACACATCCGGCCGCCGACACGCTGGAGGCCCGCCAGGGAAGGCTCAAATCCATAGCCGACCTGCAGGCCGAAGGGATCGGAGCGCTCCGACAAATGCCCGACCGGCTCCTGTCGCCGTCGGCCCCTCTGCAACTTCGAAGCCGGGTGGCGGAAATGATCGCAAGACAAAATCCGGCCGGGATGATTCAGGCTCAGATGGCCGCCGCCATGCGAATCGACCAGTCACCCCATCTCCCGGAGATCAAAATACCGACGCTGGTGATTGGCGGGGCCGAGGATGTGATTACGCCACCCAATTTGATGCAACGATGGTGTTCCCAGATGCCTGATTCCAGATGGGTTGAGATACCCGGCGCCGGCCATCTGACGCCGATGGAAGCTCCCGAAGCCGTCAATGCCGCCATCAGCCACTTTGTGAAACAGCTGCCTCAGATCGCGTTGCGGCCAGAGAATTAAATAAATATTGTATCTCGCGGAGGCGGTCAGATCACTGGTTGATCGCTTGGCGGTGAACTCATCTGACGATCGCCGGAATAGGCGCTCGGACGCTGGTGTTTTTTTCTGCCGTTGAGGTAGGCATCCATCTGCCGCAGAGCCTGCTTAATCCGCAGTTCGTTTTCCACGAGCGCGATGCGCATGAATCCTTCGCCACTTTCACCGAATCCACGACCCGGGGCCAGGGCCACGTCCGCATTTTCAATCAGACGTAACGCAAAATCGATAGTTCCTTCACCCGCCAGATGCTTCGGATCAACTTTCGCCCACACAAACATGCTGGCACGCGGTACTTCCACCTCCCATCCCAGTTTGCGCAGCCCGCTCACCAGAACATCTCGCCGTTTCTGATAGACAAGGCTCTGCGACGCGACAAAATCATCCCCCTTACGAAGCGCCAAAATACTGGCGATCTGGATCGGTTGGAAATGTCCGTAATCGTAATATCCCTTGATGGTTGACAGCGCACGCACCATCTCGCTGTTGCCGCAGCAGAATCCCACACGCCACCCCGCCATATTGTACGGTTTGCTCATCGTGGAAAATTCAACACCGACTTCCTTGGCTCCCGGCGCGGCCAGAAATGATGGCGCACGGTACGAGTCAAAACATGTCTCGCCGTAGGCAAAATCATTGATCAGCAGGACGCCGTACTGCCGGGCCAATGCCACCGCCTGCTGATAAAACAGCGGTTCCACCGTCATCGCCGCCGGGTTGTGGGGATAATTGAGGATGACCAGTTTTGGACGGGGAAACAGATTACGCAGCACATGTTCAATGCGCTCCAGAAACGCTTCGTCATTTCCCAGCTTCACGCTGATGACATTTCCGCCCGCCAGCGCCACCGCATACACATGGATCGGATAGGCGGGATCGCCCACCACAACCGTATCTCCGGCTCCGAGCATAGCCAGCATCAGGTGCGAAAACCCTTCCTTGCTCCCGATGGTGACGACAATTTCCTTCTCTGGATCCAGTTCAACTCCATATTTGCGTTTATATTTGAGTGCCACCTCACGTCGAAGGTTGAAGATGCCGACGCTGGCCGAATAACGGTGATTGCGGGCATCATGTGCCGCTTCTGCCAGTTTTTCCACGACAAAATCCGGCGATGGGTCGATGGGATTGCCCATGCCCAAGTCGATAATATCATGTCCCGCCCGGCGCTTTTCCGCCTTGAGCGCATTGATTCGGGCGAAAAGATAGGGGGGAAGCCGTTGTATTCGGCTGGAAACGGGAATGCTGAAAGGTGCGTCACTTCCACCGGCCATGTTGTTATGCCTCTGCCATGAACCCTGACCGGCCGAGATATCGGCCAGTCGGGTTGACCAACTCATAATTGCAAATCTCGGCTGCTGATCTGAATCAGCCGCCACATTATTTTCCGCCGATGCCTGCCGGGTTCCCGCCAGAATTCGAATTCGACGGGATGAGCGGATTCTGTTTCTTTTTTGCCTGCTGCATGGCAGCACGTTCCATGGCCATCTCATGCTTCAGTTCGGCGTACATGGCGCGAAGTACCGGATCCTTGATTTTTACTTTCGCTGCCGCTGCCAATCTTTCGATTTCACGCTCGCCCCATTGCAGTTCCAGAATACGCGTGAGATTCGCCTTAATCGTCTTTTGAACTTTTGCCAGCGGCACGTTTTGTGCGGGAATCTTTTTCACCAGCCAGAGCAGATGAATATCGCCCCCCATGGGGATTCCGGTTGAAAGATGTCCTTTGCGGAGATGGGCTGCCGTCGAGCGGAATATCCGTGGAATGGCGGAGTCCTTCAACGGTATAAGCACTTCACCCCCATTGGCAGCACTCTGCTTGTCGAGGCTGTAAGTCTCCGCCACCTTGGCGGCACTGTCATGCTTTTTCTCGATTAGGTCTTTCACCGTTACCGCCTGTGAAAAGCGGGAAACCACGATATCGCGGACCAATACCTTCGGTCCATATTGATTTTCGTACTCCAGATGAATCTGCTTCGACGTTACGTGGACATGTCCTTTTGCCAAGGCCTCAATGTACGCCGTGCGGGCCAGTCCCAGGTCAAAGATGGATAAATTTTCACCGTGGGACGCAAGAATTCTCTCAAGGGCTGCCATGCGTTCGTCGGCTGGGACATGCTGTGCCGCCAGATTCTGAAGCACAAAATTCATCTGAGCCTGAATCTGCTTTTGGCCGACGTGCAGCCCGGCTTTTTCACACGCTTGTTTGAGGAGCGTGAGTTGCAGCCATCGCTGCATCAGTTCCATACCTTTCAGAAGCACCAGTGAATTGAGAAATTTCTTTTCACTCAGCGGTTCGCCGTTGACAATGGCGACCGCCTTCTGTCCCGGCTTCGCCCTCTCCGGCAGGATATTGGTTGGTACAGCACTCGATGGGGAGGACGTCGCGGCCGATGCTCCAACAGGTAATATCATCGCAGCCAACAAGCCCGCCGTTAGAATTGATTTGGTCCGGTGAAGCACTTGGTCTCCTTACTGTTTTCTGCCGCTTTAGCACCTTCGCCACTCGGCTGAACCTTAAGTATAGCCGCCGATTACTCCCTTCGCATCTCCGGGAGGACGGACTGTGAGCGGTGTTGGAGAATCCCCAAACCGCCATTGGGTCAATTTCCGTATGCTACCAAAACCCATGCCTGTACCGTATACTGATTTGTGAAAAGGGCAATCGGGGTGACCTTGGACTTCGAGCGTAAGACCTCACATGGCATGCGTAGTCTATCCAGAGTGTAAAGACCCCGATGTTCAAACAGGCTGCAACCGCGCGGGCGGGTCTTGAGCCTGCGTTGCAACGAAGGAGTTGCCGATGCCCGTTTCAGTTGGCCAGGGGCCGCAGCCCGATTTCGATCATCCCATTGAACTGATGATGGACTGCCATCGAAGAATCGAAAAATTCCTCGATGTTCTCGACCGTGTCGCCGTGAAAAACGAGCTTGATTCCGAGCGACGCCGTGCTCTGCGCACGGCATTGAACTATTTTCAAAGTGCCGGTCCGCGACACAATCGTGACGAAGAAGGGGATCTGTTTCCCGCCCTCTCCGCCTTCGGAGGCGCTGCGGCCAGATTGGTGGAAAAAATGGATCAGCTTGCCGCGGAGCATCGGCTCGCGGAACAGATGCACAAACGACTGAATCAACTCGGACGCAAATGGCTTAAATCGCGGCGGATTTCCGCAGCTGACATGACTGAATTTCGCATCCTGATCGAGCGGCTGATGAACTTCTATGCCGCACATATCGCCACCGAGGAGAATGATGTATTTCCCATGGCGGCGGCCGTTCTCGCACCCGAAACGCTCAGGCAGATCGGGCAGAATATGCGGGCACGGCGGATTGAAAATCCCGGCCGCAGCGGAAGTCGATGTGCCCGACGCCGAAAAAAAAATCTCTAACGCATTGCCTGCAGCCGCGGCGGTTTGAGCCGGTGTCATTCCCGCTCCCAGGATCCGCCTACCCCCCGAGCAGACAACGAGAGTCGGAGTCGGTCTCTCCGCCCCTCGCAGAACGCGGGCGCTTCGGATAAACTTCCGCCGCATGAAAAGAAATGATTCGGCAACTGAACCCCTCACATACAAACAGGCCGGTGTGGACATCGAAGCCGGCGACACGATGGTGGATCAGATCAAGCACCTGTGTCAGCGAACCTACGGCCCGCGGGTCTTGGGTAAATATGGTGGGTTTGCCGGGATGTTCCGGCTTGATTTCAACGAAAAACTCTTCGCCCGCAATTATCGCGAGCCCGTGCTCATCGCCTGCACCGATGGCGTGGGAACCAAAATCAAGATCGCGGCTCAGATGAAAAAATATGACACCATCGGAATTGACCTGGTGGCGATGAGTGTCAATGATCTGATTGTTCAGGGTGGCGAGCCGCTGATTTTTCTCGATTATCTTGCCGTCCACAAACTCGATCCGCAGATGACCACCGAGATGGTCAAAGGCGTATCCGAAGGGTGCGTGCAGGCGGGAGCGGCATTGCTCGGCGGTGAAACCGCGGAAATGCCGTCGGTTTACGCCCCGGGTGAATTCGACATGGCGGGTTTCGCGGTCGGCGTGGTGGAACGCAGCAAGATTCTTGAAGGCTCGGATGTGGAGATCGGCGATAGCATCATCGGGCTGGCCTCCAGCGGCCTGCACTCCAACGGCTATGCGCTCGTGCGGAAAATTTGCTTCGATAAATTGGGCATGTCACCCGATGATCATGTGGCGGAATTGGGATGCACGCTCGGTGAGGAACTGCTTCGCCCGACCCGTATCTACGTGAAAAGTACCTCTGAAATACTGAAAAAATATAAAGTCAAGAAAATCATCAAGGCGATGAGCCACATTACCGGAGGCGGCCTGCCCGGCAATCTGCCGCGTGTGCTGCCCGAATCCATGGCCGCAAAAATCAAACGCAGCGCCTGGCCCGTCCCGCCCATCTTCCATTTCCTTCAGACCCACGGCCCGGTGGATGCCGAGGAAATGTTCAACGTCTTCAACATGGGGATCGGTTATGTGATGGTGGTGCGGCCCAACTTCACCCGCTCCATCATGACGGGCCTTCGAGCCTTGGGAGAAAAGCCCTATTTCCTCGGGAAAGTGAAAAAGGCCTCAGGCGAATCACTCATTGAATGGAGCTGAAACGCCTGCGGCACTTGTCAATCAGGCGGCTGCAATTTACGATAACAGTCGGTAAAGGGGGCGTAGCTCAACTGGTAGAGCGCTGCCTTTGCAAGGCAGAGGTTACCGGTTCGAACCCGGTCGTCTCCATCCCTTTCCTGCGTCGCCCCGGCTACCTGTCCTGATTTGCCCTCGGCCGTTTTGTATTCAGCGATTCATATTGAGCCGCCCGCTCCGCGCCATTAACATCATTCAAATGGAGATATCCATCCGCAAAAGCCGCCCCATCGCGTATGCCTTAATCGTCTGGGGAGTTTTCATGGCGATTCCAGGTTGTCATTCCCGCCGAACTGATTCCGCAGGTCTCGGCACGAGCAATGACGCCGGGCCGCGCATTGTCAGTACCGTTCCGGCCGCGACTGAAATTCTCCTGCAGTTGCACGCCGGTGCAAGCTTGGCGGCCGTCTCGACCTATGATAAACCTCTGCTTCCCGCGCCTTTGAAAAATCTCCCCGTTATCGGCAACTATCTGCGACTTAATACCGAACTCATGCTCAAACTGCACCCCACCAGCTTGATTCTGCAGATCAATCCCGCCCTGATCCCGGCCGGTGTGCGGGAAATCTGCCGGAAAGTGGATTGTCAGATGATTGATATTAAGCTCAATTCGGCGCATGAACTCGAAAACACCGTGCTGCGCCTTGGGAAAGCCGCGAATTGCCCCGGCCGCGCTCGCCGCGCCGTCGCCCACCTCCGCAACGCATGTCAATTGCTGGAACTCAGCCGCCGCAATGAGCCGTCGGTTCGAGTGGTTTACCTCTTGTCCGCTCAGCCCCTGATGGTTGTCGGCGGCGGGAACTTTATGGATGATGAACTCCAACTTGCTGGAGGAATAAATCTGGGACGAACTTTTGGCAGCGGCTTTCCGAAAATTACCCACGCGGAACTTCAGCAACTCAAGCCGCAGAAGGTGCTTATCTGGCATCCCAATGCGACGGTGCATCACGCCTACCGCTGGCTCGTGCGGCATTACGGCCCCAAACTCTGCCGTATCCGATGGCGGGACGCCGATCTGCTGACCTTAAACGTGATAGCGCGGATCCATCAGTTGCGCCGGATGATTCATCAACCGGTTTCTTCGTCGGTTAGAAGCACAACTGGAGTAAACGCGGGAGAGCAGCCATGAAAATTGCGCTGGCGGCTTCATCCGGCATTTTGCTCGGCGTAGCGATGGTGAGCCTTTGCATAGGGCCGGTCATTCACCACGGCATCACGATCGGATGGGGTATTCCGCACGGTGCGATATTCAATCTGCGGCTCGCGCGGATTTTGGCGGCGGCCATTGTCGGTGCTTCACTGAGCCTATCCGGGGTATTTCTGCAGAATCTGCTGCGCAATCCACTGGCCGACCCTTATGTGCTGGGGCTCTCCGGCGGGGCGTCGCTCGGTGTCGTCATCTGGATTTTCATCATCGCAGCCATTTCACATTTCACCGGATTACCTCATTGGCTTTCTGTGCTGCTTAGTGCGGGCCATACCCTCCCATCTTTTCTCGGTGCCGGTGCCGCCGTGACAACCTGTTTCTGGCTTGGGCGCAGGCGCGGTTCGGGTTTCATTGATCCCGTGCGTCTGATCCTCGCCGGCGTGATTATCAGTACTATTGCCGGGGCTTTAATGTTGCTGATCAACAGTTTTTTGCCCACCTACGATCAAAACCGCGTCTATTTTTATCTCTTCGGATATATCAGTGAAATTACCCCGATCTGGCTGTTGCTGTTGGGAACTCTCGTACTCCTGATCGCCTGGGGATTGGGACTGGTCAACTCCCGCCGTCTCGATATTTCCTCTCTTTCAGATATTGAGGCTGCGTCGCTGGGGGTCTCCATGCACCACATGCGGATGTTGAATTTCGCGGTATCCAGCGCACTTACGGCGACGGCCGTCACCATTGCAGGCCCCATTGGTTTTGTCGGCCTGATATGTCCGCACATCAGTCGGCGGCTGATCGGGCCTGATCATCGCAGGCTGTTGATGATTGCGCCGATCCTCGGGGCGGCGCTGCTGATTGCAGCGGATTTAATCACACGTATCTCCGCCATGGAACTCAATCATCCCATTCCGGTGGGTGTGATGACCGCACTCATTGGCGGGCCTCTGTTCCTGTATCTGATGCGAGATAAGATCGGATGGCGATAAATGAGCGATAAATCTCAATCCGGTACCGATATGGCGGTGACACTGACCGATGTCACCTTCGCCTACGATCGCACGCCCGTCGTGCATCGCGTGAACCTGGCCTTTTCATCCGGAAGTATTAATGCCATCGTCGGGCCTAATGGTAGCGGAAAGTCTACCATCGCGGGATTGCTCACCGGTATGTTGGAGCCCCGCAGTGGCGATATTAAAATTTTCGGTCGCCCTCTCTCCACCATTGGTAATCGAGATCGATCACGCTTTCTCTCGCTGGCGCCCCAGAAACTCGCGTGCCCATTTGATTATTCCGTCAATGAATTCGTCCGTATGGCGCGCTATCACCGCGTTGGACAGACGCATAGCTGCCGCCTGCCCGCTTCCGATGCCGATGCCGTGCAGGAAGCCATGCAACTCGCCGGGGTCGAATATCTTTCAGGGCGGGCGTTTAATGAACTCTCCGTCGGTGAGCAGCAGCGTGTCGCTATCGCACGCGTGTTGGCTCAAGATACGCCCATTGTTGCTCTAGATGAGCCGACATCGGCACTGGATATTGAACATCAACTCTCACTTCTGACTCTGATCCACCGCATCAAGGTGCAGGGGGGATGCGTCATCTGGATCACGCACGATCTTCATACGGTGTTTCGCTCTGCTGACCGCGTGATGGTACTCAGCGAAGGATCAGTTGCTGCGGCCGGGCCGCCGGAGTCCGCTCTCCGGGATGAAGTCCTTGAGTCGGTATTCCACGTGCGGCGCGGAACTCAGCCGCAACCCGCGTTTGAATTGCAGCCGAGATCAGCCAATTAGTTCTTCGGCGAGCTTACGTCCGTGGCGGAGTGCGTCCTCCGCCGCCGCAACATTCTTACCGCCTGCCATCGCCATCTGCGGCCTTCCACCGCCGGCTCCGTCTGCGATTTTGGCCACCTGCTTGATCCAGTCGCCCGCACGTAACTTCGATGTTAAATCATCAGATACCATCGCAAGAAAATTAATCTTTGGCGGCTGCAATTCCCCATTTTTGTCCGTGTCCTGGCTTTTGGCCGCAAGCAGAATCGCCATCGAATGTTTTCCGGCCGTCTTACGGATCAGTTCGCCGGCCTCACGAAGCATCTCGCTGTCGCCATCACCGAGATGGCTGATAATCAGCGTCGTGTTGCCGACTTGCGCCGCCTGCTGAATCACCCGTCCAAGCAGTTCTTGATCAACCTGCCGATGCTCTGCCGCCGACTTGCGGCTTTCAGCCTTTTTAATATCCAACAGCTGTGCGACGGCCTCATTGGCCCGGCGACGCACCGCAATGGGTAGATACGGTTCCTTGAGCGCCTGCTGCAATGCAGCAATAATCGCATCAACCTTTTCCGCCGCCGCAGCCCGGCTTTCATCGATCAATCGTTCAACCACATCGGCCTGCATCCACGCCGCACGCGCCGCTTCACCGGTAACGCCCGCCACGCGCCGAATACCCTTGCTCACCGATTCTTCTGCGTAGATCGCAACATCTGAAATGCGGCCGGTTTTATCCACATGCGTGCCGCCGCAGAATTCAATGGAATGGGCACGCCACCGGCGATCCGTCGGGTTGGAAAGCAGGGCGTCAATCTCCGCTCCAATGCTCACCACCCGCACCATTGGGGGATATTTTTCCCCAAACACCGCTCGCAATCCATAAATCGCCCGCCCTTTCTCCAACTCAACCTCGCCCGTATGAACAGGCAGATCACGACGAACCATTTCCCGCACCAACCCCTCAATACGGTGTAAATCCTCAGTGGTTGGCGGCTGGGGCTGCAGAAAGTCAAAACGAAACTTGTCTGCATCCACCAGCGAACCCTTCTGCTCCACGTGCTCTCCCAACACTTCCCGAAGAGCCCAGTTGGTCAGATGCGTGGAGGTGTGGTTGCGTTCAATGTCGCTGCGCCGCTCATCGACCTGTAGCGTAGCGCTCTGCCCCACACGCAGCCGCCCGGATCGGAGAAATCCGATGTGCATCACCCAGCCGCTCACAGCGTGGGTTTCGCGGACTTCAAATACGCCGTGGCCATCACACTCAATAACACCCGTATCTCCCACCTGCCCGCCCATCTGACTGTAAAAAATGGTCTTATCCGTTATGAGGGCGATCTGATCATCCTCGCCGGCGATTCCCTCCTGCTGCCATATTTTCCCGTTCCAGATCGCGGTAACGGTCGCACGCAATGGTTTGGGCGTGTATTTATATTGGTCGTCCGTGTGGGCCACCCTCAGCGTTTCCAACTGCTTCACGGCATCAGGCGAAAGCTGCGACAGATGTTGCTGAGTCAATTTTCCACCACGACGTGCCTTCTCCCGGGCATCTTCCATCAGGCGATGGTAGCCGGCGATATCGACGGTAAGATTCTTTTCCCGTGCAATGACCTCCGTCAGATCAATCGGAAAGCCGTAGGTATCATGCAGCTTGAACGCATGTTCGGCGGAAATCACAGGACGATCGGGATTGGTTTTTTGTGCTTCCTCAGCCGCCGAGGCAAAAAGTTCCAGCCCACGATCGAGCGTCCGGCTGAAGCTCTCCTCCTCATCGTGAATCTGTCGGGCTACCGCGGCGGGATCAGCCTTTAATTCGGGAAATGCTTCTCCCATGGTGCTGACAACCACCGCAATGAGTTCGTGCATGAACGGCTGCTTAAATCCAAGATACTGCCTTCCGAATCGCACGGCGCGTCGAAGGATGCGCCGCAGCACATATCCGCGCCCCTCATTACTCGGGATCGCGCCGTCGGTAAGCGCAAAAGTCAAACACCGGATGTGATCGGCGATGACGCGATACGCGATATCGCGCGATAACGCCGCATCCTCCGCCTCTCTCCCGGAGACAGATCCGTGGTTCGAATCCGGAAACCGCCCGCCGTAGGAAGTCCCCGATAATTCCCCGATGGCTTTGAACAGGGGGCTAAAAAGATCCGTTGAATAGTTGTCTTCTTTCTTCTGTAGCACCTGACAGATGCGCTCCAGCCCCATGCCTGTATCCACATGCCGGGCGGGCAGCGGCGAAAGCCTGCGGTCCGCCGCGCGATTATATTGAATAAACACAAGATTCCAGATTTCCATCACCCGCGGGTCGCTGCCGTTGACCTCCCGCCCGCCGTCCGCGTTCGGAGTGCGATCTATGAAAATTTCCGTACACGGTCCGCACGGCCCGGTTTCGCCCATTTCCCAGAAGTTGTCATCCACAAACCGGTGAATATGATCATCGGGAAGGCCCGCAATTTTTTTCCAGAGCTCGGCGGCCTCATCATCCGGAGGAACATTGTCGGCCGGGTTGCCGGCGTACACCGTCACGTGCAGCCGCTTCGGATCAAGCTTCCAATGCTCGGTAAGCAGGTCCCATGCCATTTCAATGGCGCCCGCCTTGAAATAGTCGCCGAAACTCCAGTTGCCGAGCATTTCGAAAAAAGTGTGGTGGCGTCGGGATCGTCCCACATCATCCAGATCATTATGTTTGCCCCCGGCGCGGATGCACTTCTGAGAATTGGCAACCCGCTGGTGCGCGGGCTTTTCCAGCCCGAGAAAATATGGCTTGAACTGGTTCATGCCCGCATTGGCAAAAAGTAAGGTCGGATCGTCATGGGGTACGACCGGGCTCGATGGTACAAAAGCATGCCCGTGCTTCTTTACAAAGTAATCGATAAACGCCCGCCTGATTTCGTTGGAAGTCATTTCAACCCTTCACTCCAATAACACCTTCCGAGCCACGCCATCCTACCCGCTATCCGTCCCGGCGCGTAGATGCCCCGCTATCAAATGGGAGGCGACATTTTCGGGCGTTCAGACGTCGAACGCGATAGATGCGTCCCATATAGTCGGATCACCAGAATGTTTCAGTTTTTTATCCATTCCGATGGATACCTCTGCCGATATAACTCCAGTCCTCAATTCTTAGGTAAGTTAGAGTTCGAGTCTAGAAAGCAAGGAGAGAGTGATGAGTACCACACGTAGTCTTATTTCTCATTTGAACCGTCATACGGTACCGACCAAGCAATGTTACCGATGTCACCGGGATATCGGGCAGGAGTGGCGAACCAAAACGCCTGATGGAAGGTATATTTGTCAGCCATGTCTCCATACTTTGAAGGAACTCGCGGATCCAAAAAAGCTCGGTCTCTTCGCGGATGACAGTCTGCTCGTGTCGGTCAAGACCGGCAACTGATCGTTAAGACGGGCTAATGCGCTTTGGATCTTTCAAAATCACCCGCGCCTCGGCACTCTTCTCATCGAGCGACACCCGATGATAAAAAAATGGTTCCTGAAGAGCGTTTGCGTTTTCTGCGGCATGCATCCGAGCAATATCTGACCGACGCCCAGTTCTTCGCCCATTTCTTTCGCCATGTCATGGGCCGCCTGCATACTTCGCAGATTTTTATCTTGCGTGTCATGGCTGGTGGGCTCCGCCGTTGGCAGGTGAATAAATCGGTAGGCTTTTTACCCAATGGGACGACTCATCTGCGCGGCGACGGATGCTCGATGCGCTGAGCCGGCTCAAGCCTCGCAGCACGATGCTCATCCGCGGATTGCGCTGAAAGCGGCCGGCATGCCGCTCAATGAATGGCCAATAGGCACGCGTAAATGGACAAGCCTTGGGACCCTCCGCCACCGTGGGGTCATATTGACATTGAGAGCAGTAATCCGACATGCGGTTGATATAGGCTCCGCCAGCACAATATGGCTTGGTGGCCACGATTCCACCATCGGCGTAGAGCGCCATGCCAATCACATTCGGCGTCGTAACCCATTCATACCCGTCGGCATAGGCATAAGTAAACCATTGATTAATTACCGACGGGTCAATCCCGTGAAGAAGCGCAAAATTGGCGAGAACCATCAATCGCGGAATGTGGTGGGAATATCCAAATTGTATCACCGGTTTGAGCGATTCCCTCATGCACACCATGTCGGTTTCACCCGTCCAATAAAATTCAGGCAGTGGTTGCGTAGCCCCCAGTTCGTTGCGGAGAGGGTACGGAGCGATATTCACGCGAGCCATTTCCCGCCGGTATATGCCCCGCATGAATTCACGCCAGCCGATGATCTGCCGTGTGAAACCTTCCAGTGAATTGAGCGGGATGTTGGTGGGGCGCTTCCCAGCAGGGGCAATCTCCCGAATTCGCTCCACAATCCGATGCGGACGCAGCAACCCGCAGTTCATCGCCGGTGAGAGCTGAGAATGAAACACCGACCACGACCGCACCGTCATGGCATCTTCATACGCACCGAAATCATGCAATCGGGAGTTAATAAAATGATCAAGCTGTTCCTCCGCCTGTTCAGGTGTGACCGCCCAGATAAATGCACCGTCCGGTTTCATCGGCATTTTCCCAAAACAACTTGCGCCAAAGACTCGCTTGACATCGAAAAATACCTCGCGCGTGATATCGTCCAGTTCGGGGCGATACTCGCTCGGCAGGGGTAGCAGGGGGGGAATTCGGCCCATACGATTTTCGGCGTCGAAGTTCCATTTGCCGCCGACAGGCTTTCCATCCTGATCCATCAGGAGGCGGCGCGTTTTCCGCATATGCCGATAAAAAGTTTCCATAACGAGTTGCTTTTTGCCATCAGCCAGCGCTGCGAATTCCTCCTTGGATGTCAGAAACATATTGTTCGCCGTTACGGTCATCCGGCAAGGAGGGGAGATTTCACGTATCCACTTCATCCGCGGGATATCGGCCGGCTCCATGACCTGCACTTCGTCAAGCTGGAAATCCGCCGCGAACTTCAGCAGGGCCGCGCAGGGATTGTCGCACATTTTATGTTGTACCACGTCGTAGCCTTTACGCCGCAACGTCAGTGCGAAGTGGCGTTGGACGGAGATTAACATCACCAGCTTCTGCCAATGGTGCGGATACGTCGACAACCATGGAATGTCTTCCACCAGCAGCACCGGCGCTCCTCGCGGCAAGGCGACCAACGCGCTGCCTTCAAGGGAACACTGGTCTTCCAGAATCCACGCGCCCCGTCTGCTCATATTCCGTCATTCCATCTCATTGGACTGAGCCTCTCCGGCTGAATATTAAACCGGAGGCGACATCAGGCAAGGCGCCGTTTGCATTCGTCGCATCCAAGGCGGCGATATTAAAGGCCAAGGAGCCGCAGGTACGGCCTTATTTCCTCAGGCTGCCGGTTGCCGGTATCGCGGCCGCGTCGGTACCGTTATATGCCTCGCGGATCATATACGCACCGAGAAGGTCCCAGCTTTTGAAGTTCCCCTCGTTCTGGCCCACACCGGTATCCGGATTATAGGTCTCGTGCATGCCGCCGGTCTTTTTAATATCCCGGAGCAGCATGCGAACCGTTTCACGGGCCAGAAGCCTCGCTTGCGACGTATAGCCATAATTCATCAGACCGTGCATCACCATGTAATTACTGATAATCCAGATTGGCCCCTGCCAGTAACCATGAATCGGGTGGTACGATGGGCTCGCCGGTGTCAGGCTGCGGATACCGAAACGCGTCCAGAATCGGTGTGGATTGAGCACCCAGCGTGTAATCAGAATATGCGCTTGACGGCGCGTCGCCACGCCCGCCCAGAGTGGTGTCAGATTGGTCCACTCCGGAACTTTGATAAACTTACCCGTGCGGCTGTTGCGATTATAAAATGTACCCGCATCGGCATCCCACAGCCTGGTTTGAATCAGCTTTTTCAGCTTGGCGGCATGCCGCTCATAGCGCTTCACATCGGCAGGTTTTCTTAACATGATGTCAAGATCGGCCATGGCGAGGTATTCACGGTAAATGTAACACGCCAGGTCGACGCCCTCCGTGCAGTCTGCCGGCGCGTAGATGACCGCAGGACTGTTGTCGGTTCCGCTTTCCACCCCGTCAAACCAGGTAAAAAGGCCGTCTGTCGCCCGGCGCGCATTGCGCCAGTACCGAATCGTATCCGCCAGACGGTGGTAATATGGCCTGAGCCACGCCACATGGTGCATCGTCAGGCTTGCGCGCAATGCCATCTGCGCCAGGAATGGCTTGCACATCTCCGGCAGCGCCCACATATGGTGGCCGTCAACTTCACGCGGCGTGTATCCGACATACGAAAAATAATGGTCGGTAAAGTGCAGGAAATCCTCAACGGATCCCTCAAGGCTCCGTCCTCGGTGGCGGTAGCTCAGCGCAACGCCCATGAAGTAGGTGTCCCAGTCAAACAGTTGATAGTATCCGGCGCCGGGAATCAGGTATTGATGGTGCAATTGTCCATTCGGTTGGCGGACAATCTGCTTCCATGCTTCGCTTTCGGCTATCGCCTTATCCAACTGCGCCTCCAACCGAAAAGCCGCTGCCCGACCCTCGGATGAAGTAGGATGCTCCGCCATGTGAGATACGCGGGAAATTTCTGCGGCCAGAGGTAAACCTGGGCTGAAGATAAGGCATAATCCCACCAGAGCACTTCCCGCAATCCATGTCCGAAGTCGCATCAGGAAGTTAAATAATGGATCTGACATGCGAAAACTCCATTTCTATCCTTTTACACCTACCTCAGTTTACGCCTGCCGCCCCATTCACCGTTCCGCCCTCTTCTCGCCCGGGATTATCTTTCAATCTGACGACTCCGGTTTCGTCGGGCGATTGTTGGTCAATGGATTTGGTCGGCGACGATGTGCCCGGCACGGAAACAGGAAACTTTCGCCTTCGCTGCGGCTCATCGATATGAGTCTGCATGCGGCTTGTCGCCTGCTGCGCATGGCGAATCAACTCCGGGATGACGGTGGCTTCCGGTAAAGTCTGCCAGTGGTGTTTGGGCATTTCCCGCTGCATGGCGGCCGTATTAACCCGGGCGGGATTGAAAATATACGAATAATAAATGCACCATAACTGCTCGACATCATCTTCATGCGGCAGAGTCTGGCCGTCGCGCGCCCTTGAATAGACCGTATTGCTGCCGTCCCAGCAAGCGTTTTCATCTGGTGTAAAAATGGCCCATCGCATCGATGCGAAACGATCGGCAAAGAAACTCCCCACCAATCGGAGTGGATAATGCTGGGGTCGATGCCAGGCGGCAAAATACTCAATACCCGTCTGGCGATCCCGGTAGACCAGTTTGAAGCGGACGAAGGCCTTGGTCTTATGGGCGTCACGGCGAACGCTGCTGTCCCATCGCATAATGGCAAGCATATCCGGATCAGTCAGCAGCAGCGGCAGATCCGGCTCCCCGTGACGCATCCGCCACGCAACGCGATAAAGCAGCGTAAAGCGTTCGGAAAAGCGGGCGTAACACACCCGTTGCGCCAGACGCAAAAAGCCTGCCCATCGAGTGGCGGGAACCGGCGGATATCGCTTTTCCAACGGGCGAAAAGCGGCAGCTGAATTTGTAAGTTTTGGGGCTGGATCAACTCGGTCTGCATCCCTTAGCGATCCGCCGCCGTTCGACCCCAAAGGTGCGAAAAGCGATCCGCATCGCTGATATGGATCAGGCCAATGTAGACCGTGCGGCTCAATTTCGCAGCGCAAATATCGGCCGGCTGCCGCACGCCATCCTTCAAAGGTTCCGTCAAAGTCAACCATCATGTTTATCAGCGGCTCCATTTCTGTGCGGCACGTCCACCCATCATTTATTTATTTCTCACCGCCCACGGGTGTAGTCAGATGCGCAAAGAGCGGCAACTCGCGCGAGACATCCGCGAAAGATAGCTGATCCAGTTTCAGCGCGGATGGGTGAAAATCTCCGGCAATAACAAATGGGCGGGCCCGTCTGATCGGTACCCGCAGCTGCACCAAATCCTCCAGCCGAACGCTTCGGATCCGCCGCATGCGAATGATTCGATCCACATTACGTACGCCCAGTCCGGGCACACGCAATAGCTCATGGCGCGGTGCCCTGTTGATATCCACGGGAAATCGGCCGCGATGGTGCAGAGCCCACGCCAGTTTGGGATCCATGTTCAAACTGAGGCAGTCGCTGACGGCCGCCGTGGAAATTTCGGCGACGGTAAAACCGTAAAACCGTAATAACCAGTCTGCCTGATAAAGCCGATGTTCCCGAAGCAGAGGTGGGACAATGCCGGGTAGACGAGAATCATGATGTGGAATCGGTGAAAAGGCGGAATAATAGACACGTCGCAGAGCATATTGCCGGTAGAGTCCGTCTGCGGTTCGGAGGATCGTCATATCCGATGCCGGAGTTGCTCCGACAATCATCTGAGTGCTTTGTCCGGCCGGGGCAAAGACTTCTTTTGCACGGCGTCCGGACTGGTATGTTTCCCCGGTCTCAGCCGACAGAGTTTTTTCCGCATCATGGATACTTGACGCACGCCCCCGGCGGACTTCAATTCGTTCCGCGATTTGACCCATGGCAGCAGTGATCTCCGCATGGTCTTTCTGCGGCGCCAGTTGCCGCAAATCCGCTGCTGTCGGCAGTTCAATATTAGCCGATAATCGGTCGGCATATCGTCCCGCAAGCTCGAGGAGTGCAGAGGACGCCTCCGGAACCGCCTTGAGGTGGATGTACCCGTTGAACTGATGTTCTAATCGCAACAGCTGAGCGCATCGGACCAATTGTTCCATAGTGTAATCCGGTGATTGGATGATGCCGGAAGATAAAAATAATCCCTCAATATAATTACGTTTGTAGAAGTTGATGGTCAGAGAGGCGACTTCTTCAGGCGTAAAACGTGCCCGACGGGTGTTGGAGGAAATTCGGTTTACACAATAAACACAGTCATAGATGCAGAAATTGGTCAACAGAATCTTCAACAGTGAAACGCATCGCCCGTCCGGAGTGTAGGAATGGCAGATGCCCACCCCGGTGGCGTTGCCCAATTTCCCGTTTCCTTTGCGTTTGGCTCCGGAACTGGCGCACGACGCGTCATATTTGGCGGCGTCCGCCAGAATCGCCAGTTTCAAGGTTAAATCCACGAGTCCATCCCTGTCATCTCGGCGCTCCTGCATTATATTCCGAAATGGACACCTAACAAAGTGCGAATGTAGGTTCGACAGAATGGCGCAGCCCAGCCGTGATCCTCGACTTTTTCATCGATTTATTCGCTTCTCCCAAAACTTCAGCATGCTTGCGGAGCGGCGCTACTCCGCTGGTAGCCCGGTTACACCCGTATTTTTTCCGCCATGAACTGTGCCACCTGCAATCCGAAATCCGGAACCCGACCATGTTGCAGGAAGAAAAGGTTGCGATACATCATTTTCAGCTGATAAGGGACACGGCCAAACTCCATCACCTCGTCGCTGCCACCGAACCAGGTATTGGCTCGAATATAAAACGCCCTTCCTGAACCCATATCACCGATGCAGAATATTTCATACTTAAGCGGTCGATCGGCATCTTCCGGCTTCATCGCCCCTACATCCTTGGCGATCTGTCGGGCCGCCATATCAGCCTGCCCATGCGCCAAACCTCCCAGTTTGGGAACAGCTGCCGCCGCTGAATCGCCGGCTGCAAATACATTCGGATATTTCGGATTGCGCATCTGCAGATCAGTCACAATAAAACCCCGGCTGTCGCTGATGGGAAGCTTGCGCAGGAATTCGTGAGCAACCCAGTCGGGCAAAATAATTTTTAATTCTGCCTCCAGACTTTCGCCGTTGGTGAACTCAATTCCGCCCGCGGTGAGACGTTTCACATCTTGGATATTGTTTTTGTAGCCGACACCCATCTTAGACGCAATGCCCAGAAACTTTCGCGCGTTATTGACGCCGAGCCGGTTGCGATGTAGGGTTTTCGAGCGGCATGATATTGACGGATGTTGATATATGTGCGCGTCCCGGGTCGGCTCTCGCCGCAGTTCGATGGTCGCCGGGGCCTGGTGGGCGTTTTTTCCCTG
>JAKAVA010000067.1 GCA_021827645.1 Planctomycetota bacterium
GATAATCATTGCGTCCCTTGTAGCGGCGAAGCCGCAGCGCGTGGAGAATCTTGGAATCCGGCAGCCACTCCAGGAACAACCGGAGGGTTTTCAAGTCCGGGGAATCATCCAGAGATTCCCAGTTGAAGAGTCTACCGGTGGTGGGGATACGCATGGAAGCACTCCGTTGCATGAAACACCGGGCGGGCCACCAACGGCCGCCGTAAGGCCAGCTCCTATACACCGCAACCAATGCCCGCGTCAAGTGCGGTGGGGTGTAAAAATTCCGGACGGATTTGATTATGGGGCCTGAACCGCATCGAAACCGCGAATCCAGACGACTCCAAAATCAAATTCTGGTGTAAAGCAATTCTCGCCAACCCCGCCTGGCCCGTCGCCATGCTGTAATAACAACATCGCAACCGGCTCGGCGTGCGGCGGGATACCGCGCATAATTTGCTTATAGCCGTTAAACTTTTCGCCTGCGCAGCTTTTGGTTTAAGGCCGGCGCATGATGAAATTTGGTTCAGGGGTTTCATATCAATGCCCAAGCGGACGGACATCAAAAGTATTCTGATTATCGGTTCAGGCCCGATCGTCATCGGACAGGGATGCGAATTTGATTATTCGGGTACTCAGGCGTGCAAGGCACTCAAGGAAGAGGGTTACCGGGTGATTCTGGTGAATTCCAATCCCGCCACCATCATGACCGACCCCGACATGGCTGACCGCACCTATATCGAACCACTCACCGTTGAAGCGATTACCAAGATTATCGAAAAAGAACGCCCCGATGCGCTGCTGCCGACGCTCGGCGGACAGACCGGTTTGAACCTGTCGGTGGCGCTGGCCGACGCGGGCGTGCTGGAAAAATATGGCGTCCGTATGATCGGTGCCACCCGTGAAGCGATTCATCGTGGCGAAGATCGGAAAATATTCAAGCGGATCATGGAAGATATCGGCCTCAAGGTGCCCAAAAGCGGGCTCGCCTATACGCTTGATGAAGCCCGACAGGTGGTGGCAACCACCGGACTGCCGTGCATCATCCGTGCCTCATTCACGCTCGGCGGCACCGGATCGGGCATCGCATGGAACATGGAGGAATTTGAAACGCTCGCCCAGCGTGGTCTCGATGCATCCATGATTAACGAAATTCAGATTGATCAATCGCTCATCGGCTGGAAGGAATATGAACTCGAGGTCATGCGCGACCGGGCCGACAATGTGGTGATCGTCTGCAGTATTGAAAATTTTGACCCCATGGGTGTCCATACCGGCGACAGCATCACCGTGGCCCCGGCTCAGACGCTGACCGACCGGGAATACCAGCGCATGCGCGACGCTTCGGTCGCTATTATTCGAGCCATCGGAGTTGAGACGGGCGGATCGAATATTCAATTTGCAATTAATCCGCGTAATGGGGATATGGTGGTGGTGGAGATGAACCCGCGCGTGTCGCGGTCGTCGGCGCTCGCCAGCAAGGCGACGGGATTCCCCATCGCCCGTATCGCCGCCAAATTGGCCGTGGGTTATACACTCGACGAACTTCCCAACGACATCACGCGCAAGACGGTGGCGTGTTTTGAACCATCCATCGATTACGTGGTGGTGAAGATACCTCGCTGGACGTTTGAAAAATTTCCCGATGCGGATGAAACGCTCACCACGCAGATGAAAAGTGTCGGCGAGGCGATGAGCATCGGGCGCACCTTTAAGGAGGCGCTGCAGAAGGGAATCCGGTCGATGGAGGTCAAGCGGTTCGGCTTGGGCCTGGACCGTATTGACAAATGGTGGCGCCGGGAGCAGGCGGAATATGACGCCTCCCGCGCCCGGCAGGAACAGACGCTCGGCCACCGCGGCAGTTTTGTCACCCTCACTGCCGCCATGGAAGAGGCCGCACAGGTCTGGCCCGTGCCGGAGGAAAAACTCATCCGCAAGCTCTCCGTTCCGTCGCAAGGGCGGCTCTATTACATCCGCTACGCGATGAAACTGGGGTATTCGGTTGAGAAGATTTACCAGCTTACCAACATCGATCCGTGGTTCCTGTCGCAGATCAAGGAATTGGTGGATTTTGAAGCCGCACTGCTTTCCAACCGGCAGACGGCAATTTCAGCCGCCCAAGGCTCGCTGGCCCCGACCGGGCAGGCGGCGTTTGGCGAGTTACTGCGACGGGCAAAAGAGTACGGCTATTCCGATGTGCAGCTTGCCACGGTTTGGGGGCTGAAAGCGGCGCGTGTGCGTGAAATGCGGAAATCATTGTCCATTGAGCCGGTCTACAAACTGGTGGACACCTGCGCCGCCGAATTCGAAGCCGCCACGCCCTATTATTATTCCAGTTATGAAAAACCGCTGATGAAGATGGTTCGTGGTCGGGTTGAGACGACCGCGGATGATGAAGTGCGCATCTCCGACCGCCGGAAGGTGATCATTCTCGGCGGCGGGCCGAACCGGATCGGGCAGGGGATTGAGTTTGACTATTGCTGCGTGCAGGCGGCATTTGCCTGCAGGGATCTCGGTTTTGAAAGCGTGATGATCAATTCCAATCCGGAAACGGTCAGCACCGACTACGACACGTCCGATCTGCTGTTTTTCGAACCGCTCACCCATGAGGATGTCCTCAACATCATTGAGCGGGTCAACGGGCGTCCGCTCTCCGAGCCGGGTGGCTTGGTGCACGGCGTGATTGTTCAGTTTGGCGGGCAGACGCCGCTGAATCTGGCCCGGGGCCTCAAAGACGCCGGCGTACCCATCATCGGCACGGCCGTGGAATCCATCGAGGCGGCTGAAGATCGTGAGAAATTTAATAATCTCATCCGGCAACTGGGTCTGCGCCAGCCCGAAGGGGGCATCGCCTTCAGCGGCGAAGAGGCCCGCCGGGCGGCTGAAAAAATCGGCTACCCGGTGCTGGTACGTCCCAGTTTTGTGCTCGGCGGCCGGGCGATGGAAATCGTCTCCACCGAAGCCCAGCTGGATTATTACATCCGCCACGCCGTGGAGGTGGCCGATGATCACCCCGTCCTGATTGACCGATTCCTCGGCGATGCGACGGAGGTGGATGTCGACGCTCTGGGGGACGGCGAATCCTTCATGGTGCTGGGTGTGATGGAGCATATTGAAGAGGCGGGCATCCACTCCGGCGATTCCGCCTGTTCGCTCCCGCCATTCAGCCTGGCTCCGGAGATCATCGATCAGATACGCCGCAATACTCTCGCGCTGGCGTCGGCGCTGAAAGTTCGCGGGTTGATGAATGTGCAGTTTGCCATCAAAGATGATCAGGTATACGTGCTGGAGGTCAATCCACGTGCGAGCCGGACGGTGCCGTTTGTCAGCAAAGCAACCGGCGTGCCGTGGGCCCGGATCGCCGCCAAACTCATGTGTGGAAAAACCCTCTCCGAGTTGGGCATCTCCCGTGAGGTGATCCCGCAGAAGCACGTGGCGGTGAAGGAAAGCGTGTTCCCATTTAATAAATTCCCCGGCGTGGATGTGATCCTTGGCCCCGAGATGCGCTCCACCGGTGAAGTCATGGGCATTGACCGTACGTTCCCGGTGGCGTACGCCAAATCCCAGATGGCGGCCGGCGGAAGCCTGCCAACCTCCGGAACGGTCTACATCAGTGTGCGCGATACGGATAAAGCCGCGATCGTGCCGATCGCCCGGAAAATCGCCTCCGCCGGTTTCAGCATCATCTGTACGGGCGGCACCTATAAAGTGCTTGAGGCGGCCGCGGTTCCGTGCAGCCGGATTAATAAAATTCAGGAAGGGCGTCCGAACATCATCGATGTGATTAAAAATCATCAGGTGCAGCTACTGATCAATACGCCCACGCACAAAGGCCCCACCACCGATGAGGGTCAGATTCGCGCCGCGGCCGTGCTGCACAAAATCCCGATCATCACCACCGTAACCGCTGCCGAGGCGGCCGCCGAGGCGATGGTGAGCCTCAAGGCGACGGATTGGACCGTTAAGCCCATTCAGGAATATTACGCCGAAATGGTTGAATCATCGAAATAGGCCGTTCCGATCGATGCTCGACCGGCGTGTGAGTTCGAGCCTATCCGGCGGTGGAATCGACCGGCTATGCCGGGCAGAAATCGCTGCCCCGAGGCATGCAGCCGATAATGGCAAATCTCCGGTTTCCTCATCACCCGGGTGCCGGGGCCGCCCGATACTCTCTGTACATGTCAGCTCATCCTGAATGAAGCGGCGTACGTAATTTGGAGAGGGCCATGATCGCAGAGACGGCTCAGTACAGTGATCCATCAAAGGTTCAAGATATACCGGGCAAAGTGTATCTTTCGGAGTTGATGGGGGCGCTGAGTTATGCCTTGGATCTAACCGAGGGGCTACCGCCGGGGCACTGCCTGCGAGCCTGCTGGATCGGCACACAGATTGCGATTGAACTATGCCTGGACGACGAGGCACTTTCCGATACTTTTTTCACCATTTTGCTTAAAGATGCCGGATGTTCCAGCAACGCCGCCCGCATTTATGAACTTTACGATAACGACGATTTATCGGTCAAGGCAGATTTTTACACCGTGAATAATCAAAGCCTGGTTCAGGTGACGAAATTTGTCTGGTCTCATCTGGCGCCGCATGCTCCCATCCGAGAAAAACTCTCGCGACTCGTGCACCTGGCCGTTAACGGAAATGAACTGCAGGATGAAGTGGTATCGGCCCGATGCCAGCGAGGAGCCGCCATCGCCAAACGGATGGGGTTTAATGATCGTGTGGCTGAGGCGATCAACGGCCTCAACGAGCATTGGAACGGAAACGGGCGCCCGAACCGCCTCAGCGGCAGCGTCATCCCGTTGCAGAGCCGCATTGCTCTGCTCGCGCAGGTGACGGAAATCTTTTATTCGGCGGGTGGTCCGGCCCAGGCACTCAAGGAAGTTTACCAGCGTAGCGGCACTTGGTTTGATCCGCGGCTGGTGACGGCATTGAGCCGTGCGGCGGGCAAACCGGGTTTCTGGTCCACCCTCAAATCCACGAATTTGGAAAAGACCGTCATGAGCCTGGAGCCGGCATCTCATGCCATGGAGGTGGACGATCAGCAGATCGACATCATCGCCGAGGCGTTCGCGGAGGTGATTGACTCCAAGAGCCCCTTTACCTCCGGCCATTCCGACCGCGTGGCGATCTTTGCCGATGCCATCGCCGCGGAACTCGGCTTTTCCCCGGCTCGGCGCCGGTGGCTGCGGCGTATTGCGCTGCTGCACGATATCGGCAAGTTAGGCGTCAGCAATGCCATTCTGGATAAGCCCGGCAAACTTACCGATGAGGAATGGACGAGCATCCGTCGGCACCCGGTCTATTCACGCAGCATCTTGGAACGCATCTCGATATTTGCCTCTCTGGCTCCGGTTGCCGGGGCCCACCACGAGCGGCTTGATGGCCGGGGCTATCCCGACGGGATCAGCGCGGATCAGATTTCCATTGAAACCCGCGTCATCACCACCGCTGATGTTTTTGATGCCCTGACCGCCGACCGCCCGTATCGCAAAGCCATGTCACTGGAACAGGCCATGGAGATTCTGGAAAAGGATCGGGGTACGGCGATTGATGGTGATTGCCTTGATGCCCTGAAAAGGGCGATTGAAAACTCGGGCGGTGCTCTGCTGAACTCTGATCATTAAACAGATTGGCAAATCGGTAAAGCCAGGACGTGGTCGCCCTTCGCCCCTGCCTGCCGCCCGGCGGTCAGAACATGCCGAGCTGCAGTTTGGCGGCTTCCGACATGCGATCTTTAGTCCATGCCGGCTCCCAGACCAGATTCACTTTGGCCGATTTGATTCCCTCCACCGATGCGACCGCCTGCTGAACCTGCGGGGGCATGGTGCCGGCAACCGGGCAGCCGGGCGCGGTGAGGGTCATGTCCACCAGCACATCCTTTTCCGGCGAAATTTCAATACGGTAGATCAGGCCCAGATCATAAATATTGACGGGAATCTCGGGATCATAAATCGTGCGTAATTTTTCAATGATATCCGCCTCCATCGCACTGTTTTCAATCGCGGAGATGATCTGGGTCGGCGTCGCCGGGCCATTGCCGTCGGCGGATGAATCGGGCGGGCGAATGCCCGGTGTGGGGGGCGTGGCGTTGACCGGCAGGGGAACGGAATTCGGGTTTTTGAATACAAACCCCCGTCCCGCTGTATCATCCCGATAGGTGATTTCGGTTCCCTGCAGGCTTGGCAGGCTCACCGGGTCGCAGGCGATGGTGATTCCCAGCGATTCAAAAATCACATCGTCGTCATGCCTAACTTCAGTCAGGTCCAGACTGTAATTGAACCCCTGAACATTTCGTCCTTTGATGCCGACGCGCAGCACGGCCTGATCGGACATGCCCTGTTCCGCGATGATTTTTTTAATTTCGGCCGCAGCCGCTTCGGTAACCGTTATGGCCATAGTTATTACTCGGTTTTAGCCTCACTCCGGTCATCTTTAAGTGCCGCATCGAGGGTGTGCCATGCCAGTGTGGCGCACTTGATGCGAACCGGAAACTCGCGCACGCCGGAAAAAACCTCGAGTTTGTCGAGACCGTCGACATCGATCGGCTCATGCATCGGCGTGGTGAGGAGGGTGTGAAATTTGGTGAACAGCGATTTCGCCTCTTGAATCGTGCGCCCTTTGATCGCTTCGGTCATCATCGACGCCGACGCCGTGGAAATCGCGCACCCGGCGCCGGTAAAACTGGCGTCCTGAATCCGATCACCGTCCATCTTCAGATAGAGTTCCAGCCGGTCGCCGCAGAGCGGATTGTGCCCCTTGGCATGATGATCGGCATCGGTCAGGGGATGAAAGTTCCGTGGTTTTCGATTGTGGTCGATGATGGTCTGCTGGTAAAGTTCGCGCAGGTCGGACATCAGCGAAATACCTCGATCACCCGGCGCAGGCCGGTGGCAAGAGCATCAATATCCTCCGGCGTGTTGTAAAACGCCAGCGATGCCCGGGCCGTGGCGGGAATGTGATAAAAATCCATCAGCGGCTGGCAGCAATGATGTCCGGTGCGGATGGCGATATGCTCCTGATCCAGAATGGTGCCGATATCGTGCGGGTGCGCTCCGTCAAGCAGAAACGAAATCACGGAGGCCTTGTGCCGGGCCTGGCCTACGATCCGCAGTCCCGGAATCGTACGAAGAACTTTTTCCGCATAGGAGAGCAGATTCGCCTCCACCTCCGCCACGCGCGACATATTCAGTCGGGTCAGGTAATCAATCGCCGCTCCCAAACCGATCGCGCCGGCAATATCCGGCGTACCGGCCTCAAATTTATGCGGAACGACATTCCACGTAGAGCCTTCAAAACTCACGGTGCTGATCATATCGCCGCCGCCCTGATACGGCGGCATGGCATCGAGCAGTTCACCGCGTGCCCAGAGCGCCCCGATTCCGGTCGGCCCACACATCTTATGGCCCGAGAAGGTGAAGAAATCGCAATCCAGTGCCGCTACATCCACCGGCATATGGGCGACCGACTGGGCACCATCCACCAGCATCAGTGCCCCATGACGATGGGCGATCTGCGTGAGTTCCGCAATCGGATTGATCGTTCCCAGCACGTTGGAAATGTGCGTCACAGCCACCAGAGCCGCACCTTGACCTACCAGACGCTCAAAAGCGGCGATATCCAGTTCGCCGTCGGCGGTAACGGGGGTCACTTCAATTTTCGCCCCGGTGCGGGCGGCCACCATCTGCCATGGCACGATATTGGAGTGATGTTCCATCTGGGTGAGCACGATGCGGCTGCCGGGCTTGAGATTCTGCAGACCCCAGGTCATGGCCACCAGATTAATCGCCTCGGTGCAGCCGCGGGTAAAGACGACTTCCCGCGGGTTGCGTGCACCGATGAATGCCGCCGTCCGTGTACGGGCGGATTCATAGGCGTCGGTCGCCTCGACACTGAGTCGATACACGCCGCGATGAATGTTGGCGTTCATGGATTTGTAATATCGTGTGGTGACGGCGATGACGGCGTCGGGCTTCTGGCTGGTGGCGGCATTATCCAGATAAACCACCGGCCGCTCGCCGCAGTACAGAATGGGAAAATCCGCCCGCACATCGAGGCTGGTCCACGGCGGAGACGGGGCTCGGGTCGTTTTGGGCGGGAGTGTCGGCATTATGATTCCACCGATTCAATATGCAGTTGATGCAGACATTCCGATGTCAGGGTCGAGAGAGTTTCCCGCACCTCCGGATGGATAATCCGATTGAGAACATCACCGGCAAATGCGTAGGTGAGCAGCGACCGGGCACGCGCGGCACTTACCCCGCGGCTCTGCAGATAGAACAACTGCTCTTCATCAATGGGGCCGGTGGTCGATCCGTGCGTACATTTGACATCGTTGGCGTAAATTTCAAGCTGCGGCTGGGAATTCATCACCGCATCGTCGGAGAGCAGCATCGTTTTGCTGGTCTGTTTGCTGTCGGTTTTCTGTGCGTCGGGCCGCACCAGAATTTTACCCCGGAAAACGCCTGTCGCATTCCCCGCGAGCAGACTTTTATACAGCTCGTGGCTGGGGCAGTTTTCGGCGGCATGATCCAGAGTCGTGTGGTTATCCACACGCTGATTGCCGGAACTGATCGTCAGACCGTTAAGCGTCGCTTCGCCGAACGGTTCGGCCAGGTGTACGGTCATATTATTACGGACGAGCAGTGCCCCGGCATTAAAGGTGAGGGATTGAAATTTTGCCCCGGCGTGGACATGAACCGCTTCATTGGCCACATGAAACGCGTGCGGGGCCTCCCGCTCCAGCTTGATGAGTTCAAGCCGAGAGTCGCGGCCGCAGATCACCTCGGTGGCGGCATTGGTAAGTGGAGGGTGATCCGATTCAAGACTTGCAAAGCTCTGAATGATGGTTGCCTGCGATCCGCTGCAGGCGCTGATCAGGCATCGCGGAAACACAACCGTCGGCCGGGCATGTCGCGTCGTGAACCAGAGAATATGAATCGGCTTCTGCACCGCCACCCCGGCGGGGAGATAAAGGAAGATGCCGTCGGAAAACCCCGCGGTATTGAGCGCTGCAAAACCATTGCTCATGGCCGGAAGTTCATGGCCCAGATACCGGCGAATACGATCCGTTCGGTCACCGGAGGCATCGTGGAAGCATTGGAATTCAATCAGCCGCGCCAGATCGCCGATCTCGGAGAGCTCCGGCGAAAAATAACCATCAACAAATACCAGTTCATAAAACCCCCGCCCGGCCAGGCTGACACCGGCCAACTCGCCGCGACCTGCGGAGCCGGGACCGGCAGCGGGGCGGAAGGATGTCTGCGTGATCGGGGTGATGTTGATGTAGCGCCACTGTTCATCGTCGGCGGACGGCCAACCGATTTTTTCAAAGGCTGCAGCGCCGGCGTGGTGAAATTCCTCCAGCCATTTGTGGCCGTGATGCGGGCCGATATGCGGTGTATGTGCCGTCCGGCCTTTCAGGCGCTGGTCGGTCTGAACTGTCTGGGTCATGAGTAATACTCCCCGGAGTTTCCGTTATTCATCAGCCGCTGATTTCAGGCGGCGTTTTCCAGCCATCCGTACCCTTTGGCCTCGAGTTCCAGGGCGAGGGATTTGTCGCCGGATTTAATAATCCTGCCGTCCCGGAGCACGTGTACAAAATCCGGCACGATGTAATTCAAAAGCCGTTGGTAATGCGTCACCACCAATATCCCGCGGGTTGGATTTCGCAGGGCGTTAACCCCCTGCGAGACGATCTTAAGCGCGTCGATATCAAGGCCGGAATCGGTTTCATCGAGAATACAGAGCTTCGGGTCCAGCACGGTCATCTGGAAGATTTCGTTGCGTTTCTTTTCGCCGCCGGAAAACCCTTCGTTGATGGAACGATTCATGAAACTCTGATCCATTTCCAGCAGTTTCATCTTTTCCTTGATCAGTTTGAGGAAATCCATCGCATCGAGTTCCGGCTCACCGCGGTATTTGCGAATGGCATTGACCGCCGCCTTGAGAAAATAGCTGGTGCTGACCCCCGGAATTTCGACGGGATATTGAAACGCCAGAAAAAGGCCCTCGCACGCACGTTCATCAGGCGACATCTCCAGAATGTCTTTGCCGTTGAACTGCACCGATCCGCCGGTGACTTCATAATTGTCACGCCCCGCGAGCACCGATGCCAGCGTGCTCTTGCCCGATCCATTGGGCCCCATGATGGCGTGCACCTCGCCGGGATTAATGGTCAGATTGATCCCCTTGAGAATGTCGCGCCCCTGAACCCGGGCGCTGAGATTGTCAACTTCCAATAATGCCATGACCGAATGTCCCTTCTGAAATAGTCTTACCTTGTGTTGATGATATTCCGGCTGCAGATGATCGTGCCGCCAGGGTCCGCAAGCGGGCCCTCATCCGACGCTTCCTTCAAGGCTCACGCCCAGAAGTTTCTGGGCTTCAACGGCAAATTCCATCGGCAGTTCCTTGAAGACCTCCTTGCAGAAACCGTTGATGATCATATTGACCGCATCTTCCAGCGAGATGCCCCGCTGTTTGCAGTAAAAGAGCTGATCTTCGCCGATTTTTGATGTGGACGCTTCGTGTTCCGCCCGGGCGCTGGTATTGCGCACTTCAATATACGGAAAGGTATGGGCGCCGCATTTATCGCCGATGAGCATGGAATCACACTGTGTGTAGTTCCGCGCCCCGGTCGCATGTTTTAATATTTTCACCAGCCCGCGGTAGGTGTTCTGGCCGAAGCCCGCCGAGATGCCTTTTGAGACGATCGTACTGCGGGTATTGCGGCCGATGTGGATCATTTTGGTGCCGGTATCCGCCTGCTGGCGGTGGTTGGTCAGCGCAACGGAGTAAAATTCTCCCACGCTGTTATCCCCCTGCAGGATCACGCTCGGATATTTCCAGGTGATGGCCGAGCCGGTCTCCACCTGCGTCCACGAGATGCGGCTGTTGTCGCCGAGACATTTACCGCGTTTGGTTACAAAGTTGTAGATGCCTCCCTTGCCGTCCTTGTCGCCCGGGTACCAGTTCTGCACGGTTGAATATTTGATGCGGGCGTCGCCAAGTGCGACGAGTTCCACCACGGCCGCATGCAACTGGTTTTCATCCCGCATCGGCGCGGTGCACCCCTCGAGATAGCTGACCGAGGCGCCTTCGTCGGCAATGATCAGCGTGCGTTCAAACTGCCCGGTGTTGCGCTCATTAATGCGGAAATAGGTGGAAAGCTCCATCGGGCATTGCACCCCCTTGGGCACATAGCAGAACGACCCGTCGGAAAATACGGCGGAATTCAGCGTGGCAAAGAAATTATCTGAATACGGCACCACCGAACCGAGATATTTTTTGATCAGTTCGGGATGTTTCTGTACCGCCTCGGAAAAGCTGCAGAAGATGATCCCCATCTCCGCCAGTTTTTCCTTGAAGGTGGTGGCTACCGAAACGCTGTCAAAGACCGCATCGACGGCCACTCCGGCGAATATTTTCTGTTCATGGAGCGGCACGCCGAGTTTTTCATAAGTTTTCAGCAATTCCGGGTCTACTTCGTCCAGACTCGCCAGCGTCTTTTTCTTTTTCGGGGCCGAATAGTAACTTACCGCCTGGTAGTCGATGGGAGCAAATTTAACGTTCGGCCAGTGTGGCTCGGTCATGGTCTGCCAGTGCCGAAATGCTTTAAGTCGCCATTCGGTCAGGAACGATGGCTCGTTTTTCAGGGCAGAAATCGCGCGGACGGTATCTTCGTTGAGGCCCGGCGGGAGGGTGTCGGATTCCAAATCCGTCACAAAGCCCCACTTATATTCTTTATTCGCCATGGTTTCGATGGCGGATGTTTCGGTAGGCATGTGCCAATATCCTCATATTCCAGTCGTAGCGCCCGCAGTTAACCGAAGCACAACCTTCTGCTTTGGACGGCGAGCACCACTCATGAACATGCTAGGGTCGAACCCACTGCATGTCAATTGAGACTCAGTCGCAATATTCCGGGTCCACACACAGTTTGGGGCACCAGCGGGGGATTACGGGAGATCTTGGAGTTGATGACCGACGACGCTTGGCTTGTCACCCAATACCAGAAATAATCGTAAATGCGAATATAATGTGAAAAAACTCCTCCAAGGCGATCGGTGAGCAAGAATAATGCCAAATTTGCAATAATGTGTATCTTTTGATAACATACTGTTATGGTGATGGCAAAAAAGCTCCGACGTAGCAGGCCTGATCGAAAATCCACCGCGGCGCTAAAGACCCGACGCGGGAGGAAGTCCTCAAGTTTAGGCAATTCTTCATTGAGAAGCGCCTCACGTAGGGCAACTCAAGCGGCCGTCAAGCGCATTTTGGAAAGTCAGGACTTGCCCGTTAACAGGACCGACAACACAAGCGAAGAACGTGCCTATCGAAAGGCACTGGATTTTCTCCTTTCCCAAACCGACTACGAACGCATGCGCGTGGTACGCTATAACACCACCACGTTCAATCTTGATCGTATGCGATTGTTACTTAAGCATTTAGGTGATCCGCATACCAAATTTAAATCCGTGCATGTCGCTGGCACCAAAGGGAAGGGCAGTACCTGCCATATGCTCGCCGCCATGCTTCGCGCCTGCGGCCTTAAAGTCGGTCTCTATACCAGTCCGCATCTGGTTGATATGCGGGAACGCATCACCATCAACGGCAGCATGATTTCCCCGGCCGACATGACCCATTGGGTTAAACGCATCGAACACGCGATTGCCAAAATGGGGTCCGATAAGCCCACGTTTTTTGAAATTATCACGGCGATTGGCTTTTGCCACTTTGCCCAGCAGGAAGTCGACATTGCCGTCGTTGAAGTCGGCCTCGGCGGACGACTGGATTCCACCAACGTGATCACCCCCGAAGTGGCGGCCGTTACCAGCATCAGCTATGACCATACGGCGATACTGGGAAATACGCTTGAGAAAATTGGGGAAGAAAAAGCGGGTATTTTCAAGAAAGATATCCCCGCACTGACCGTTATCCAGCCCTCCAGCGTTGTGGCGGCGATGCGCCGCGTCGCGGAGCGAAATGGGACGCGGTTGGAAGTTGTCGGCGAGGATATCGAATTCAGCTATCGGTTTGAAATCGCCCGACCGCTTGGCCCGCATATCCGTGCCACACTCCACTCGCCCATCTCCCGCTTTGAACAGTTGGTTGTGCCGCTGGTTGGAGAGCATCAGGCGATCAACTTCGGCCTTGCCCTGGCGGTGTTGGATAAGTTAAAGCAGCGCGGTTTCAAGATTGAAGAAGCCCGGGCGCTGGAAGGCGTCAAGAATCTATCCATTGAGGGGCGGATGGAGTTGATCTGGCGCGATCCGCGCGTCATCCTCGATGGAGCCCATAACGCTGCCTCCATGCAGGCCTTGTTCCGCGGCATCAGCCAGTACATCCCATACGATTCAATGGTTGTCATCTTCGGTTGCAATTGCGATAAAGATATCGATGGCATGCTGGAACAGGTATCGCACGGCGCCGATAAAGTCATCTTTACTCAGACCGGTAACAACCCCAAGGCAGCCAGCCCTGAAGAACTTGCCGCCCACTTTACCGAACGCTTCGGCCGCATGGCCCAGGTAGCGCCGGATTTCAAATCGGCTATGGCCATCGCAACCCGGGCCATCACCCGCGAAGACCTGATTACCGTGACCGGATCGTTTTATCTGGTCGGCGAGGCGAAGGTTCATTTTGCCTCCCGCGCCGATCGAATGGGGGAATAACCCCGCCCTCAAAACCCCCGCCCCAATATCGACGTTCCGGTGCACGTTCGTCGTCCCATATTTTACGCCAAAAATTGCCGCCGATGGCCTTGGCGTGCAGCCAATGCCATATCCGGGGAATTTTCGCTCCTACAGCGGCCGGGAACCTCATCCAGCGCTGATAATTTGCCGATAACACCGCTTGTTGAGGCTTCAACCGCCCCCGTGTTGGTGAGCTTGCTCAGCGGTGCGGAAAGCTTTTGTATCAGGCTCAACGGACGAGACCTGGAAGTGTCATGATGTTAAGCCTTGTCGTGCCTGCCTAGAATGGATCAGGTGCAGCCGCCAAGCTAATGCCAGAGAGGCCGCTATTATGGATCACCCTCCACTCCCCCAGAAGGTAAAAGACTTCCTCGACTATCTGCAGTTCGAGAGGCACTTTTCCACCTATACCAGTAAATGCTACGGAGCCGATCTGAGGCAATTTGGCAATTACCTTGCGGGTCTGCCCGATCTGCCGCCGTCGATTGTCAATTCTCAATCCGCGGCAGTCCACGCGCAGATGCAGGCGCAGGCCGCCCAGGCCGCCCAACAACCCGAGCCGACACTGGAACAGATCGAATCGCTGCTGATGGCGGCCAGTACCGATGATGTTCGCCGATATCTGCAGCACATGCGTGAACACAACTATTCCAAGGCGACGGTGGCACGGAAGTTGGCGACGCTGCGCAGCTTCTTCAAGTATCTCAACAAGCGCGGCCTGACCGGCAACAATCCCATGCAGGCCATTCGCACGCCGAAGCTCGACAAGCGGCTTCCCAAATTCATGACCGAAGAACAGGTCACCGCTCTGCTCAATACGCCCAAGGACACCGATCTGCTTGGTTCGCGGGATAAAGCCATGCTGGAAGTCATCTATTCCACGGGTCTGCGGGTAAGCGAACTGGTCGGCCTGAATCGCGAGGATGTCGATTTCAATACAGGCGTATTAAAAGTGCGGGGCAAGGGACGCAAGGAACGCATCAGTCCCATCAGCCCCACTGCCATGGCCGCGGTGAAAAAGTATCTGGAGATGCGTCAGCAGGTCGTCTCCGATGCGGAACCGCAGTTGCCGCTGTTCATCAATAAGCACGGCCAGCGGCTCAGCACCCGATCGGTCCGCCGCAAACTGGATAAATATCTGATTGAAGCCCATCTGGACCCGGACATCAGCCCGCATACGCTGCGGCACAGCTTTGCCACGCACATGCTGAATCACGGCGCCGATCTGCGGGCCGTGCAGGAATTGCTGGGCCACCAGAGTCTGAGTACCACTCAGGTTTATACGCATCTGACCACCAAGCGCCTGCAGGATGCGTATGAAAAGGCCCATCCACGAAGCGTGTAAAAAGCGATACGCAGGCTCCCGGTATTAAGTTTTCGCCGTGGCCATGCAGGGACGGCGAAAAATTTTGGCCCTACGGCTGGGGTGCCACATGCAGTGATACCACCCTGAGCCCATCGATTTTCACCCTGCACAGCGGCTTGGATTGGGCTTCCGTCGTGAGGAACTCGGCCGCGCCGCCCCGGATTGCGGCGGCCAGATGAAGTGCGTCCATCGCAGAAAGCCCGTGACGCTCCGCGATCCGAATTGCCTCTTTCGCCGCCTGCTGATCTCCTATTTCGACCAGTTCGAAGCTGCCGAGAGCCGTTTTCATGAATTCCACCTCGTGGCTTTTTTTGTAATAGATCGGCTTTGGCAACAACTCGAGGTGGAGGAAAAGGCTGCACAGGCCATGCCGATTTCCATCGGTAAGTGCCCTGCGTGAGAGCGCGCCGATCGTGTCGTTATTTCGGAAGGCGTTAATATAGACGCACGTATCGAAATAGGTACGGGTGGTCGCCATCAACTCCCTTGGTAGTCGCCGCGCCGGGCACGCACCTCGGCCTCGACTTCCTCCTGCGTAAGAAATGTCATCCCGTTCTCAATAGCCCGCTTGCGAATCTCCATGAGTTTGCGCCCAAGCGGTGTCGTCGGTTCAGATTCCCAAGCCCGTGTTGCCCCGCCATTGCCGGTCGTTGCCGCACCGATCCGAGGCAGCGCATCGTCGGCTGAGAGGGCTGTGCACCCCCCCGCGCCGCCGAACGTCGGCACCAAGCCAGCGAGGACGGTGGGTGGCGTGGTCCGGGTCGTGTGTTCGCCGGTTGCGCGGGCAAGATTTTCAATGCCACGGTGCCCCTCTACCGTAAAGCTAATGCACAGTTCTCCCGTGACTTTGCTGCCGAGATATTCATACTCCAGGCAGCTTGCCTGCTGTAAGGTGAGTCCGACCATGGTTCAACCTCCGTATTCCGTGTCCAGCGACTCGATCATCTCCGGCCGCAGCAGGCTGAAGAACGCCCGATGGCATTCGGCTTTCGCAAGATCGAGGAGATTTTCGTGCTGCGTCCAAGGTGATTCCCCATCGTTCACCGAAAACGCGATCTGTACATTCGTGAGCAATCCGTCCTCCCGGCCGGCCTCTTTTTTGTCCAGCCTGACCGGAAACATCACCTCAATGGCACCGGTAAAACTGCCGGTAACTGTTCCCATGTGAAGATGCAGTCCGGCACCAGAGGGTCGCTGCCCACCCACCGAGACATCCAGGACCAATTTGTCGAAAAGCTCCGTTCCACCAGCGAAGAAATCGGTATACCTGAGCGTGCACTGCAGCGGATGATCCACCAGTTCGGACGCAGCAAGCCACGAGGCGAGTCCCAGAATGCGACGCCTGAACTCGGCCCAGCCGGGATAAGGCGCCGCTGAACTCAGGGCAACCATCCGGTCGCCGACGAATGCTGTGTAGACGCCAAACCGCAGGGCATGAGTGGCAATATTTTGAAGTTCAGGTTGGGCACTCCGTACGGTCACCGGTACCCCGCTCGCGGGAAGCTGGAACAATTGAATATCTGGAAATTCCGTGCGGTATTTATCGTATAAAATTCCCGGTAAAACGCTCCCTGCGGTGGTGTCACCGTTAAAATGAATCGCCCACTGAGCCTCCACCAACGGCTCCTCACGGAGTTTTTTCGGCAATCTGCCTGCGCTCAACGCGTCCATTTTCAGGCTCTCCAGAGACGCCGACGCCACTGCACCGGATTTACGAAGGCCGCCTGCCGACCCTGCTGGTTTTAGTTCAGCCGGACGGTAGTAAGCAATTCGGGCGCGCTTGCGGATGCGGCGCATTTCACGCGATTCACGTCAATCGCCCTTGGTATCATCCCATCTTCCGCTGCGGGCGCCAACTAATAACCGCTGTTATAGAGGCCCGACTCACCGCCCCCGAAATCCACACTATGATGCGTAATTGCCCGGCTGCATAAAAAATGTGCATATCCCCCTTCCCTTGCTCACATGATGCTTTTTAAGGCGGCACGGATTTCGCGCAAAAAAGGCCGATAACGCGCCGTTCACGTCAAAGTTGCCTATTTATTATGGAGTTGCGCACTCCCGCACCAAACCCGGACGAACCCAATATCAGTGTGGCACACCGATTGCAATTTACTCCTGTCGGGCCGATGTGTGCGTATCCCTCGGCTTGGCATTGAAGAGGTTGCGGATCGTGCGATCGCAGAAAACCAGATTCAGTTCGGCTCATAAAGCGGGTGACCATTCGCAAAATGTGTCACCCCTTCCGTATGGGGGCAGCGACCGAATCGTCTTTCTTCGATCGCTCCCGCTGAGCAGCCTCCATGCCCTGCTGGTGGTGGCATGTACCATGGCCTTCTTTGTTTCGCTGGCCAGCGGGCATAGTGATGAAGGTACATTTGGCAAGCGGAGCCTCTCCGGCCCGCTATCGATGGTACGGCCCGCTGGCGGGATGCAAGTCGCTGCCACCATAACCCCACAAGCCCCGCCCGATTCTGGCGCAACTTTTCGGAGTGCCGTTTTGCAGGTGATGGCAGGGGAGTCGCATGCGGAGAATCACACATCACTTGCATGTCGCAGCGGGGCGAGAGTCGATGCCATCACCGGCCGCGATCCGCACGACCGTGTGGTCTCAGGGGAGATTGAAATCAATCGTTGTCTGGTCTTATTGCCCGGCCCATCGGCCCGGCATCTGACGCGTTTCACATCAGGTTCTGCTCAGATTCCGCCTGCGAATTTTCCCCGACTTTGCTGAATCCTTATTGAATTTTCCGGTCCGTCCGGTCGTGGTCAGAGGCATGCAACCCGCACGCACTGACTTGGAGATATGCGGCTTTCCGGCCGCAGGATGTTGCTGAAGGAGGTGGTGGTTGTCCAAGGTGACATAAAGAAAAGATTCCTATGGAGAGGCCCGTGCGTTGCGGGAAATCTAAGTTCGTCCTTGTTTTGTCGTGATCGATTTTATTTCGGAGGATTGCTCATGCGTCCAACCAAATGGTTTACCCACAGAAAAATGAAATGGATGGCGTACATCGGCCTGATGCTGATGTTCACCATGCTGGCGGCCCCGCTGTTGGCCCAGACCGTGGCGCCCACGCCGCCAACTTCAACTCCTGCTGCAGCTCCTGCTGCAACCGCAGCCCCCGCGGCCGCCGGTGCGGCAACTGCCGCCGCTGCAGCCACAACACCCGCGGCCAGTGCGCCAGCGACAACGGCTCCCAATTGGGCCACCCCCGCTTGGCTTTCGCACGGCGATACGGCGTGGCAGCTAACGGCCGCCACCATCGTCGGCATGCAAAGTATCCCCGGCCTGGCCATTCTTTATGGCGGCGTGGTGAAGAAAAAATGGGCCATCAACTCGGCCTTTATGGTCTTTTACGCCTTTTCCGCCGTGCTGATCGTCTGGCTGCTCTGGGCTTACAACATGGGCTTCGGACCGCAATGGTTCCCATTCCTCGGGCATCCAGCCCCCATAGCCAGTATGTCAGATGAGCTTGTGCAGGCGAGCATACCTGCGGCCGGTGCAACCGCAGGCTTTCCGATGTCGGCGATGGTTTACTTCCAATTTGTATTTGCCGCCATCACCGTCATTCTATTTGCCGGTTCACTCTTCGGCCGCATGAATTTCCTCGCATGGATTATCTTCGTGCCGCTGTGGATGACCTTCTCCTACACCGTCGGTGCTTTCAGCCTGTGGGGTGGTGGGTTCCTCGGACAGATGGGAGTCATCGACTATTCAGGTGGATACGTCATTCACCTCGCTGCCGGTGTTACCGGATTTACCGCTGCGGCCATCATCGGCCCGCGCCTACCGCAGGACCGGGAAAACTTCCGCGCCAACAACATCCTGATGGTGCTCGCCGGTGCGGGTCTGGTATGGCTCGGTTGGAACGGCTTTAACGGTGGCGACCCGTATTCCGCCAACGCCGACGCCGGTGCTGCCGTGCTTAACACCAACGTTGCCACGGCTATGGCCCTGCTCGTTTGGATGTTCCTGGACTACATCAAATACGGTAAGCCGTCTGTTCTCGGTGCCGTCAATGGCATGGTGACCGGTCTGGTGGGCATTACCCCCGGCGCCGGTGTGGTCAATGGTTACGGCGCACTTGCCGTGGGCGTTGTGTGCGCGGCCGTGCCGTGGTTCACCATGAACATTTTGGGTAAGAAACTCGCCATCTTCAAAAAGGTGGACGATTGCCTGGGTGTCGTGCATACGCACGGATTTGCCGGCCTCTTCGGAGGCATTATGACCGGTATCTTCGCCACCAAGATTGGCTGCGCCGCATTCGGCCTGACGAATCCGGGCGGTCTGCTGGCGGGGAATCCGAAGCAGGTGTGGCTGGAACTCGTCGGCGCCGCATTCATCATCGGCCTCAACGTGGTGGTGACGACGGTTCTACTGTACCTGATCAAACTGTTTATCCCGCTGCGTATGTCGGATGAAAAACTGCGCGTCGGTGATGCCGCCGTCCACGGTGAAGAGGCCTACGGCCTTGCCGAGGACGATATCAGCGAAGGTGCAGTTACTGCCTGACAAGGCGCTCTTTTCGGCGGCTCTCCGCCGCCTGACGGAACATCTGCGGCCGGGGATTTAATACTCCCCGGCCGCTTTCATTTCCCGAATCGGCAAATGCCTGTAGAATCCAAAATTGCAGTGCCCCGCTCCAGGGCGGCGGGCGGCGTAGACGAGGTGCAGTATTCATGAAATGGATCATCGCCATCATACAACCCCAACGACTGGAATCGGTGAAGCTGGCGCTCACCGAGGCGGATATTTTTCGCCTTACTGTTTCCGATATTCAGGGGTACGGGCGGCAGAAGGGACACACGGAATTTTTCCGCGGAGACCCATCTCAAACCAACCTGATCCGCAAGGTTCGGCTCGATATCGCCGTCGATGATAAACAGGTTCAGCCGACCATCGACGCCATCACCCGCGCCGCCCGCACTGGATCTGGGGGCCGGGGACAGGTGGGGGATGGCAAAATTTTTGTCCTGCCAATTGAAAACGCCATCCGCATCAGCGACGGTGTTTCAGGGGCGGAGGCGATCTGAAACGAGGCGATATTTATTCCGGCCGGGTATAACATCTGTTGGCCACGCAGCGCCGGTTTGCAGTTCTTGTTTTTGGGGGTATCAGCATGAAGTGGATCATCGCGATTGTTCAGCCATACCGTCTGGATGCCATCAAAATGGCCCTGAGCGAAGTTGAGGTGTTTCGCCTCAGCGTCAGCGACGTGCAGGGGTACGGGCGGCAGAAGGGGCACACCGAATACTTTCGCGGCCAGGCGATGCACGTCAATCTTATCCGTAAAGTGCGCCTCGATATTGCCGTTAATGACAATTTCGTGGAGCCGACCATCTCGGCTATTCTCAAGGCGGCCCGCACCGGCGCCGACGGCAAGGGACAGGTGGGGGATGGGAAAATTTTCGTCCTGCCGCTGGAATCGGTTATCCGTATCAGCGATGGTACCACCGGCTCTGATGCGATTTAGGCAGGCACTTTTGACAGCAGACCGGGTGGTTCTGCCCGCCGTAATTTGCGGAGTTAAGCGGCCTTCGATGCATCGATTTCTTCCGCGGGTGCATGGCATGACAGGCAGAGGTGGAGCCGAGTGCTCCGTGATGCTTGTCGGATAATTTGTCTGGCTTAATACAGTCTACTGCAATTGCCACTTGCGGCGGAGGAGCCACTCGACCGAGATCACGGCGACAAACAGCAGGAAACAGAGCGGGTTGTTGTAAAGCGGGAACGATGTCCGCCGAATTTGATTTTGTTTCGGCAGCGAGGCATTGAGGCGCTGGCCCAATGCCCCGATGGAATCCAGCCGGCTGTAGGTTCCGCCGGTCAGCCGGGCGATCCGCTGCAAAATTTTCGGCTCGGCGGCGAGCCTGCTCATTTCGGTCTGCGGCGGGATAACAAAAATTTCAGTCTTGTCCGTTCCCAGCAGTTTGCCTCCCTTTTTGGCGGTAAACACAAGGGTATATTTGCCGGCCAAGGTGGGGCTGATATTGCGTTTATACATGCCGATGTTGTGCCGCTCCGCGCGCATGTAAAGCGTGCGGGTTTTGCCATCTGGCAGTGTTTCAAGCACGCGGGTATGGGCAAAACGTGTGGACTGGCCGTTCATATCCGTCACCTGGGCACGGAGGCGTACCACCTGGCCGGGGCGATAGCGCTGGCGGCGGATCATGGCGGTCACGGACGGGCCGGAGGCGGTCTTAATTTTGCTCTCTCCGGCAAGCCAGCGGATAAGCTGGCCCCAGAAACGATGGTACGGAGATTCATTGCCGAGCGTGCGCAGCTCCAGTTGCCACCGGTACGTGGTATCAGCGGCAAACGCGGCGGATCGGCCTTTGCCGTAATGTCCGACGGCGAGAATGATGGCCGGGACGCCATGGACATTCTCCTTCGGGTCAACGAGCAGACTCTGGCCCGCAGGTGCGAGGCCGGCAAACGCCACGCCTCCATCCAGATCGGGCAGTGCACGCTGCGGGTGTCCACCGCCGGGCGGGATGAACCAGGGGGTGATCCCCGCAAAAATAGGGCTCTGACGGCCGAATGGCGTAAGCTCCGGGACAAACGGGAGCGAAAGCTGACTGGGGTGGACGGTCGAGAGTTTAATGGGAAACACCGCGGCCATGGATGTATTGCCCCAGCCGCCCGAGGCAAAATTCTGCATGCCGCCGATCATTAAAAATCCAGCGCCGTCCTTAACGGCCTGCCGCATCTCCCGGCGCTGATCGGCCGAAAAGAAATTTGCCGCCGTATCGCCGAGAATAATCACCTTGAACTGCCGCCACTGGGCGAGCGTCTGCGGCAGGGCGGTTAATTTTCCATGCATACCCCGAACCATGAAATAGCCCGGGCGGGTTTGAATCAGGCTCACCAGATTCACATTCGGATCGGTGGCGAGATCCTCCTCCAGCGGACCGACTTCCGGGCGGATTTGGGCTTCAATGTACAGGACGCTGATCCGCGGATTGGTGATTAATATCGGAAACTGCTGGGTATTGCCGGCGGTGGACCGTTCCTGCGGGACGGCCGGAATATAGACGGTAAGCAGAAGTCGGCCGACTTTATGTGGCGTGATGTGCAGTTTGATGATCTGCGGGGCCGGCCCGGATTGAAGCACGAGTTGTTTGGACTTCAGCAGCGTCTTTTTGTGAAGAAGCTGCACCTGCACGGTGCGGTCATCCAGTGCGGTAGAGCGGATGTGCACCGAAAGGGTGATGCGGGTATTCACCGGTGCGGACTGGGGGCCGTTGATGCGGACGATATTAATTTCCGGTACGCCTTTGGCATGGGTGGAGGTTGATCCGACGCGAACGGTGAAGACCTTCACGCCCAGATGGGCGAGTGTCCGCAGCGGCGTGGGGCCGTTCTGAATTCCATCGGAAAACAGCACAACCTCGCGTGCGCCGTTGTTGGCAGCGAGCTTGATTGCGGTGGGCAGATCGGTCTGATCGCCGTCGGGGGCAATCGTGCTGTACTCGCGCTCGTCGGTTAACGGCGCGTTGTGCTTGCCGTCGTACGCGAAATATTCAATCTGAAAATGATGCCGGATGATGTGCGAAAGTTGGCGAACGGCCATCACGCTTTCGAGATAGCGGCTCGGGGCGTTGGCCTGATCGTTGACGCTCATGGAGCCGGAGGCATCAATGACCATGCCGATCTTCGTCAGGCGATGGGGGGTGGTCACCCAGGCCAGTGCAGGCTCGAACATCATCAGCAGCAGAAATACGATCCCCGCGCTGCGGAGCAGCAGAAGCGACATCATCCGGCGGCGTCCCAGAAACCGGTACACGCGCTGATAGAAAATCCAGATTGCCGCGATCAGCAGGGCGGCGGTGATGAGCATCGCCGCAAGGTGCCCCGAGGTGGAAGGGAGCATCCAACCCGCAGCGGCATAAATGACGGCAACGATGCCGATGGACGCGGGTATCCATGGGGACGGCGGTTTATCAGCCGAGGCCGCAGGGGATGTGGGAGGAAGGTCGGGGCGGGACAATGCGGCCGAGCGCCATTGCCGCACCGCATACACAAGCAGGGCGATGCCGACAACGGCATTAACCAATGCCCACCAGGCAAATCCATTCTGCCCGAGGAAGTTCAGTGAGACATCGGCCAATATTTCGTGTTGCATCATCCACGCATACTCGCACAGGATAAACGCATTGGACGGTCAAATGTTGTCCATGCCCGGCACCGAGCCCCGCCGCCATGTCCCCTCAAGCCGCGGAAGCCGGCTGCCTGAAAGCTAAAAAAGCGGGTTGATCAACATGCCCGTCGCCAGTTTTGGGTAAAAAAATGTGCTTTTCTGGGGCATCAGCTCGTTATGGTGGCACAAATCCCGCACAGCCTGCAACGGCGTCGGCTGTAGGACAAAGCCCGCCTGGTGATGGGCATGGCGGCAAAGATGCAGCGCATCTTTCGCCTCATGCGGAAACGCCCATTGGAGTTCGCCCTCGGGCGCAAACTGCGGCTTGACGATCCGATCAAAAATCAGTTCCTGCAGGATGGCCACATCCAAAGCCCGCCACTCGGCGGAGTGAATCGCGATGGACGCTGAAGCGGCAAATTCCTTCAGCGGATCATCATTCGTGGGTTTGACGATGATGGCCTGGTCGGACTTTGGCTCGTAGACTGCCATCGCATGGTTGCCCCACGACGCGAGGCGTTTTTCAAGCTCGGGGAGCTTGTCGCCGGGGAATTTTTCCGGTGCCGCCAAAATGAGTCGAGAGCCGGCGGCGGCGAGGAAGGCATCCAGCGAGAAGCCTTTGAGATTGGAAACCGTTCGATGCGTCGGCATGATGATCAGGCCCGGGTCCTGCATGGCTACCAGCACAAACATGACGAAATTGGCAGGATGATCATGCGGCAACGGGCCCGATGTGTTTTCAAGTTCGCGCCGGTAATTGAGTGAAGTTCCATAGCGGTGGTGCCCGTCGGCAATATAGAGATGCTTTTCTGCAAGCAGTTTTCGCACCTGATGGATAGCCGCTGCGTCGGTAACCCGCCACAGAGACGACTTCACCTCGCTGCGGCCGTCCATTGAAGGGAGTGATGCATGCGCCACGGGCGCCCCAAGGCCGGTAAAGAGTGTGCCGGTGACGGTATTCTGCGGATCATCATAGAGCCCGAAGACGGGCGACAGATTGCACCGCGTGGCCCGCGTCAGCAGCAGCCGATCCTCCTTGGGACCGCTGAAAGTTTGCTCATGCGGATGGATGGTGCCGGTGGGCCCAAACTCCTCCAGTCGCACGCGGCAGAAAAGGCCACGCCGCTGATACACCCGCCCTTCATGCGTGTACGTTTGTTCATACGGATACAGGCCCGGAACATCATCACGCCGCAAAATACCGGATGAGAGCCATTGCGTAAGCTGATCGGCGGCCTGCTGATACGCGGTTGCCGGCCCGGCAACCTTGGGCGGAACGTGCGGCAGATCGACAGCCACGATGTTGTGTGCATTTCGGGTCAGCATCGCCTGCTTATCTTTTAGCTCCAGCACGTCGTACGGCGGAGAAACAAGTTCCGTCTGATCCAAAGCCGGATACCGAATTGCACTCATCGGTTGTATGTCAGCCACACCCATTTCCTTTCGTCATATTCACTCCACAGAGTGGAGAAACGTTTGAATTGCAGGCATGCGTCCTCGGACCGGTCATTTTTACCCGCCCGTCGATTCGATGCGGGCGATGATGGTTAGCGCACAGCCGCTCCCCTGCTTACTGCGGATCGAGCAGCGGGGTTCCATCGGCACCGTCAGAGTCTTCGGGTATCACCCGTGCCATGCCGACCAGAATATCCCCTTCTTCCAGTTTGATGAGGCGCACGCCCTGGGTTGCGCGGCCCATTTCTCGCAGTTCGCCGGTAACGCCGATGCGCACCACCTGTCCCTGCCGGGTGATCATCATGAGCTCATCGCTGTCGGTGATGGCCCGAACCGCCACCACCGGGCCGTTGCGCTCCGTGGTACGGATATTAATCACGCCCTTGCCGCCCCGGTGGGTAAGGCGATATTCCTCAATGCGTGTGCGCTTGCCGTAGCCGTTCTCACACGCGGTCAGCAGCGTCACCTGATTATCGCCATGATCCAGCCCGTGCGGGACGATCACCATGGCCACCACACGGTCATCCGCTTCAAGCTCCACGCCTTTGACGCCACCGGCCTGTCGGCCCATATCGCGCACTTCCGTTTCTTCAAACCGCACGGCCATGCCGCCGCGGGTGGCCAGCACGATCTGATCATTCCCGTTGGTAACGCCGACGCCGATGACGCTGTCGCCCTTGTCCAGCCCGATGGCGATGATGCCGCGCTTCTGCGGATTACCGTACGCCTTCAGGAGCGTCTTTTTAATAATGCCCGCCGAGGTGGCCATCACCAGATGCTTACCTTCGTCATCGAAATCGCGCACCGGCAGAACGGCCGCCAGGTTTTCCCCGTCCTGAAAATCCACCAGATTGGCGATGGACCGCCCTTTGCTCTGCCGGCTCATCTGCGGGACATCGTAAACCTTCTGCCAGTAGCACCGCCCGAGATTGGTGAAGAACATGAGATAGTCGTGGGTGGACCCGATGAACAGGTGCTCGATGAAGTCCCCCTCTTTGCTATCGGCCCCCACAATGCCCCGTCCGCCGCGCCCCTGCCGGCGATAGGTGTCCAGCGGCATGCGCTTGATGTACCCCTCATGGCTGATGGTGACAACGGCCTGCTCATCGGCAATTAAATCTTCAATATTGATGTCCGTGGCATCGTTGGTGATCTGCGTGCGGCGTTCGTCGCCGTATTTTTCCCGCAGTTCAATCGTGTCTTCGCGGATGATATCCAGCACGCGTTTATCATCGCTCAAAATCAATTCGTAGCCTTCGATTTCGGCAGTGAGTTTGTTGTATTCATCGGCAAGCTTGTCGATTTCCAGCCCGACCAGCCGCTGAAGCTGCATGATCAGGATGGCATCCGCCTGGGCTGCGGAAAGCGTCATGCCGCCGTCTTCCTTTTCCGCCTGATGGATCCGTTTGAGAAACGCGCCGGGAATGAGTTTTTTCCACGTGAGGGCTTCGTCAATGGTGAATTTTTTACGCATCAGGTTGACTTTGGCGGTGGGCACATCGGGGCTGATCTTGCGGTTACGCAGCATCTCGATGACGCCCATGACCTCAATCTTGCCCCCGGTGCTGCGCGGCGAAATCTCTTCGGTATGAATATCCGCCAATGCCAGAATCAAACCTTCCAGAATGTGAGCCCGCTGGCGGGCCTTCTTGAGGCGGAAGGCCGTCCGCCGACGAATCACTTCCTTGCGATGGGCGATGAATTGCTCCATCAATTCCTTGAGCCCCATCGTCCGCGGCTGGCGATTGACCAGTGCAATATTGATGATCGAGAAAGTGCTCTGCAGCGGTGTGTACTGATATAACTGATTGATCACCACATTGGCGTCGGCATCGCGCTTAAGCTCGATCACCACCCGTACCATGTGCTCGCGATCGGATTCGTCGCGGACATCCGAAATGTCCTTGATCTGCTCTTCCTTCACCTTGGCGGCGATGGATTCAATAATAGTTTTCTTAAGCACCTGATAGGGGATTTCGGTGATGACAATCTGCTCCTTGCCCCCTTTGACCTGTTCCGTATGCACACGCCCGCGCAACACGATCTTTCCGCGGCCATGCTCATAGCCGTCCAATATCCCGCTGCGGCCGCAGATCACGCCGCCGGTCGGAAAGTCCGGCCCTTTGACAATCTTCATCAATTCCTTGAGCGTGCAGTGTGGTTCGTCAATCACCTTTACCAGACCGTCGCAGATTTCACGCAGATTGTGCGGCGGAAGACTCGTCGCCATGCCCACAGCGATTCCCTGCGAACCATTCACCAGCAGATTGGGGAATTTGGACGGCAGGACCGTCGGCTCTTCCATTCGCTCGTCGTAGTTGGGAATGTAATCAACGGTATCTTCCCGCAGATCTTCCATCATTTCGGCGGCGGCTTCTGCCATTCGGGCTTCGGTGTATCGCATGGCCGCCGGTGGATCGCCGTCGATGGAGCCGAAATTTCCCTGCCCATCAACCAATCGCGCACGCATGTTCCAACTCTGCGCCATGCGCACCAGCGTGGGGTAGATCACCGCTTCGCCGTGCGGGTGGTAATTACCGGAGGTATCGCCCGCTATTTTGGCACACTTGATATGCTTGCTGCGCGGCATGAGACGCAGATCATTCATGGCCACGAGAATGCGGCGCTGAGAAGGCTTGAGGCCGTCGCGCACATCCGGCAGGGCACGATCCATAATCGTGCTCATGGCGTAGGTGAGATAGCTTTCAGAAAGCTCGGTTTCAATTTGCAGGTCGGTTATCCGGGCGTCTTGATCGAACATATTCTTCCTTGAAGACCGTTTGAGTCCAAATTCGCGGCGGCGATCCGATTTCGGGTGCCGCTATCAGGTAGGAATTCTAACGGAAAATAGACCGGGCGTCGCTGTTGCGCAGCCATCATGGTCGGCTTCCCCAACCCGCCGCATTGCTGGCGATCAGGGGTGATGGGATGACCGTACAGGCGGCATCAGTGTGCGGCCATGACCAAAGCGACGCCTCCAAGGGCGATGCAGTAAATGGCAAAGGGCCACAGTTTTCGGGTTTCAAAATATTTCATCAAAAATGCCGTGCTCAGATACGCCGCCAATCCCGCTGCGATGGCCGCCGGAATTGTGAGGCCGAGGATCGCGTGCGCACTGTGCTTGAAGAGGGTCGGCACCTTGAGAAGGCCGGCGGCCGCAATCACCGGTGTCGCCAGCATAAAGGCAAAACGGCACGCCTCTTCGTAGGAAAGCCCGGCGAGAATGCCGCCGACAATCGCGGCACCGCTTCGCGATATGCCGGGGAACAGGGCAAAAGTCTGCGCTGCGCCCACCGCCGCGCCGGTGGGAAATGAAAGATCTTCCGCGGCTTTGTTTTCGGCTCCGCGCTGGGCGCTCTTTTTCTTCAGCCAGTCGCCCGCGAGCATCACCAATCCGTTGGCCATCAAAAATACGCACACCATCCAGTAATAGTGCGGATTATCAAAAAACAGCTTGAATTTTTTTTCAAAGACCAGCCCAACCAGCCCCACCACAATGGTGCCGGCCACGAGCAGCCAGGCAAATTTGCTCTCCCGATCATAAACCAGTTTTTTGTGTTTAATACTGCCGAGATAGGCCTTGATGACCTTGATCCACGCCTTCCAGAAGTAGATGAGCAGCGCGGCGGCCGTTGCCAGATGCAGAGCGACCACGAAGGAGAGAAAATCCTTGTTCTGCGCGTTGAAGTGCCAATGCAGCAGATGTTTGATAATAATGATGTGCCCGAGAGAACTGATGGGAAAGAGTTCTGAGATTCCCTGCAGAAGACCCAGAATCACGGCCTGCACCAGCGTTAAATGGTGCACCGGCTCAAGAGCCGCGGTCGTAGCATGCAGATGTCCGGTGAGTAGAGCCGTTTTACCTGGCATCCATATCCTCCTCTTGGTCGAGCGAAAGAGTTTCAAACCACGTGCCCCGGCAGTCCACTGCGGGCATGAGCATCATGCGTACTTGTCGGCTTTTTTTCAACCCGAACGTGAACAACCGCGACTTGGCCCTTGCCGGTAAATGGTGGAACACGGAATTAAACGCCACTTTTAGCGGATATCAAGCTACAATTCTCGCGGTGCCCCGGTGCATGGCCTCTCAGGTGTGCAGTTGTGGCTTGGTCGAGGATGTTTTTATGAAACCGGCCGTTTGGCTCTTGTTGCTCTCCGCTGCCTCGCTTTCGGGGTGTGCGAGCAATCCGTTTTCCGCGTCCGCTCCGATGCACGTTCCCGAGGCACTCTACCAGCCGGCGTTTTACTCGGTAGGCAAAGGTTTAAGCCCCACCCCCGTTGGAAAGGATGTATCGCGGCGAAATGTTCACCTGTCGCAACTGATGGCGAACACCTCGCTGCCCGTTGCCCCGGCCCGCAAAACGGTCGCTCCCGTTGATCAGAAAAAAGCACTGGTTTTTTACGGTTCAGGCCTTAATGCAGCATACCGGGGCCGCTACAGTGGTGCCCTTTACCTGCTTCTGCAGAGTTATAAGTTCAATCCCAATTCAGCCAAAACGCTCTCGGCGCTTGCGCAAGTGTCGATGAAGCTGGGCGATACTGCCAATGCCGATCGATATTTGAAGTCGGCCCTGCAGCTAAATCCGCTGGATCCGAAACTTCAATTGCAGGCGGCCTCGCTGGAGTTGTCGCATGGCCGCCGGAAAGCCGCGCTGCAGCGTCTACTAATTGCCCGCAAGTCGCCGCAACTCAAAGCAGATTCTCCGCTTTTGCCGCGGATTGATTTTTTATTGGGCACCGCCCTGCAGAGCGGGGGATATTATCGTGCTGCCGCCGAGGCGTACCAGCAGACGGCCTTACTCCTTAAGCAACCCTCGGTAACGTACCAGTTCGACCCGCACGACCACCGCCTGATGCGAAGTCGCGGGTTGATCCACTTCTTGATCGGACGCAACAGTCTTCTGGCGGGACGCTATCGTACTGCGGCCGCATGTTTTGCCGCCGCCCGTCGGCAGGGGTTTACCAATCCCGTTATCCTTGGCCAACTGGCATTGGCGATGGAATTTACCGGCCATCCCCATGCTGCCGCCCGGGATGCGGTGGATTACTCTGTTCGCACACACGGTTCGCCACCGGCGACCATCATTCTCGCGGATATGATTCTGGATCAGCACGGTCCGGCGATGGTTCTCGCCGCCGCCAAGAAGTTAAAGGCCGGCTCCCCGGCTCAAATAGATGCCTTGGCGTGCGTGGCGCACGCAGCGTGGGTTACAGGCCATACGCGCACCGCCCGACGCACGCTGACCCGGCTCTGCATGTTGAAAAGAGCAAAAATTTCAACGGTGCAGAAATTCGTCGTGCTGGCTGTCTGTACCCGTCGGCGGCTCGATGCGATCAAGTTGGTCACCCGCGAACTCGCCACCCACCGGCTGCCGCCGCATGCTCTTTCCGCCATCACAGCCGATTTCTTTGGCCTGCATCCCACCGAGGCCGATGTTCACCGATTGCTGCGGCGTGTGCTCAAGCGACAGGCCATCAGTGTCAGCCTGCCTCCACAACAACAGGTGGAGCAACTGCAGTGGCAATATGGATTAGTGGATGATCTGTCGCTGCTTACCGGCCGCCGCCAATTCGCACTGGCCGTTACGGGTGAGTTGCTGCAGCGGGCGCCTCAATTCTGGCCCACCATCAAGGGGCGCTGCCTTGCTTTGGCGTTGGGACACCGGTATTCGGAGGCGGATGAGCTTATTCGTCGGGCGATACGGGAACATCTCGGCGGGGCGGATGCCTCTGTGATCAAGGCGGAAGTTTATGCCGCTGCCGATCGCATGGCGGCCGCCATGAGCACTGCGATCAACGCCACCTACTCGTATTCACATTACCGTCCATTGTGGCGTGAACTGGAGCGGCTGACGCGCGATCGGCAGTATCCGCCGGATGAGATCAACGTTCTGCAGCATGAGGCAGAGCTATTTCCGCAGGATCGCAGGGTGGCATTCCGGCTTGTGCAGGTGGAATATGAATTCGGTGATATCGGTGCATTTCGCATCGAGGTTCAAGACTTTCTCACGCGCTTCGGGCATGGAAAGCGGGCACTGATTGCCGCCGCCATGGTCGACGCGGTGAACCACAATTGGCCCGCCATGAAGGAGCAAATCGCCGCCGTCCGGCGGCTGTATCCAACCAGCCGATTGGCTGCGGTCTGGCTGGCCCTGTTGTCGGAATCCATGGGGCATCCCGGCACAGGTATTAAAATTTTACGCCAGTCGCTGCATGTCTGGCCCGCCGACCCTGATCTGCTTCAGGAGTATATTGATCTGTGCAACCACTCCAGTCAGCCCGGGGCTGCATTCACCGCTGCGCGGCGGCTTGCGAAACGTTTTCCCGATTCGCGGGCCCTGCGAGAGGAGTACCTCGATGTGCTGATCCATAATCACTTATGGCTTCAGGCGCACCAGCTGGTTTCGCGCTGGCTGGCTGAAAAACCGGTCTCCCGCCATGCGCTGCTGGCCCTGTGGCGAGTGGATTTTCATTCCCGCCATTACACGGCAGCTCTGGCGGTCGCCCGGAAACTGGTAAACCGTCCCATCCCGCGATTCTCCGATCTATCCAACCTTGCCAACACCCTCTGGCAGCTCGGAAAGCGCGCATCCGCTCTGAAGGTCTATCGCCGCATCCTCGCGATCGAACCGCAGAACGCGTACGCCAATAACAATCTCGGCTTTGAAATGCTTCGGGAGAATCAGAATTTTAAGAAGGCCCTGGCGCACATCCAGTTAGCAATTCATAATTATCCCAATGTAGCCCAATATCTCGACAGCTACGGCTGGGGGCTTTATAAACTCGGCTTTGCCGCCCGCGCCGTCCCGTATCTCCAGCGGGCGGTGATTCTTGTCGGTACCCGCCATCCGACGGTCTACCGCCATCTTGGCGATGCGCTCGCCGGCATCGGCGATTGGCACGGGGCATTGTTGGTTTGGCAGGCGGCGATTAAGGTGCTCGGCACCCATCACCCGCTTAGCGCCCGGCAGCAGAAGCTTTTGAATCAGCTCAAGCGAAAAGTGGCCGCCGAAAAGGTGCGGGAATCTCTCAATCATCTGAAACATAGTCAGGCGATGTGACCAGACCGGGCCGGGGCACGCAGAGGGCCGTCGGCCGTGCCGTGCATCCGATGAATCACGATCACGGCAAATGCGAGCCGGTGGATTTATTCCAACGGTGCCTGCGCCCACCGTCTGCTCGCGTCTGCCCGGCGCGCGGCGGCCGCATCGCCATCGATTTGCCGGGGCATGTTTTGCGCGGAGGCAGAGGGAACCGGATCTCACACAAAGGCGCGAAGAGCGCAAAGACGATTAAATAAATCGTACTGACTTAATGCAAAAATCGTAGCACCTTCTATTCATAGCGTGATACAAAAAAGCAGACTACATCATGCCGCAGGCACGACGCCGAACCTCGCGCGGAGGCGCGGAAAACGCGGAGACGGTTCAGTGGCGCGAGCAGCCTAGTGTAGTGAATCAAATAGATTGAGCATTATTCAAGACAGCGCGGGCCTTGGCAACTTTTTCCAGAATACGTTCGAGTTTGGCGGTCCAGACGAAAGCCTTTGGGCTCTGATTGTGATGTTCAACGAACTCGTTGATGGCATCAATCAACTGCGGGACGCTTTTGAATACGCCACGGCGGATGCGTTTGTCGGTGA
>JAKAVA010000093.1 GCA_021827645.1 Planctomycetota bacterium
ACGGATCGGCTGCCGGCACGGTGCGGTCCACAACCTCATCATCAACCCCGAATCGCTGCCAAAACCCGGCGATGTGAAAACGTCTGCGCCGAAACCGAGAAAAAACGCCCGTCAGGCCCCGGCGACCATCGAACTGCGGCGAGAGCCGACCCGGCACGCGCACATATATCAACATCCGTCAATATCATGCCGCTCGAAAACCCTACATCGCAACCGGCTCCCGCACGCCCCGTATCGACGGGCGAATTGCCTCCGGCGGCAGCCCTGTCCGCCTGCCGAAGTTCATCCATCGCACTGTCGGTAAACCATCGGCGGTGCAGGCGAAATTCACTCCTCGGCTCCACCAACCGATTCACCACCAGCAGTTGTACTACCTGCTTCCGGCATACCCCGGAGCGACCATCGCAGGCCAGGCATCTATCCCAGAATCGGTCCCACTCCAGAAGGTTCCAGAGTCGGCACGCCAGCCTGCAACCGCCGAAATTGCGGGAACGGCCAAGACGCATCGCATCCTGTCGCAGCCATAGAGCGCGAACTTCCGCCCATGGTTGATTTATATCGCACAACAAATCACCCTGGAGAGTGCTCGGTCTTTGGCTCCCCGCGCTGCCCCCCACAGCACAGGCCGCCGAGGTTTGCGGGCCGAATATTGTCGACCAGCGTGACTGATCTTGGCAATCCGCGGTTTACCGACTGTGAGAGCAGACGTTATGACGAGGACATTCATGACGTGTTCTGTAACCGCCACGCACAAATACATGCTTGAGTCAGTGCGGCAGCGAGTGCACCGCAATCATGCCGTTGGCTTTCATGATGATCCGGCCGTCGTGGATTAATTCGGTATGGCCAGGCATAACCCGTACATCATAGAGCACGCCATCAATGGGGATATTCTGAAGATGTATCTTTTCGTTCAACGTTCCGTTGAGGGCGATTTTGCCATCGGGCCGGATGTCGCAAATATCCTCCAATCCCATCAGACACAGAAGCGGTGCCCATGTGCAATGCGATATACCCGAACCTTGGCCGGTAAAATAATAATTTTCATTCCAGGTATGGGAGGCTCGCCAGTTGCGCATAAAAAGCGCCACGCTTTTCGCCGCCACGCTGTTGAGCAATCGGGCTGAGGCGTAACGCTTCAGTCCCTGGAACAGCAGATAATTGGTGGCCGCCCAGATTTTTCCGCGCCAGTAACCCTGCTGCTTAAACGTCGGGCTATCCCGGGGAGTGGTGGGAAATACATAATGACCCCAGAATTTACGCCGACTCTGCAGGACTGCCAGCATTTTTGCGGCCATGGCCCTGGTGGGTGCTCCGATGATCATGGGGTAGAAATTCGTGGGGGAAATCTGCGTGGAGAAAATGCGTTTGGATGCGCCCGCCGGTTGCCATCGCAACTGCACCATGGCTCCACCTCGCAGGCGTCGATATTCCAGTTTGATCGCACAGGCATGGCCTGCCCGAAGGTGAATAACCGGACCGACGTAGCGGGTTACGGATTTGAACTTCCAATGATTGATCAGCAGTTTTCCATTTAACCATAATCTGGCACCCGCGATAGAGGGCAGGAAGCCCGGCGGTGATGTGAGCACAAAGGGGTATGTGAGATTAAGAATCAGACGGTAATTTCCGGTGGTATGCGGCGTGAGAAAGCCCCGCCAGCGCACGGTCATGGGCGAATGTGACATTTGCCCCCCAAAGGCGGGGGCCGGTGGAAACGAAAACCAGTTGAAATCGACTGCCTGATCCACGCGCGTCAGCAGCAGATGGTTAAAATCGGTGCCTCGATAATACTGACCTTCAATACCGGGTTTGCCGTCGGCCAGGCTGTAATCCCTGCAGGGAATGGGCAGGTCCGCCGCCTGCGGCCTGAAGAAGCGGTTCTCATACATACCCACCTTTGGATTCCACAGCAAACGGTTGATGCGATGGATCATGGCCTGCTTCTGCCTTAGAAAATGGATGGCAGCGTCCGGTTTTCCAATTGCTTTGGCAATTCGCGCCAGATATGCCGCATCCGCAGCCCAGAGACTGTTGAGGCCGACGTCATCGAGTTCCATGGTTTGAGTCTTGGGATCAATGCGAGCATTGTCATACATGGGGCTGTCGTCCATGCCGCTTTCCGGGCCATTGCGATAGGCCAACAAACCATCTTTATTGACATCACGAAATGGCAGGCCGGTTGCGGGATTGGTGGAGAACCACCAGTTGTGCCATTTCACCAGCTTGGGATAAATCGCCCGTAGAAAGCGAATATCCGGATCGCGCTGATAAAGCTTCCATACACACATTGCGGCGATCGGAGGCTGGGCGCGATTCGGTGTTCCCGGACCATTTCCGAAATAGTTCTGTAACATACCGCTTGCGAGTTGACCTGCGAATACGAGACGAATGGTCTGTCGACTCCGGTAAGGATGGGCAATTGCCCCCTGCAGGGCCGCAAAAAAGCTATCCCATTCAAACACCATCTGTCCCCCCGACAAACTCAACCTCCGCATGGCCACATATCCGGTGATCTTGGTGTGCGGGCTGTAGATACGGGCAAAACTTAAATCGCGGTTAATCGGCTTAAGGAAATTGCCCCAACTTCCGCGGGCGACAACACGCGTGGCATCGTAGCGACGACGAGCGGCGGCGATAATGGCGGCGGCGTCTTTGACATTCCTCAGCGAGCCGATTCCGGCGGCAAAATAAATGCTTACATCGGGCTTTAGATTAAATACCAACGCACTGTAGGCCCCCGTGCGAGCGGCGCTGCCACTATCGTTCTGTACGTGCTTCGCCAAAGCCGCATGATGGGAGGCACTGATTGCGACTCTCGGGATTGGGTTTGTAACCATCTGCCAGCGGGCGACAACTTTGCCGTCCTGCATTCCAGCACCATTCATTCGGTCGCCAGTTACGAAATATCGAGTCGGAAACTCAGGCCAGGATGGGGTGGCTTCCAATGCAATCCGTATCGGCTGGGAAGATTTCAGTTGCCCGACCATGGATGTGCCGGTCCGGCTCCAGCGAAGTTGCACGCGTGCCGCGCCAGCCTGCCAAATCAGACGGTTGTACCAGCCACCGGCCGCCCAAGGTCCGTACCCTTTCATGTCCGCCACAAAAGAGCGATAACCATCCCGCAAGTGCCCGTTTTGGAGCCAGCCGATACGCAATAAAAATGCGGCGTGCTGATTCACAACAAAAACGATACCGTTCGGCGCCCCCGGATAAAACGGACCGATTTGAACGCTCTGTCCCGCCCGGACGTGGACCGGGGCCGTGCCGGAAGGAGCTGCCCCACCGGTCGAATCTACGCCGGCCGCAAAAGTGTTTTGCGAATACCCGGACAACCCGCCGGGCAAAACGAACACCAGCAGGCCCAACATCGTTACTCGTGCAATCCGGGATATCATAACGGACTCCGATTCTTTATTGGCCCTGAAAATCAACGGATATGTCCTGCTTGACGCAACACACTCGACGGCCAAGAGAGCATCTTACAGTCCATACTGACATCTGCCATTCCAGATGGACGTGAATAACCATACATTCCGCGTTCCGCACACCTTATCCGCAGGCGGACCGACCGGCCGCACCCACGCGGGTGAATTCCCTTTGAGTGAAGTTGACGAAACCGGAGAAAAGGTATAGCATTAAACTAAATGGTGGTACGATTGGTTTTTTAAGGAGTTCGCCATGTCAACAAAAATTTATGTTGTGTTTTACAGTATGTACGGCCACATCTGGCAGATGGCCGAAGCCATTGCCGCAGGGGCACGCGAAGTGGCCGGGGCTGAGGTCAAGGTATTCCGCGTACCGGAAACCATTCCTGCGGATGTTCTTGAAAAGCATGGGGCTGCGGCGGCTCAAAAAGCGTTCGCTCATATTCCCGTCATCAACCCCGCGCAACTTACTGAAGCAGACGCCATCATTTTCGGCACTCCGACGCGATTTGGAAATATGGCCGGACAGATGCGGACTTTTTTGGATCAGACCGGCCAGATCTGGGCGACCGGCGGATTGATCGGCAAGGTCGGCAGTGTATTTACCAGCACGGCATCGCAGCATGGCGGCCAAGAGACGACGATCACCAGTTTTCATACCACGCTCCTGCATCATGGCATGGTGATTGTGGGCGTGCCGTATTCCGAGCAGAGACTGCTGGCCATGGATCAGGTCACCGGCGGAACGCCCTACGGTGCTACCACCCTCGCCGGAGCAAAGGGTGACCGCAGTCCCAGCGAGAATGAATTGGCCATTGCCCGATTCCAAGGCAAGCATGTGGCGCAGATTACGGCCAAACTGGCGGCAAAATAAAACAGAGGACGGATGGTGCCGTCGGTGGGCCATCAGTTCGCTTCAATGGATCGGCGGATTTCCGGATTCAGCCATATCTTGGACCACGCCGGTGTGATGCCGATCATGTCGAGCACGATCAGATAGGTGATCGGATCATGCAGAATCTCGAGGGATGCATCCGGTTGCAGCAATTCTTCCGTTTTGATTCCTTCCCCCCGTTTGGCCAGCTCCGCAAGAATTTGCGCCGCTGGCGCCGGGTTGAACTCTTTGACGGACCGGTACACGCGCAACTGAATGGCCGCCCGGGCCAAAATACGGGCCCAATAAACGGGCAGGCGCATGAGAATTCCCACCGGCGCATCGTCTTGGAGCAGGTCGAGTCCTAACGGAACGTAAAAAAAGGGAACCATTTTCGGCTGCCGGATAATATCCGCCGGCGGCTTGTGCTGCGCACCTTCATAAAGAAACAACCCCGTTTGATATTCCGACCGAAACGCCCACCCCACCATGCCCAGATAGATGCCGTAGATCACCAGCAGCAGAACCACCGCCAGCACATCGCGCTCGGTTTGGGTTGTAGTGGCAATGACAAATACGACCAGCAGGTAACCGAAACAGATCGCGATGACAAAGCCAATCAGCGGTGTGAGCAACATACCCGCCGTGCCGGCAACGGCTCGGGCGATAACGCCCCCGACCAATTTTCTTCGCCGAAGATCCATCCGCCGAAGCCAGAAGTCAACTTGCAGCGGGGCGGAATTTTGCGCCATACGAATCGCCTCGTTGATAGGGCTAAACGGGATCGGGTGTAATGCCACAATCCAGCAAGACCTGATCGATAATCTTTCGCTGATCGGTACCGAACCAAACGCGAGATCCGTCCGCTTTCATATCCACCCAACCGAGTTGCCGCAGGTACGCCAGCGTCGGGACGATCACATTCAGCAGGGTCTGATCCAACGGCAAGTCGTTTACCTCAACTCCGTGCTGATGTTTGGCCAGATGAATTAATATCTGCGCGGCCGCCATCATATTGGCCGTTGATGAGAGCGTAGCGAGCGTCTGCTGTTGCGGATGCGCGCGGGCGACCATCCGCGGCCCGATGAAAAACGGCCGCACAAACCACATATCCTCGCTGATATCATCGCCCGCAAGGTTAAGGCCCAAGGCCGCAAAACTCTGCAGATCAATCTGCGCGTTATCTATGTAGAGAATCTTCTCGCCCCGGGCATCGGTTCGGACGATAATCGGCTGGGCATCCAACTGATTCTTCTCGCGCAGATATAACAGGGGCAGCATGACAGCCCCACCAACAATGAAAAATAATATCCACCAGAGATGGACCCAGCCGAGGGTAGCGGCTATGGAGTTCCAGATGAAATAGAGCACCGTTCCGAGAAAGATCGGTGCGATCAGGCTCAGCGCAAGGCCCAGATAAAACCGGACGCGCAGCTCCCGATGGCGTTTTTCCTGCCGCTGCTTGAGCAGGTCGATCACCTTATGAGTCGCCAGCCGCCATTTTTCTTCTGACATATTGGCTATTGTCCCCGCAACATGAGAGCGGGTCAATTGCCGGGGCCGCTGACTCATACCCAGTTTCATGACGGCATCTCCGGGATAAAGATGGCGAACTTCGGTACGTCACCAAAGCTTGCATCAATAAGTTCATGAAAAGCTTCCCTGGCGGTACATCCGAGCTTCTCCAGCATGATGCGGCCAATCGTGAAGATGCTGCAGTCGTTTTTGGACGAGGCCGTCCAGCAACTCGGACGACAGCGACTCCGGGCCAGCAGGCCCAGTCCGCAAAGCAGAATGTAAGCCAGGGCCAGGATCAACAGCAGCCGGTCCAGTCGATCGGCACGGGTGATGCGGGTATGCCGCAGGCTCCATC
>JAKAVA010000109.1 GCA_021827645.1 Planctomycetota bacterium
GGCCAATGGGGGTAAGGGGGCCTTCTGCCCACAACCGTAAAAAACCTGCAGCCATGCCACCGATGTATATACAACCATGCATATCTCAGCACTGCCGCGATGACCGTGAATAATCCGGGTTAATTCGCCGATGGGCACCACGGTGGACAGCTGCCAACCGCAGGGAGAGAAACGGATTGAACCGCAGGGGAACGGGCGGCCGGGCCGCCAGAGAGGTGAAAGTTGAACAGAAGAAAGTTGAGCAAGCACGTTCATGCTGGCGCATGAGGTGAGTGGCTATTCCTACCGCGGAGATAAATAACATTCGCAGGGGAAATTGGGGGGGGCGTCTCGCACGCCGTTTGATTCAGTCTGCCCTTCGCGTTATGTTTCGCTGCAGAAGTTGAAATGTTGGGGCTGTCATGGTCGCGATCAATAAAATTCTGTTGCCTGGATGCACCGGTGAAGAGTGCGGTGGCGATAACGACATTTGTACGGACAGTCGCGTCCACCACCGCAATGCCGAAAACCGAGCACCGGTAACCCGCAACCGTCGCCGCACCGTGGCTATCGGCCGGTGGCTCGCTCGCGACCCGATCAGGTGTCCCGGCGCGATCGCTCTACCTTTCAATAAACGGTATCAGGGCATTTGTGGGCGTTTTTGAGAATGGGGTAAAATGCGTTGGCTGTATCTGCGTCAGCCGGTCCGGACAGGGCGGCTTCGCAGGATGGCAACTGAAGATTGTGGATTCGACATAATGCCGACCATCAGCTTATTTTTTGGGATCATCATCCGGATGTATTACGATGATCATGCCCCACCTCATTTTCACGCCTACTATCAGGAACATTCGGCTGTGATCCTGATTGATACGTTGGAAGTTCGCGATGGCCGTCTGCCGCGAAGGGCGATGGCGATGGTGCTTGAGTGGGCGGCTTTGCATCGGCAGGAGCTATTGACTGACTGGGCTTTGGCGGCAGAACATAAACCACTGAGGCAGATCGATCCTCTGGAGTAATGAGTGATGAATAACAATAAAAGGGTAAAACGTGCACGTGCGGTCTCCGGCTTCAGGCTGGAGGTCGAGTTTGAAGATGGCCTTCGGGGCGGCGTGGATTTATCCAGCCGATTATTTGGGGAGGTATTTGAGCCACTGCTCGATGAGAAGCTTTTTGCTCAGGTGTATGTGGATGAGTTTGGCGTGGTGTGTTGGCCAAACGGGGCTGATTTGGCTCCTGACGCACTCTATGATCGCTTAGCCGCGGGCCACGGCAAGACTCTGGCGTAGCGTTGGGATTTTCGTATGGTTAGGGTTGATGAGAAGCTGGTGCGGCGAGAAAGGCCGCCTGCCGTTGCACCGTTGTGGTGGGAGCATCTTGCTTGCCTCTCGCAGCAGAAAAATCCTATCGCCAAAATCTCGTCACCTGATCCGCGTTTATACTTTACGCAGGATGCGAACTGGGACACCACGGCGGTGGTGGGCTACGACAGCACGAGCGGGACCTGGGGCGTGGTGCAGCGGTATTTTTACAGTCCATACGGCAACATCACGGTACTCAATGCCGATTGGAGCACGCCGCCAGCCGGCTCTGGTGGTGGCGGCAAGAAGCCGCCGGGTAATGGGAATGTTTCAGCGCCGGCGGGTGATGAGAATCCATTCAAGGATGGCGGACCGTTCAAGAGCTTTGGCGCTGCGTGCGGATTGCCAGAAGGCTCGCTGGAGAATCTACAGAACATCGGCCGTGCGACTAACAAGGCTATGCTGGATAATAACTTCACACAGAAATGGATTGGCCAGGACTGGGCGACCGGCGATTGGTACAGCCCATTTAGGAATCCGGAAACCGGCGGATGGGCCGGTGGTGATACCTCGAGCCACGGACGGTGACGGAGAAATCAACATATGAATTTTGCGAGCGAAATAAATATTGAAGTGGAGCTTCACGACATCCCCGTGGTGTCGTCCAAGTCCTTCGGCGAGGCTGTGCGGACCGGGTCGTCCTCCCCGATTGCGCAGAGAGCCAGGGCCGATTCTGCGCTTATCAAGGGGCAGCGGGTGGTGGAGGGTTGTTGGGATTGGAATCAGGCTGCTTTCCTGCTTTCCGGCGGTAGTTCGCTCCAAATTTTTTCTAGCGATGGATGTGCCGATTGGCTGGTTGGTGATGCTGCGGCCTACGATAAGCTTCGACGGCGCCTGCCGTCGTCCCGCGCGATCATCAGTGCAAAATTTGTGACCGCGAAGGGAGGCGCACGGCCTTTAAGGGCTTGTCAGTTCTGCGCCCACGATCTTGTTGCCGCCTGCCTCGGGAAGGAGGTCTTCCGAATCGGAATACGGCACACGTCGCTTTGCTTCCAATTTTGCGGTACGCATGGCTGGTTTGTGTTTTTCGAGCCGGTGAAGCGCCACGATAGCGGGGAGCCGGTGCTGCTTTGGATTGAAGATCGCGATTAGGAGGGACCCGAGAAAAGAACCGGGGGACATGATTATTTAATGGAACCGGCGGCGGATTCAACGGCCTGCTGGAATGCGTTTGCTCCGGCAACCATGAGGCGATAAGAGGGACAGCCGCCTGTAAAAATGGGCACTGAAGTCGCTCTTGTGGCCCAGCGAATTGCAGGACCACAGATTTTCGCGACAGGGGGCGTCTGGGTGGTTGTTGAACGGATGGATGGCGTGGAATCGTCACGGCAGCTTTTCCGCCCCGCCCGGGCGCATTATGATTTCCGTAGTGATTCGATTTTGAGGCCGTGTTATGGTTGCGATCAATAAAATTCTGTTGCCTGGATGCACCGGCGAAGGGTGCGCCGGCGATAACGACATTTGTACGGACAGCCGCGTCCACCACCGCAATGCCGAAAACCGAGCACCGGTAACCCGCAACCATCGCGGCGCCCCGAGCCTCGGCCGGTGGATGGGGCAATATCCGGCGCGATATATTAACGGGGCGAATACCTACCAATTTGTCGATTCCTCGCCGGTGGGGAATGTGGATGCGGAGGGGCTGGCAGAATGGGTTCCGCTGGATAGAGTGGTCCCGGGGGTGACGCAGCGCGCCTACGAGATCAGCCCCAATGGACAAGAGAAGGTTTACGGGAACGGAGGCGGCGCTGGGAGCCATTGGGAGCAGCCTACGCCCGGGGGCCCTGGGCCGATGCCCACGTCGGCACCGCCTTGGGATTTGAACATGTCGGCGTGGGAAAACGACGCTTGGATGCTAACAAATTGGGCGTTCGGTATCGGCCCCCGCCGCCTCTACTTTGGCCCACGCGGCCTTGCGACCAAACAAATGGAGCAGTCGCCCGGCGTGCAGGCGGCGATTACGATGTTCTACGCCAAGAACCTCGGTGTCGCCTGCTGTAGGAATTTACGGAGTTACACCGACTTCGGCTACCATTTCGGTGTTTCAAATATCTTCCAGTCGAACGCAACTGAACCATTTGTGGGCTTATACACCGTCAATATCCTTCCTAACGACGCGAACGGGGTGGTGTTAGTTACCGTATGGAACAAGACGAGCATGAAATCTCTCCTTTATCGAATGGGGCCGGCCTATGGAAGAAGCACTCTGCCGATCGGAGGTAACATGGAGCAGAATTTCTGGTGGACCTTTAAATATCACTGCCGCCCCAGCTGCCATTGCCCAAAATGACTGCCGGGGCCCCGGCCCACCGGCCCGATCTACCCCTGTGGAACCCTCGCCCGGTTTCACCCCACGGCGGGGCGTAATGGCCCTCGCGGCGTTAGCGCTGCTATTTTTCCCGTTGGCGGGTTGCGCGGCCCACCAGAGGTCACCGGTCGCCGGCCTCTACGTGCAGAACTTCAGGACACCCCATCCCTCGATGTTGCTGTTGCTGGCCGACGGTACCTATTTCCACTATTTCTACAGACCCTCGGCGCGTATGTACGGCTTCCAACGCGGCCGATGGCACCGCGGTCGGAGCGGCTCACGCTACACATTCACCAATATGTGTTTCTACCCGTCCGACCATAACGGGCCGCCCACCGATGCCGACGGAGTGGGGGGCTATTGGTGCCCGCATTTGCACCGTAACTCGGCCGGCCGAGCTGAGTTTCGGCCGATAATTGACGAGCCGCAGAGGTATTTCGTCTGGCGGGTGGGCGTCTCTGGTGCTCTGGCCATTGAGAGGTCGCTCGCGGCCCAGCCCGCGAAATCCCGGGGCACCCGTGCCGCGAACGACCAACCTTCTCCACCACGTGGCGGATAGCTCTTGGTTACGCGCGGAGAACGGTAAACCTTCGACGGAACTTTCAATTACCGTAAACGCCCGGCGAAGCGCACCTGGCGGGGATTTTTGGGGCGTGTAGATTCTGGCCTGCCGCTTGGATTTTCGGGAGCAGATCGATGGATCAGCGCGGCAGGAAGTTTACGTTACCACGGCCATGGGCGTGGGCCTCATGTTTTGGCCGCACTCCGCTGCCCTCGGCTGCTCTTACGCGATGGCGGGCGTGTGGCGGGCATCGGCTTGAGGTTTAATTTTCGGATATACGGCGTGCTGACGCGGCGGGCGTGGGCGCAGAGCTTTCCAATATCGCCATGGAAGCGTCGATCGAGACCTACGCGCACCTGGCGGACATCATCGGTGGAGTTATGGGCTGCGGACGACGGTGGTACAGTGTCATCAGTCATCGGGATGCTCCCAAAGTAAATCCGGAGTAACGATTTGCGGCGGGACCACCCCGAGCCGCAGGCATATTCTGGCAAGATGCGCGCGTTTGTTGATATTGGCCAGATGTTTTGACGTTCCAGCCCAGCAGATAGTCCGTGGCGTACAGGGTGGCGGCGGCTACATGGATGGCATCTCCCGAGGTCGACGGCGCGGGCATGACCTTTTCCTTGACCAGCAGACTCGCCAATCCCTGAACCTCCGGCGATAACTTGGCGATCTTCAGTCCAGCCAGCATTTCAAGCGCTTCGGGTCCGTGCATGAAACCCGGCGCCGAAAGCTCGGCGATAACTTCTTCTGATATGCATAAATCGAACCTTCGGCGGTGGGTCTGCCACCAGCGGCGGCTGGTGTCGCGCCAAACTATGCTCTGCGGATCGCCGCGATCCGTTACGCAGGCACTGAAAAAACTGGTTTCGACGTAGACGCTGATCAAGCCCTTATGATAGCCTCAGTCCTTGGGAACGACCAAAGTATCCCCGGATACAATATTCGTGAATGTCCGGCGAAGCGAAACTGGCGGGGGATTTTGCACCGTGCGGAATCTGACCGGCGGATTGAGTTTCGACGAGCAGATCGATGGATCAGCGCGGCAGCAGCTTTTCCGCCCCGCCCCGGCGCGTTATGCTTCAGGTAAGAATTCCATTTTGAGGCCGCGTTATGGTTGCGATCAATAAAATTCTGTTGCCTGGATGCACCGGTGAAGGGTGCGGCGGCGGAATGCGAAACCCGCCGCGCGAAGCGCGGCTCCATGCTTGCTCACCTGTCTACTTTCTACTTTCACCTTTCTGTCGGCGCAGCCGGGCCGCCGGCCCACGTCTCACACCAAGCCGCAAAGAACGCCCAGACGTTACGATAAAGCGCAAAGACTTAATACGAAATTATTATCGCTTTTCATGCATCGTGTGTTCAAAATGCAGATTTCACCATGCGCCGGCGTGATTCAATATCTCGCGCGGAGGCGCGGAGACCGCGAAGAGATTCCATAAGCGGGCGCTCTCCAAAACCTCCGCGTACCTCTGAGTCCTCTGTGGTAAAATCGGTTTCTCTCTTTTTCCCTGCGGTTGGCGGTTATCCGTCGTTGCGGCCTTCGTACCAATGAAGGGCATACTTCGAAGGTAGTGATGCATGGCGCCCAGCAGAGGAATTCCTGACGGTTCACGGCCGCCGCCGTAAAATAGCCGGTGCGAAAAGATTTCGTTTTTCCCGTTTTGGAGACCGCCATGGCAACCAGTCACGATACCCATCTTCCCAAGAGCACCATTTTAGTGGTGGATGACAATGCCCAGAATGTTGAATTGATGCAGGCGTATCTTGAATCGCTTAACTGCACCACCGAGGTGGCTGTCGATGGTGTGGAAGCGCTGGCCAAGGTTCCCCGCATCCGGCCCGACCTGATCATTCTCGATGTCATGATGCCGAAAATGAGCGGATTTGAAGTTTGTCGCCGCCTCAAGGCCGATCCAAAATTCGCCGACATCCCGATCCTGATGGTCACCGCCCTGAATGAAATGGGGGATATCGAACGGGGCGTCGAGAGCGGCACCGATGATTTCCTTTCTAAACCAATCAACAAGCTGGAACTGCTCACGCGGGTGAAAAGCCTGCTGCGGGTGCGCCATCTCAAGGGGCAATTGGAACGCACATTGGCCTATTTGAATGAAATTGATTCTGCTGACGCCCGGCGCCATCATTAAGTTCCCCGCACCATGGAGCGTGTGTGACATCTGCGGCGGTGGCCGGGAATGGCGTGGCAGCGTGGTCTGCTCCGCAGCCGCCGCACTGCTGCTGCGATGAGGTCTCATGCCCGACGAACGATTTCTTGACGATTGCATCGTCCACGCTGCGGTTGTGCTGGCGGATGCGGATACACTGATTCCCGACGGCGCGTTGTTTCTGCAAAACGGGCTGATAGAGGAGGTCGGGCTGTGGCGGGATATTCGCCGCCGCCACCCCAAAGCGGCCGACTGGAGCGCCGGCGGTCAGCTGATTTCGCCCGGATTGGTGAACATCCACACACATCTGGAATTGGGATATCTACGGGGAAAAATTCCCGACCCGGCCAAGTTTCCCGATTGGGTTTGCCGACTCTTCGAGCTAGCTCCCCCGCCCGAACAATTGGAACACGTCGTAACGGAATCGGTCAGCGACGGAATCACGGGATGCCTTCGCTACGGCGTAACCGCCATCGGTGATATCACCCGCCATGCGGCAATCAGCCGCCGCGCTGCGGCCGATATGCCGATGGGCGGCATAAGCTTTGGCGAAATTACGGCGATGGGCAGGGCGCGCGGAGAGCTCACGCAGCGGGTCCGTGCCGCAGAAGTGCCGGGCGGTCACGCAGCCGGAATGCAGATCGGGCTCTCGCCCCACGCCCCCTATTCGGTGGAGGGCCCGGCGCTGCGTCAGATCGTGCAACATGCCAATGCCGCGCATCGCCCGCTGGCGATGCATCTGGCGGAACTTCCATATGAGAGGGAATTTCTGCGCGATTTTTCCGGCCCGCTCGGGCGCGATTGGCCGTTGCGAAAAATCATTGATGTACTTGACGGCGAGATTCCCGCTTTTGACGGCAGCCCGGTGGCATGGGGTGCACATTGGGGATTGCTGAAATCGAATCAGCCGGTGATATTGGCCCACGTGAATCATGCCGACGATGCGGATATCAGACTGCTGGCGGGGCATCGGCAGCTTTCGGTGGCGATGTGTCCCCGCACGCGGCAATACTTCGGTCATCATCACATCGCGGAGCATCCGTGCCTGAAAATGCTGCAAGCCGGCATCCGGGTATGTATTGCGACCGATTCGCTCGCGAGCACACCGGATCTGAATCTGCTCGCCGAGGCGGCCTGCGCCCGGCAAGATTTGCCGAGCCTTCCATGGGCGACGCTTTTCCAGATGGTGACGCAGTGGCCCGCTGCAGCCATGGCATTGAATGCGGGGCGCCTGCATCCCGGCCTTCGGGCGGACCTGGCGGTTTTTCCGGTGAGTTCTGTCCCCCGATCGGCGGAGAGTGCCATCGCCGAGCTTATTGCATCTCATCCCCCGGCCGCTGCCGTGGTGATGGGGTCGCAACTCGTTTATGGTACATTATATTGCTGAGCACTGGCGATGCTCTCGGCGCACAGGGAACAGAGTCGAATTGACGGAGAACACCATGAATGCCTCCATCCGCTATCCGAAAGCCCGCGAGCCGCAGCGGCATCTGCCCGCACGCCGGGGTGCGGCACTTTCTAAATTTATCGTATTTTTAATTATTTCGGCGGTGATCATCATCGCGGGGTATTACATGTTTTCAAAGCCCGCCGTGAATCCCGCAGAGGCTTATCCCACGAGTGCAAAAAAAATGATCAACCAATTTTTCCAGTTGATCTCCACCGGCTCGACCTCGGCGGATCAAAAGGCCTTCAAACTGCTTTCCCTGCCGATTCGCAAGATGCACCGGAAACATGCCGGCCGCTACTGGCAGCGATTTGAAGATTTGAATGTCTATCTGACCGATGTATTCGGAACGAGCTGGCCGGCCAACATCCACATTGTCCGGTCCAGGAATCCGGAAAAACCGGATGAATATATCGCTCATGTTCGTACCGAGGTTTTTCATATCACCGTGGCCAATCAGGATCGGTATGCTGCGGCACTTCCCCATCCGCATTACGGCTTGGTGCGGATACGCGAATTTTCATTTTCCGGCGGGGCTCATGCGCAGCAGGTGGCGGCGAACACCAGCGTGCTCGGGGCTATCGGGCTTCAGGGTGCGGCAAATAATGTTGCGGGGATTTCGGCGGCGTACAGTGCGGTCGATAACCTCAAACCGTGGCAGATTAAACATCGCCTGCTTCCCGTGGTGCTGCATCCGCACGCCGCGGCTTTGGGGCCGTGCGTCTATCAACTCTGGCCCGTGCGTAAGGACCCGACGGTGCGCATGGTCCTCAAACAGATCGCTCACGATCCACAATATGCCGTTAATATTCAGCAGGAGGCACGCAAGGTGCTCTCCGGGCACGTGTCCGACACAACGCTTATTGCCAATCAGGTAACGCACATCCATACACCCTATTGATCCGGTATGGCTGCCGGCGGATTCGGCCGCCGAATCGGTTCGGCGATCATGGTGTCGATCAGCGGAGCATTGGCGGGCGGCAGCGGCAATTGGCGCAATTCCTCGGGCGCTATCCAGCGTAGTTCCGTACTGGCGAGCGGCTGCGGTGTACCTGTATCGCAGAGACAATCAAACGGATGGAGCCGCACCATTCGATGCTCATAGCGATGCATCGCGACCGGTCGTGAGCCGAGGATCGTGATTTCAATTCCAAGTTCCTCACGGATTTCCCGGCGCAGGGCACTTTCGATCGATTCCCCCGCTTCGCACTTCCCGCCCGGAAATTCCCACATCCCCCCGACATGTTTATCCGTCGGTCGCCGTGCCACCAGCAATCGTGCACGATTGGTATCCCAGATGATCGCGACGGCGACATCGAATTCCGGCAGACGATGGGCCTGATCGCTTTGCGAATGTTGCTGAGCCGTGTTCTGCATACCCGGTCCTCCGACGTATCTGCCGTACCGCTGACTTACATTTCGTTGATATCGACGGTGGTGAGGCTGAGGGCATTATGGGCGGCCTGCTGAATATATGGATTGGTATTGTGCTCCAGTCGGGTGAGGAGTTTGATGATGGCTTTTCGCTGACCGGCGGATGTCGTCGCCCAACGGTCTATGCCCAATTCATTAATAGCGGCCAGCTTCCATGAAATATCCTGGTCATGTCGCACCACATTGGCCATATCTCCGGGATTTGGATCAATGACCACAATGACACCCATTTTTGAGAGCCATCGGTGGGTGGTGGTTCTCAGATCACGTTGAAACGCATCGACTTCATGCTTGGACGTGTGATTTTTGAGCGCGCTGGTGGAATAGAGCTGCTTGAGTCCTGCGGTGGCACTCGACATGGCCCCGAGCCCGGTGGAACGAATGTTTACCAGCAATCCGTGCAGCCACAGACGGTATCCAAAGGACATAATCGCTCCGAATACTACTTTAGCGTGATTGGGGTGCTTGGTGACCAGATAAGCCTCGCCGAGATCGCTTAACGCCGTTGATATGACTTCCAGATTTTTGGCGGTCGTGTGCTTAATGTTGGGCATCGGAATGCGTTTATCAAAGAGAATAAACTGACGGGACACTTTGAGCCCGGCAGCCTTTTCAAGCATTTTGGCCAAATGCAGGATGACCGGATTTTTATTCGGATAGGCATCATCATCGATCTGGTTCATCGCGTGATGATCCGGGGCTTCTTTCAGCAAATAGCGATAGGCCGCCAGATAGATCTGCCCTGCACCATGGCCGGCTTCCAACGGCATGAATGCCATTGGCGTCCGCGCCAGTTCGATCGGCCGCATGAAACGGTAGCCCGCCGTTGCCTCGGTTGGTGGTCCGATTCGATTACTTTGGCTTTCTTTGAGCCATACCGCCAGTCCGCCGATGATGACCAGCAAGACGACAATGGCAATTCCGACTTTATATCCAGACATAATTTTATTTCCCCTGAACTCGTTGGCAGGTGCTTATCTTCACCACTCAACGACGTATGTCAATGCGCAGGTACCCCCGGCTTTGCAAGTCCACATGGTGCCCCATATCCCGATGCCGGATGGATGCCATCGAGTGTTTTTCGCCTTGATAAGTTGCCAACGTCCGTCAATGCGGTTAGAACGCGCAAAACACGGAGTTGGCAGGGCATTTTGGAGTTATCGTTTATGAGTGATCGCGCTTTTAAGCCAGTTTTGATCGGGGTTATGCTGATCAACTGTCTTTGCATGATCCCGAAAGTGGCCGACGGGGCGGTCCTTCAGGTGGGGCCGGGTCGAGCGTTTGCGAGCATTGCGCGGGCCGTTCGCGCCGCCCATCCGGGCGACACTATTAAAGTTTGGCCGCAGCCGGGCAATCGCCCTTATCGTCGCGTGGCGATTCTGATGAAAAAGCCGCGCATCACCATCGAAGGTGCGATTCCCGGACGATATATCACAATGAATGGTGCGGGCTTTGACTACTCCGGCCGGATGCCGACGCCCCGCGCTATTTTCCAGTTTGATCCGACCGCCAACGGTTGCGTCCTTCAAGGGTTTGCTTTGACGGGCGCCCATAACCGCGATGGCAATGGGGCCGGCGTCCGAATTAATGGCGCCAATCATGTCACCATCCGCGGCTGCTCCATCTACCGCAATGATATGGGGATCATGAGCAACGGCAGTTATGCCCGGCACACCGGCGCGTATCAGTTGATTGAAAATTGCCGGATAACCCGAAATGGCACGCACGTTCACGCCGGCTATAACCACAACCTGTATCTCGGCGGCACCAGCGTTCTGGTGCGCGGCTGTGATATCTCCGACAGTATCACCGGCCACAATCTGAAAAGCCGTGCCCACATCACGTGGGTGGAGTATTGTTATCTGCATGGATCAGCCAATCGTGAGATGGATTTCGTCGATAGCCGGGGCATTACCGATCAGCCGCACAGTGACGCAGTCGTGCTGGGGTGTGTGATCGTAAAAAAGCGGAACATGTCGGGAAACCGAGAAGTTATTAATTTCGGCCGCGATGGCAATGCCAACCATACGGGCACCCTGTATCTTGTGCACGATACGATTGTCACTCCCTACTACACCGCGGCGGTCGTCCTGTCCGCGCCCGGCGCCCATCTGATGATGATTGATAATCAATTCATTAACTCCTCCCACAAGGCGCTTCTTCTGGCGTTTATGTTCGGCGCTCTGCGAACCCATATTCGCGGCGCGGGAAATCTGTTTTCTGCCGCCTATCAACCCGCGGCCCGTCGCTTTGGCGGGCCGATGATTCGGTGGAAGAACATTTCGTTGCCGTGGCGGCGCCTGGATATGCACCCCCAGCCGTTGATGCGCTATGCGGGGTTGGGCAAACTGCGTCGCTTTACCCACCCGCAACCGGGGGCCGGCGGGTTGGTTACGCGGCATTAATACCGGCGTGGTGAAAGGATCAGCAGTATGCCATTAAAAGCTGATGTCGTCCGTTTTCTGCTCGCTGGGTTGATCACCGCGACATGCGGGGTCAGCGTGCCGAAAGTAGACGCCTGCACGAGCATTGCATGGAAAACGAAACTGGGGGAAATCACCGGTCGCACAATGGACTGGTACACGAGCACGGAAGCCCGCATTTATGTTTTTCCTGCGGGCATCAAGCGGGACGGCGGCAAATTACTGGGTAAGCGGATTGTTCAGGGCCGAGCAGTTCATTGGACCTCCAGATATGGAAGCATGGTGGTGTCGGTATACGGCATGGGGGCTGTGGATGGCGTTAACAGCCGCGGACTGAGCATTTCCGCCAATTATTTTGACAGCGATTACGGGAAGCGAAATCCAAAGATCAAGGGGCTTCAGGTCGGTCTGTGGGTGCAATATCTGTTGGATCGGGCGGGCTCCGTCAAACAGGCCGTTACCCTGATGCGAAACATCCAGTTGGTGGATTTCACGGCGAAAGGGAAGCGATCCCATCTGCATCTGCATATCGTCGGCCCGCGGGGGAACTGTGCTGTACTGGAATATGTACATGGAAAGATGCATGCCTATCAGAGCCCTGCCTATGACGTTCTGACGAATGCACCGGCATTTCCTGAGCAATTGAAAAATCTGAAGCGGTTTAATTTCACCCATCCGAATCGGGATATGCCCCTGCCTGGAAATGTCAATCCGCTTGATCGCTTCGTCCGGGCATCTTATTACGTCCATATGCTTCCCCGACCGGCCTCCTCCATGGCGGCCGTGCTCGAGATGAACTCGGTTTTGAACAACGTCGCCGTGCCGATCGGCGCTCCGTATCAGGCGATGGAGGGGTTCAACACCTACAACACGGAATACAAGGTGATCGCGGACCTGAAAACCCATGAATATTATTTCAAGTTCACCGCCATGCCATTCATGATCTGGGCGAAGCTCACGGCCTTTGATCTCAAGCCGGGCGCGCCGGTCATGGAACTTAACCCGGAGAATCCGGAGTTGCACGGGAATGTGGCGGGGCGGTTCCACAAGGTCGCCATCGATAAGGTACCGTTTTGAATTTGCGGGCAGATCCTGGGGCAGCGCGCCACCGATTCGGTTGATGTGCGTTTATTGGCCGCGGGGATCGGGCCTTAAATAAAAAGGGAGCGCCCCAAATAATATCTGGGGCGTCCCCGGCCATATCCATCGAAGCGGCCTACAGAGCCGCTGTCTGGTGTGTTACCTATGCACGCCGCCGCCGAAGAAGAAGCATCCCGGTCGCTGCAACGCCCAGCATTGCCGCCGCCGCCGGTTCCGGGGTGTAAACCGCCGGGTAGCTTTGAAATTCGAGCGAGCTGTTCGCCGGGATCGTATAGGTCAACTGGCTGGATATCGTGGAGAGGCTCTCCGGCGCGGTGAAATCAGACGACGGCAGGGCTTGGATTTGCGCCAGGGTCAATGGGCTCGTGAGTGAGCTGGGTGCGTAGTATCCGGCGTTCGAAATGATCTCGCTGTTTGCCGTGTTGTTTGCGACCAGAAGATCCGTTGGCAGGGTGTTGTAGGTCGTTTCATAGTATTCGGTTGTCGTTTGCGTCGGCGTGGCGGAATTCGCCACATCAATCTCCCAGATCATGTAAGGATCAGTGATCTTTACGGGTGAGCTTAGGGGCAACAGGTTTTCGTACATACCAGCCAGCGGAACTGTATTCGAAGTTGATGAACTGCCCCAGTATGCTGCCTCCGGAAAGCCAGCGGAGGGGGCCGGGAAATCGGTCGAAGAGCTGGTAACCTCGAAACCGAAGGTCCCCGTGGCTCCATTCGGGATGGTTGCCGACGGATTGGCATTCGAGGTAAAAGTCACCGTTGTGGCCGCCGGACTTGACGTGTAGGCGGAACTTGCCGTGGGGCTGTTGAAAGAATTAACGTAACTCCCAAGCCCCGTTGTTACATCGCCCGAGAGGGCAACGTTGAAGGAGGATTGGGCGGCACCGGTGTTGTTGGCAACTTGGTAAAAATAGTACTGGGGTGTTGTCGCCAGAACGGTCTCCGTGGCAAAAACCAGCGGTATGGCGGCCGACGCGGCGACGGCACTCCCGAGCATCCAAGAAGCACGACGCGACAAACGGGAACCACGGTTGAGGTTGTGACGATTCATAGGAATTCCTCTCAAAAACTCTACAGCACCACCTTTCAAGGTAGCGCCCCCACTTGCGCCGGGCCCGCAGGCGATTCGGCTGCCGATATTTGTAGAACAGGCACAAGGCAAACCGGCCGGCCGACGCAAGAGCTTAAAATTGTTTCGTGCAGAACTTGCCCTCGTCTGCAACCACAGATAAAGAATAACTGGTGCCAATTAAAAGTCAAGAACGTTTTATGAATGGCGAGTCTTTATGTCCCGACGGTTATTCGGATATGCGAAAAGATGTGCCGCCGCTGCTGATGGATACCAACTCATCCGCCGGTAAACTATACCCTATCGATTCCGGGCAGTCGCATGGGGCGGTTGCGTCGGATATGGGGAAAAACTGAAGCGGGCAGGTGAAGAAGGGCCAAATGCCCCCCGCATATTGAGGATTTCATTGATGCGTTTTTACCTTGATCCGTCTGTGGATGCGGCAGTTGGACAGCGGCTCACTCAACTGGGACACCATACCCAATCAACCCATCCCGACGATGTGGATGCATCATCAACACCCGAACTTTGCCTGTGGATGTCGAAATCAGGCTTGCAATGGGTAACGGCTGAGAGATCCAACATCGACGCCATCTACGATCAGGGAATCGCATTTCATGGAACTGTTGTGTTTATCCAATCTCCGGAGGGCGATATTGCGGATGTATTTCAGCGCTACCCGACGCTGAAATCCGGCCGCCTCTATACGCTCACCGCCCGCAAGACCAAGGTGCGGCAATTGCCGACGAACAACAAACCGTCTCGACCCACACCGAAAAATACCGGGTGAACGGGCGCAGAATCGGATTGGCCTACGCAAATGGAGACGGATTGAATCTTGTTTGAACTGACACCCGAAAATGTAATCGAGTATCTGTTGGCGAGAGATCAGATTACATCGACCGATGTGCTGATTCAGCAGCTTGGTGGCGGGGTTTCCAGCATGGTTCTCAAAGTGCTCGACATGAATGCCGGCGAGCCGGTCGGCACCGATCTGCGCACTCCGGGGCAGATCAAACGCGGTGTGCTGGATCAGCGCATGCGGGCGGGTAAATGTCTCGTGCTCAAACAGCCACGGGAACAGTTTCGCGTGGCCGCCGCCTGGCAGGTCGACTGCGATCGCATCTGGCTGGAGCGCGATGCACTTCAGATGCTTGCGGAGTTTATGCCGGTCGAAACCCTGCCGCGATTCCTCTGGGAAGATGCGGAGAATCTGGTACTGGCCATCAGCCCCGCGCCAACTGAATACGTGAATCTTAAAACATCGCTCCTGGCCGGCAAAGGCAAACGCTGGTGGATCACACAGGCCGCTCGATGGCTGGCACATCTGCACCGTGCCACCATGGGACGCGCTGGGCATGCCCGCTTCACCGATGCCCGCCTCTTTGAGCAACAACGCATCGATCCCTACTTCAGACACCTCCAGCCCAAGTATCCGCAAGTTGCCGCCCGATTGAGCGATCTGTGCCGCTTTCTGCTCTCGGATCCGATCTGCCTCATTCACGGCGACTATTCTCCGAAAAACATTCTCGTGAGCCCCGAGCCCAACGACCACTCGGGCGTGTTTGTCGTGGATTTTGAGGTGGTATTCGTCGGGCAGCCCATTTTTGATATCGCGACGCTTATGAATCACCTGCTGCTGAAAGGATTTTATCGGGCGCCGCACTGGCGGGCGTTTATGCTCATGGCCGATGAAGCGTGGCACGCGTACAGCCAGGCCGCCGGGCCGTCGCTGATCGCCGCCCATGCCGATTGGGGCGCGGTGCTGCTGGGCGCGCTGCTGCTGGCCCGCGTGGACGGCAAATCGCCGGTGGAATATCTGACAGATGAATCACGACGGGAGGCGGTACGGACATGTGCACTTGAATTATTAACGACCGGTGGGTCACTCGACGACGGCCTCGATATCGTCGGTGAACATCTCAATCGACTCGGCTAGCGGTCCGCTGCTTTCATCGCTGAACATTCGGCGGTGCACCGATTCCAGCAGCAGCGGCGGCGGTAATCCCAGGTAAAAATGCCAGCGGGAAGAAACCGTGAGGAACTCGGCGGGCCGGGCTGTGAGGCTCGCGCCATTACCGTCACATCGGCTCGCAACGGTGGCGTGATTTCAATGATCTGACAACGCGATCATTTGAGCCGGGCGTAGAGAATGCGACCGGTGAGCCCGCTTATTTGAGGAAGCGAATGGCGATTGGGCACCGGTATATCTCCCCTGCCGAGGACTTCACCGCTCCAATGATCGAGAAGATGATCAACAGCAACCCCACCACCGGTAAGAGCAGCAACCCGATAAAGACGAATGCGAGGAGGATACAGCCAAAGACGTATATGAGGAACGACAATTGGAAGTTGAGCGCCTCGCGTGTGACATCGCGAAGCCAGCCGGGCTTGTCATGGTTTAACAGATAGAAAATCAAGCTGGGGATGAATCCGAAAAATACTCCCAGCACCCAGACGAGGATGGCCATGTTCTTATCCTCCTTGGACGGGGAGTTATCTGTGGATGGAGACGCCTGTGGAATACCTGACATCGGAAACCTCCTTCTCGTTTTGTTAACCCATGCGCAGCCGACGTGGACATGCGCCGACTGTAAATTGATAATGAAAGTGTACCGGCAGAATTATTGGGACGCAAGTAACGCTGGCCGCCGGGATGGGCTTTCTACCCCGGCCTGCGGTTACCGCGTGCGTATCCAGTGCTCTGTCGGCGGGCCGCAGCGTTCCAGATGGGGCGCCATCTCGGCGAGCCATCGCTGGGCATCGGAATAGTATCCGGCGGTCGGTTTGACGCCGCTGCCGGTTTCCGAATGCCACCAGATATTAAACTGCTCCATCGCCCGCTCTCGAACGTATTTGCAGATCATGCTCGCCCAGGCGGTCGCCAGGCAGGCCTGCTCCCCCTTCTGCTGAAAATCAATGCGAATGACGCCCTCCGGCCGCGCCCATTGGTAGCGGCTCAGCAGCGGGGATTCCTGATACACCCGCCACATCGCTTCTGGAAATGTCCTCATCAGCATATCGAGATACCGATCGCGGGCGCCGTTTTTGTCCACAACGATCCACGCATCGCCCTGCCCGCATCGGTCCACGAGTTCCCGCAGCAGCATCATCCCGTGCGTGCTTAATACTGCCGCCTTATTGTTGGTTTTGGCGGTAAGCTGGTTGAATTGATGTTCGTCGATCACCGCGGTGCGGGCCATGGAGAGACGGATGTTTCGTGCGGCCATGCGGCTCTTCACCATGGAACGGGTGATGCCGAGGGTTCCTTCATCGGCCCAGCGCGGAACGGGGGCCTCTTTCCAGTTGTACCAAGGCAGGGGGCAGTTTGCCTGCCACCCCAGCGATTGGGCGAGGTGCTCAAGCGTGGTGGGGGGGGCGGAACGGCAACCGAGTTCAGCGGCCAATACGCTCGCGAGTTCCAGATGCACAAGGCCGTTCTGCAGTCGGTGCACCAGTTTGCTGTCGGCAACCATCAATGCGGCATGCGGAAGTGGCGGGCGCAGAGCGACTGCGGGGGCGAGCAGCGCGGCGATATCGGGCATTTCGTCGCCGAGCGAGCCGGGCAATTCAAAGGCGACGGCGCTGATGATCAGCGGGCCCAGCAGGGGGCCGTAACCGGCTTCATCCATACCTGCGATCATGATCGGCATATCGTTTCTGTCCAACCCCATGCCCGCTCTCAAAATTCAATGCGGCGTTCCATACCGATGCTTATGGTAACAGGAGACCGATTGGGCAGCGAAACCCATCATGATCGGCTCGGGCGGAGTGCACACGGCGTTTTGCGGGAAAGAATCGCATGGCTATGCAGACAAACGGCCTCTGATAAGTATTATTTGCCGCTTACCACCTTGTATTGAAGATAGAGGAATCCCGGTGCCGTCGGGATGGTAAAATTCACTTTTCCTGAGGCCGGAACATGAACGGTGCGTTCTGTGCGGGTAAGCAGATTGGTGATGGTCAGTGTCCGGCCGGCCACGAAATCCAGGGCCACTTTATGGTGCTCATGGTGATTGTTCACCTGCCGAAAAAGTGTGATAAAGCCGGTGTCGGTACGAAAATTCTGGTTTTGAAATCCCGACCATGTGGCATTGTCGGGCAGTTTGCCGATGGGGAAAACATACCCGGCATACATGGCCGATCGATGAGCTTTGTAGACGGCGATCAATTTTCGGAGTTTTTGGCGTGTGGCCGGGGTAAAGAGATGCGTCGGCGTGAAGAAGATCGGTGATCCCATGATGGTTTGCATGAAGCAATAGCTATTGGGGTAGCGCCATGCGTCGGATAGGGTGCGACTGACCAAATCCACATCGGACGTGGGGATTTGAAATTCATTGAGATTGACATACTTGGCCACCTGCCAGGCATCGCGCAATACCAGATACGGCACATAGATGACATTTTGAGGTTGCCGGGTCTGCCGATTTTCCAGAAAGATATTGCCATACTGGCGTCCAAAATAATATCCGATCCGCGGCGACTTTTCGGTGATATCCCAGTTGATGCTTACGCGATGGTGGCTGAGAAGAATCAGGCGGCGGGCACGAGCTGTTACCCGCGCAACGTCGCGCATGCGTGGAAAAACACCCAAATCAATTTTGAAGTATCTGAAGCCGCCGTGATCGTAGTTCCATGCCATGTCCGTATACGGGCAGGCCGCCGAGCACCATAATCCAAGCCTGACTCCCTCCCTGGCCGCACGGGCACGGATGGTTTTCCATCCATCGGGGTAAACCGGCCGCCATGACGGTTGGCGGTTGTGGCGTTTTCGTTCCCAGCCGCCATCAATCTCGAGTGCGTCGATGCCGAGATTCGCCTGACTTTTGATTTCTTTGAGCACATTATTGAGGCGAGCGCCGCGAGCCGCTTCATCGCCCCAGGTATTGGTCATGATGTAGATATCCTGCCGGGGATGAATGGGGAAGCGCGTCCGGTCGAAGCGTTTAAGTGCGCGCTGCATGGCCAACCCATTACCGTGGTAGACGATAACCCAGCTCGCCCAACAGTCGTGATAGGTTGAATGGTGCACATCGTGGAGAAACCAGCCGGTGCCGGTATTTGCCAGGCCGTGCTGATTCCATTGAAACCATCCCGTATTTGCGCCCAGATGGGGAGTATTAACACATTTGTGCGATTCCTTGACCATGATCAGGCCGTTGCCATGATGATCGCTTATGTCCGCCACACTGGCCCACATGACTTTTCCGTGCGCAGCGGCCGACGTATTCCGCTGGGTACGGAGAATGGGCGTACCGGGTTTATCGCGACGTTGGGTATCGGCGTAGTAGCCGATCCATGTGACGATCTTTCCCGCAAGATTGACGGGTACGCGATCCACCACACCGGGCGATGCGTAGTTGTCGCGTGTATCTATTCGGTGGTCGGCTGCGAATACGGTTGCGTGCAGGCGTCGCACCTGCACCTGCGTGCGTAAACCGGATACACCGGGAAAAGCCCAGATCACATAGCGCAGGCCGATATTATTCCGGGGATAGACGATAACGGCCTGCACGGTGAGATGCGGGGAAGTAAATCCCTGATCGTTGCCTTCATGCGCCCGGAGAGAAATCAGTTTGCCGCCGCCGGTCAATGACGGAAAGGCCCAGTCGGCGGAGGCATCGGGTGTTGCGTGATTCCATTGATGATGGTTGCGTAGATTTGTGATACATGTGGTCAGAAAACCGCGTCCCGTCCAGCGCCACCGGCGCTCGATTCGACCGGTGTTTACAATCAGATTGTTTCCGCTGACCCAGGCACGGGCGGATTTAAATGAAACGTCGAGATGCGGCAGTGCGGCCCAAAGCGGCCCGGTGAGCAGCAGCACCGCAACCGTTGCCACCAGTTTGGTCATACTCCGAGTGATCCTTATGGCCACCATCAAGATAATCCTCGCGTTGCCTGAGCCGCGACTGTATTGGTAATCGGCACGCCTTTTCAGGGATCATACGGCCACGGACGAATTTCAGGCCATTATTCAGCCGTTGCCATACCAGGTTTAATCAGCTGCCATCGGAATGAATCCTTATTGCACATCCTCCAGATGCTGAAAAAAAGCGGAACATCAAACTGCCGCTCACGCAATGTAATGTCTGGGCAAAGAAAAAAAAAGGAACTGTCGGCAAACCGACAGCTCCCGGCGGAAGAGAGGTGTGATGGACGAAGCTCAGGCATGCACCGCCAAGGGTGTCTGCCGTCAGGCCGCTCCGGGCATTCCCTGATCGTTGCGATAGAGCTTTACACACGCAGCGGGCGTGACGCAGGAAAGATTAACCGACCGCGACTATCGTTTGATGAGCAAACGGCTAATGTTTGGATAAACCGCCGGGCGGCGTGTACCGCAGAGAATCCGGCCGGATGCGGGGTAGAGCCGCTTTCGGTAAGATGCCTGCATGCTTATTGATACGCATTGCCACCTGACCTACCCCGGATTGATTGAGCAGGCGGAAGCCGTTGTGGCTCGCGCTGCGGATGCCGGTGTCACCCGCCTGATCACCATCGGTACGGACGCTGACGATCATCCGAAAGTGTTGCAGCAGCTTCGGCGGTTTGCGGGTGTTTTTGGCGCATTAGGGGTGCATCCGCATCACGCTCACGAGGTGTCGGGAGATTTTATCGTCAGGATGCGGGAATATTTCAGACAGGAACCCAAAATCCTGGCGGTGGGAGAGTGCGGCCTCGATTATCACCATGCGTCCGCACCCCGCGACGTGCAGGCGGGCGTATTTGAAGCGCAGTTGGCGTTGGCTGCGGAATTGAATCTTCCGCTGATTCTCCATGTGCGCGATGCCCATGACGACGCATCGGCCATTGTTCGCAACCAGCGGCCCAAGGATTTTGTCGTGCACTGCTTCACCGGCAGCGTGGCGGAAGTCAGGACGTGGCTTGACCTCGGGGCGTCTATCGGATTTACGGGAATTGTTACCTACAAAAATGCCGCCCACGTGGCCGATGCGTGCAGAGCGGTTCCGGACGACCGCCTGCTGGTGGAAACAGACGCACCTTATTTATCGCCGGTACCAAGGCGAAGTATTAAAATTAACGAGCCGGCGTTTGTTGTTCACACGGCGGAGCATATCGCCGCTCTTCGCGGGGTAACTCCCGCACAAATCGCAGACGTAACAACCGCCAATGCCGGGCGGCTTTTCGGGCGAAAGCTGACTGCTTAAATCTTTATGGCGATTGCGGTGTTCAGCCGGGCGCCGATTGGGATTGCCAGGCATGTTCGGCGATGGACTCGGTAATCTTTTCCGCAATATCCACAGCCCGCAGACCGTCAGCGCCCGATACCTCAGGAGCAGAGCGAGTTCGCACGGCGTGTAAGAATGATTCAAGCTCCACCTGCAGCGGTTCGCGATCTTCAATGGTGAGCGGTTCGTAGTTGACCAGTCCGGTGTAGTCGAGGTCGGCCAGTTCGGCAACTTCGCCGCTGCGGATTTTGGCTTTCAGATGATCGAGCTGATCCTGATTGGCGGTGCGCCGAATGACAACGCCCGCCTTTTTATGATAATCCGCTGATACATACATATCCCGGCTGAAGAGTCGCATTTTACGCTCGGTCTTGGTTGCCAGGCGCGATGCCGTAAGGTTAGCAACGCATCCGTTGGCGAAGACGAGCCGGGCATTGGCGATATCTTCAAAATCAGAAATCACCGATACGCCGACGGCGGCCACGGATTTCACTGGAGCACCCACAAAGTGGCCGACGATATCGATATCGTGAATCATCATGTCGAGCACCACGCCGATATCAATGCTGCGAAAGGTCATGGGGCTGACGCGTTGAACCTCAATGAAGTGCGGCTCGAGCTTGTACCGGCTCAACGCCCGCACCACCGGATTGAATCGCTCGGAATGTCCCACCTGCAATACACGGCCGCAGCGGTGGGCGTGTTCGATAATCGCGTGACCATCCGCAGCCGTTGGTGCGAGTGGCTTTTCAATCAAGGTATCAATGCCGGCATCAAAAAGTTCGGCGGCGATGGCCCGGTGGTGGACGGTGGGTGCTGCGATCGATGCGGCCATGGGGCGGATTCCGGCACTGAGCATTGAGTGCACATCGGCAAATCCCCGGCACCCATGGCTTGAGGCCAGTTCGGTGCGGCGCTTCTCGTCGCTGTCCAGAACCGCAACCAGGTGGCACCCCGGCATGGCGGAATAAATGCGTGCGTGATGGCGGCCCATTCGTCCGGCACCGATGACGGCTACATCCACGGGCGCGGATTCATTCACCATCGGCAGGATTTCCTTCCCGCGATGTTTGGCCATCACCATTCGGGGGTGTTTTCGGGCCGCGGACGGATTCCAGATATCGGCCCGACTTCCCCAGTGCCGAGCGCTCAATGAATTCCACCAATTCAAGCACCTCCGGTTGCTGGGGGTATTTCTCCCGCACCTGACGGATTCCCACCGTTGCAGGAATGTCCTGGCAGTAGATTATGCGATAGGCTTCTTTGAGTGCCTGCATGACGGTTGGCGAAAATCCCCGCCGCTTAAGACCGACGCGGTTGATTCCGCGCACCGCCGGCGGTGCCCCGCCATACATGGTGTAGGGGGGCACATCGTGGACAATGGCCAGCACCCCGCCGATGAACGCGTGACGCCCGACGGAAACAAAGTGCGTCAACGCCGATGCACCGGAAACAATCACCCAATCCTGCAGGTGGCAGTGGCCCGCCAGCAGAACGTTATTGGCCAGAATGCAGTGATGATCAATGATGCAGTCGTGGGCAACGTGGGCGCCGGCCATGAAGAGATTCCGTGAGCCGATGCGTGTGACACCGCCCCCATCTTCCGTGCCGACATGGGCCGACGAATATTCGCGGAACGTGTTATGATCACCGATCTCCAGACGGCATCGGCCACCGCGGTATTTGAGGTCCTGCGGAATACTTCCGACGGTGCAGAATGGGAAGAATTTATTCCCCGCCCCGGCGATCGTATCCCCATCAATACAGGCATGATGACTCACCACGCATCCCGGGCCGAGCTTCACGTTGGCTCCGACCCAGGCATAGGCGCCCACCGTTACATCCGGGGCAAGCTGAGCTCCGGATTCAATAACCGCAGTGGGGTGAATGCGATGCGTATCGGCAGGTTCAGACATCGTACCTCTCGAAGAACCGGATCATTGAACCTCGTCAACAATCATAAATTTAATAATCGCCTCGGCGGCAAGCTGGTCGCCCACGCGGGCGCCGGCCCGCACATGGCCGGTGCGGGCTTTGACCCGGATATTTTCCGCTTCCAGAATGAGCTGATCGCCCGGCACCACGGGGCGGCGCACCTTGACCTTATCGAGCGACATCAGCAAGGCCACCTTGCCGGTATGTTCCAGTTTATGCGAAAGCAGCAATCCGGAAAGCTGCGCCATGGCTTCGACAATCAACACTCCGGGCATCACCGGCTGGCCGGGATAATGCCCCTGAAAGAACGGCTCGTTAACCGTGACATTTTTAATACCTACGGCCCGTCGATCGCCGTCCATTTCAATGACGCGGTCCACCAGCAGCATGGGATAGCGATGCGGCAGAATTTTGCTGATGGTTCGAATATCCATGACGATGGCGTTTTTTTTCAGCAGTTCGCTGTTGTGCTGGGAATCCAGCATGGCCCGCATCCGCCGCACCAGAGCGTGGTTGAGCGCATGGCCGGATTTATAGGCCACAATCCTCCCGCGAATCGGGCAGCCCAGCAGATAAAGATCCCCGATCAGATCCAGCACCTTGTGCCGCACGCACTCGTCGGAAAAGCGGAAATCAGTTCCGATCGGTCCGTTGGGGCCGACCACCACCACATCACCCGGTTTGAGATGCAGGCCCAGTCCGCGGCTACGCAGCATCTGGGCCTCCTCTTCCAGTACAAACGTTCTGGCGGGGGCGATCTGCTCCTTGAAATCCGGTCCGAGCCGGTACGAATAAAGCTGCCGACCAATGACGGTTCCCGCACCGTAATCCAGATCGAAGATGATCTGAAATTCATCACCGGCAGGCGGGGTGGCGATCAGGGTGCCCGAGCCGTCGGTCACATCGAGCGGTTCGGTAATCCGCAGATAGGGGCGGTCTGCCTCCTGTTCAACAATGCCGGCTTTTTCCAGCGCTTCAACATAGGGCAGGCACGACCCGTCGACTCCGGGCAATTCTCCGCCGGAGACACTGATCTGGATGTTATCGATACCGAGGCCTGCAATCGCCGACATGCAATGTTCGATGGTCTCAATGGAATCCGGTCCGCTGCGCAGGGTACTGCGCCGGGCCCGCTTGGTGATGTGTTCCACCAGTGCCGGCATGCGCACGGGGCGCTGCAGATCGGTGCGGACAAAAACCACCCCATGCCCCACCGGCGCGGGAGAGAATACGGCCTGGCTTTCGCACCCCGTAAAGAGGCCGCGACCCGACACCGTCGTTTCATTCGCGATCGTTTTCTGCGGTTGATTCAAGCTTGGATACCCGTTCCTTAAGGTCTTTCAACTCCTGCAGACTTTCGGTCAGTCGGGAGAGGGCCTTGAGCTCGGCAAAAAACTGACGTGCAGGTCGGGCGGGAGCACCGAGCATTCGTGCTCCCGGTGGCGTATCGTCAACCACAGCCGAAAAACCCGCCACCTGAGTGCCGGTTCCGACATTGATGTGATCCGCCAGTACCGAGCCGCCGCCCATCACCAGATAATCGCCGGCGGTTACCGATCCTGCTATGCCGACATGCGACACCAGAATCGTGTGTTTTCCCAACCGGACATTATGCCCCACCTGCACCAGATTATCCAGTTTGCTGCCCGCTCCGATCACCGTCTGGCTGTATTTGCCGCGATCGATGCAGGTATTGGCACCAAGCTCGCAGTCATCTTCAATAAGCACGGAACCGATGTGTGGAATTTTGTGGTGTTTTCCACCTGAAAAAACATACCCAAAACCATCCGCGCCGATCACACACCCGCTGTGCAGAATGACCCGGTCTCCCAGTGTGCTCTGCGCCCGCACGACGCATTGAGCGTAAAGTCGGCAATCGCGTCCGAGGCGAGAGCCGGACCCGATGAACACCTGCGATTCCAGAATTGTTCCGCTTCCGATGATCGCCTTTTCACCGATCACGCAATGCGGGCCGATGCGGGCGGTAGGATCGATCTGAACACCGGCGGCAAGCGTCGTCGTGGGGTGCACCCCGACGGGGGGAATATCCAGTTGCGGTTCCAGATGCTCCAGCACCTTGATCATCGCCATATCGGCGTTAGCGACACGGATGATCACCTGATCGGCTCGCGGATGGACGTCAATATCCTCACTGCACAGAGCGCCGGCGGCAGGGGATTGGAAAAAATCGCGGGCGAATTTCTTCGCACCGATCAGCGTAAGCTCACCCGGCCCAACCCGGTCGATCACCTCAATGCCGGTGAAGATGGTCTCCGCCGGTCCGATGCACTCGCCGCGCGTCCACACCGCAACGTCACGTGCTGAAAACTTCATGCAGGCGATCTCCTTGCCTTGCCGCTCGGGTGCTCACCGATGCCCTGCCGTTTCCGTCGGTATGGTATCCGCACCGCCCGGCCGAAGGTCAGCCGTGTGTTTTGGTCCACGCCCGATTCATGGCGGCGGCAATCTTATCTGTGATGTCGATGGATCGTTCGGAGTAAAGCACGATCCGCGTCTGCACCATCTCGCCGTACGCTCGCAGCGAGCTGATGGTTTTCGGGAGCGGATTGTTCATTAACACCAGTCGTATCCCATGCGATTTGGCATACGCCGCGACAGCGTTTGAGATTTGGAGATAAATGTCCTGATTATTATTAAGGAGGCGATTATGCAGCCGGAGACGGGAATATCGTTCGTAGACATCCAAGGCGATCGCCGCCTGAGCGACTTTTCGCCTGAGATGATTGAATTCTTCGGTGCCGGGTTTCAGGGCTAAAGTGGAATTCGGATTCAGCGGCTCGCCCATTTTCTTCAAGGCGGCTTGCTTGGCCTTTAAGTTGGTTTCGATCGAGTCCTGTAGTTTGTTGAATTGCTGCGCGTCATATACCTGCTCATCAAGGTCTGAAAGCAATGAGGAGAGGTTCACCACCGCGATTTTTTCACCTGTCGGTGCCGCCGTCTGGGCTGCGGCAACACTTGTCGGATTATTTTGCAGCCGGCCCAGCAGCAAAATCACCGCCGCCGCGGCCGCTGCACCACCAAGACTCCAACGGATGGATCGAATGTTCACTTTCATAGGGTTACTCCTGAAGTTTATTGACATCTTCAAATCATCATCTGCCGTCTCAGGGCCTTCCTCACATCGGAATGCCCAGGGCAAAGCTGACATAGGATATATGATCCTGCGGGCCGTGGATAATCGGGTACGCCAGATCGATGCCCAGCGGCAGGCGGCCGAAGAACGGAAGAATGATCCGCACGCCGATGCCGAAGTCCACGCGCATCTGTCCCAGGTGGACATTCGGTTCCACGTCGCCGACATCCACAAACGCCACGCCGCGCAGAATTTTCTGATACAGCGGATAGTTGACTTCCGCCGTCGTTACATACATGAAGTTGCCACCGATACCGTCAAGCTGCGGCCCGGCTCGCGGCGTCACGCCCTGATAGGTGAAGCCGCGCAGCGACCCGATACCGCCGGCGTAGAATCTTTCAAAGAAAACCGACTGTCCCAGCGGAATGAAGCCCACATCACCGCGGAGCATCAGGATGGTTCGTCGGCCGAAGAGATCGCGGTAGAGGGTATGGTAATAGGTACCGAAGAGATCAATCTTGGAGAAGGTGTAGTTCCCCCCCATGGTGCCGTACTGTTCCCAGGTGGCGCCCAGTTCATAGCCGCGGTACGGAAGTATCCCCCCGACTGTCCGGTTGTATTCAATGCCCGGGGTGATGCTGCTGAGATAATGATTTCCCGCCTGAGCCTGAATTTCGGGTGCGGAGTCGGACTGGATATTGTTGGGATTGACATTCTCCCAGCGGAACGCCAAGGTCAGGTTCAGATGCCGGGTGATGCGCCGTCCGAGCGTAACCCGGTCGCCCAGCCGGTTCAGATTGTATGTATTATATATTTCAGTAAAAAAGTAGCCCGTATTGCGGAAGCTGTAGGGGCTGTCCCAGAGATACGGTTCGGCAAAGGTGGCCTTGTACAACTGATACACGGTGCCCGGTTCGGCAGATATGGAAAAGTATTGCCCATTCCCCTTGAACGCCTGGCCGCGCAGCAGTTCGCCGAGGGAATGCGGAAAGTCGGTGATGTCAAAATTCTGCTGCGTCACACTGATCTGACCGAGCAGCCCTGCATCGGTGGATACCCCCACGCCGATGGCAAATCGACCGGTGTTCGTGGGCGTCAGGCTGACCAGCGCATTACGCACGCCGGGTTTGCTGCCGATGGGAGTGATGTGTGAATGCGCAAAGAGTCCCAGCGCATCAAGATGCTGGTTGGATCGTCGCACCGCTGTGGTGTCGTAGAGTTGTCCGGGGAAAAGGCGTATCTGACGCCGCGCGACATGGTCCTGTACCTGCGTATTCCCACGGACGATCACCCGGCCGACCCGGTACGTCTTGCCTTCCACCACGTGGAAGTCGATGTTCACGATTCCCGGTTGAACGGTGTATGCGAAATTGGGCGTCACCTGGCTGTAGATATATCCCGCCCGGCCGAATTTATCCGCAATTCTTCGCTGCGCCGCCTTGATTAAATCACGGTCGTAATACATGCCCGGTTTGAAGCGCACCAGTTTCATGAGTTGTGCTTTGGGGAATACGGTATCCCCCTTGAACAAAATTCGCCCGATTCGATACCGTACCCCCGGGTGAATGATAAAGTCCACCGTCACCCGGTGGTAATCAGGATTGAAGATCAGATGATACGCCGCGCGACAATCGAGGTATCCCTTTTTCCGCCACAGGTGCCGAAGCATCGCCATATCGGCTTGCAGGTCGCTTTTGGACAGCACCCCCTTATGCACCACAAGAAACCAGAAGAGCTTCCAGCGGGATGACGTCTGCGCCTTAAAATGCAGAAACCATGATGGGTACAAATTGTTTCCAATGAAATGGACTGAGCGGATAAATACCCGCGGCCCTTCGGTTATCTGATAGTCGGCGATGTCCCGTGCCAGGTCCGCCCGGTTGAGCGTCACATGGCAGTACAAAAATCCTTTCGACCGGTAAAGGTGCTTGATGGCGTTGATATCCGTGCGGAAGTAGAAAGGGTCGATCGGTTTACCCGCATGCGCCAGCACCAGATCTTTGAGCGTCTTGGTGCGCACATGCCGGTTGCCCTGGAACTCCACACGCTTAAGCACCCGGCGCTGTTTGACGACGTAGCGCACAATCAACCGATGGTGCCGCTGGGGTACGATCTGCGCTTCCACCGAATAAAAAAGCCCGAGCGATGCAATCGATCGTACGTCCACCGAGACCTCGGCTTCGTCGTACGATTCACCGGGGACGACACGTATCTGATTTTGAATTAATTTCCGGGCGTGGGGTGTGGCGCCGACAATTTCCACCTTGGAGATGGTATATCCGATCAGCGAGGATTGCCGGTGCGAGACGCCCGGGGTCGGAGCCCTGTGCGTGGCAGCCCAGATGGCTCTCGGCGGCAGAGGGCCGAAGACGGCCGCAGCGGCGGCAGCGGCCGTTAACCACCTTCGATACCACGCTTTATTCCAACGGTTTTGATAGCTCACTGGGAACTTTCACTTCATCCGCTAAATCCCGGCTCGGATCGCCGCCACAAAAATCTTCAGTAGTCTATCGGCACTGTTGCGTCGAGGCCAGCCGATCCGAGCTCGTTTGAGCAATTCGCCTTCGCCTCCACGCGGAGAGCCACGCAAGCCCTGCACCCGATACGCCCAAGGCCGCAGCAGGCCAATACCAGGGTGCGACCTTCGGCATGAGGACATTTTGCCCCAGCGGGACGATTCGATAAAGCAGGTGCGAGTGAAACCACCCCATGGTGTCCATTCCGGTGGTGTGCTGAGTGATGTGGATCAGCCAGATGGAGGGGGAGAGGCCCAGCATGAAATTCATTGGTCCCGCGGCATCGGTATTTGCCGTTGCTCCGATCAGCGGCGCGGCCGCAATCGGCCAGAGCGGGAGTATGACACACAATGCCACCGCCAGCAGGGGGACTCGCCGATCATCGCTCGAAGGTTGATCTGTCACCGCACTGAAACCGTAGATGAACGTGCACCAAAGACACGTTGCCCCTGCGATCTGGATTATTTGGCTTACCGGCAGTAAACCACCGATCGCGGCAATCAGGCCGCACGTTGCCGCCGCCAGGCAGGTGATAAGAGAACGCCGTGGAGCATCCGGTGCAAGGCGGGGGGCCAAAGCTCCTGCAGCGCCGGAAGCCATGACCATCTGCATGGCGGAAATCGCGGCAGCCGGGGTGCCTCCGGTGGAATGGGGGCGCAGAATCAAGCCGATGGCAATACCCGCCATGATCCCGAGTCCGGGAGCTATCCAAACCTTGCCGCCGGTGATCTTCCACTTTTGCATCGTCCCCAAGATTAATCGATGCGGTGATGAATCGCACTGGAAAAGCGCAGATGCGAACCTGGGTTTGCGTCATTGCCGGCTTTTGCACAGCAAGAATCACCTCAGGTGCATCGGATTTGAAAGCGCTGCAGGCTGCCGATGTAAAGCTTTCGTAATGCGGGCACAGCCGTGGAGAGTGTTGGTCGTCCATCGGCAGATCGGTTTTGAGACTCTCCGCATGCGGTGTATATGGACGCGGCGGAGAAAGACTGTTCATCGCCGCTATCACCATCCACCGGCCTCTGTTTGCCGCGTCAATTTTTCTCGCCGCTGCGAATGGCCTGATCGGAGATGATCCGATTGAATCGCCCCAGAAGCCGCTTGCGGATCATCTGCAGAATGGCGATGGCGAGTTCCACCTTTTCATCCAGTGCGGCATCGCCGCGCCCGCGCTCACCCATCGCACCCCGCAGGGCATCGTCAATCACCCCCGCTGCACGCTCACGGTCGGCGGCGTTCTGCAACCGACAGTCCACCCGTGGTGGCAGCGGTTTGCCCCATGGCGAGAAGCCTCGATCCAGTAATGATCCGCCCATCTCCGTTTCGCTTCCGGAAATGTCATGGCGACAACGCTGTTCCCGATTCTGGTGGATGATTTTCAGCATGCAGCGTGTCATCAGCCGCCCGAAATAGGTGCATGCGGCATTCTGCTCCGGTCGATAGAGATGCAGCTTTCGAATCGCCAGCAGCAGGGCTTCGCTGACGGCATCCTGCGCATCTTCGCGCGTACGGAAGCGCAGATTGCCCGCTTTCACTGTCGCGAGTTCCTGCAGGATGGTAACAATCGCATCATGGTTTTGAGCGGGGTCATGCATCAGAGAATTGAGCAGTTCAAAACGTGGATTGGCTGAAGTCATGGAATGGCTCCTTGAAAAAGTGGCTGCAAAAATGTGGCTGAAGATCAGATTTCGGCGTGCTTCCGCATCGTATCCAGCGCGGATCGCAGTTGCCGACTGATGGTTGAGGCGTGGATGCCGAGTTGCGCGGCGGCCGCGCGGCAACTCAATCCGTCGAGTATGCAGAGGATGACGATATTGCGCTGTACGGGCGGCAGGGGGGAGAGCAGATAGGCGACTTCCAGATCCATCATCCACTTCGGCTGCGCCGGATTGGCGGCAACGTCCGCTGGGGCGGGTTGAAGCTGCGGGCGGACAGATCGGCGGTGGTATGTGTCGGCAGCATCAAGCATGGCACCGCGAACGCGCTTGGGCACAAATGCGGCAAAATCGACGCCGCCAGCCGGATCGTATCGCCGCAGACAGGAAATCAGCGCAATAAACCCCTCCTGCATGAAATCTTCGATATCTCCGCCCCGGGTCATCTGTACGCGACGTGCACAAGCCGAAATCAGCGGCTTGCAGAGTCGGCAGATATTCTCCTCAATCAGCACCCGCCGTGCCGGCCGGTGTTCATGCCGCCAGAGTTTCCACAGCAGTTCAAGCGTGCCTGAGGCGCGGTGCGGCCGGAGAGAAGGCGATATCTGCGGCCGGGCGGTTGGCGGCGCTGATGGAGTTGCAGTTGGCGTTCCGTCACCTTTTCGCGAGGGAACGGGTATGCAGGCGGCAATCATCGCAAGAATCTTTCCAAGCGGCGGTTGGGGGAAAATAGTGGGTGCAGTTGATGGCATAAAAACTCCCGAAATCAGATACCTAACATATACCAAACTTACGACGGAAGTAAATCGGCCTTTCACCCCTGTGGCGCTGCACGGCACGCAGGCGATGGTCAGTTCACCCCGGCTTGCCGGGGGACGATTGGAAATAGCCAGGCGGCCAAGACGGCACGACAAAGTGCAAGGATTCGTGCCAATACCTGTACGAGCCGTCTTTATCTCAGCGGTGAAAGAAAATTGTTGCCGAATCACTTTACAGATGGGGGCTTTTGCGCGGATACTGTGGGCAGGCCAAGATTTCGAGCGCCCGTAGCTCAATTGGATAGAGCATCCGCCTTCTAAGCGGACGGTTGTGGGTTCGACCCCCGCCGGGCGCGGTAATAATAAGTGTTGCTGATCGCTGTACTTAGCGAACTTCCCTGTGTCGGGGAATGCGGCTCATGAGTCCCTACCAAAACGGTATATACCGTTTTGGCGCTCACCAAAGGAGCCATTTATGCCTTGACCCAAACAAAAGCTTCCGTCGTATCGGTTACACCGTTCATCGCGCAGTGTGAACCCGCCGGGGAAGTACTGCTCGACTGCTTTACGAAATGCTTCGTATCCATCACTCATTGCGATACCTTTATCGTAGCCCCACGGGACCCTTATACGTATCCAATCAAGCAACCATGGCACGGTATTGTCGCCATGATATTCGCCCCTCTTGTTTACGGTGCGCATCGCACATACCCGCCTCAACCAAGGTGATACACCCGGGCTAATTTCGTCAAAACATCTTCACGCGTGCCCTTACGGAACCCAAGCGCTTTGAGGTCAATATCCTCGCCGCGCATTTGGGCAATAACCCGGATTATTCACGGTCATCGCGGCAGTGCTGAGATATGCATGGTTGTAGATACATCGGTGGCATGGCTGCTGGTTTTTTACGGTTGTGGGCAGAAGGCCCCCTTACCCCCATTGGCCGATCGGGTTGTGATGGATTCAGGCGGTGGAGCGAAAGATGTTGGAACGTTCGGCGACCAGCTGATAGAAGTGCCACCAGGG
>JAKAVA010000020.1 GCA_021827645.1 Planctomycetota bacterium
GTCAATTAAAAAAAGAGGGTAGGTCTTCACCACAGGGGTTTTACAGGCCAAAACCGCATTATCGTGCAACCAAGGCCAAAAAAATCTTAAAAATTCCGGAAATCAGACACAAAGTGCGAAAGTCGGGCTAAAGCTGTTACAGGGCCCGAAATCATCGCAAAACATCGGCCTTTATAGATAAGAACTCGTAATCGGAAGCCGGATGACCGTCACAACAACGCCCGATCAGCCATCCGGTGAGTTCTTAAGTCCGCAGGAGCGGCTGGAATCGCCTGTCCGGATAGGAGGGGCCTGGTCGGATCGTAAATCAAAGCTCCTTAACGACCAGACTCGCGAGACTGCTTCGCTCGGGACGCTGCAGCGTGACGTGTCCGACCAGGTCCGACGACTTTAATTTTTCAATGGTGAACGAGAGTCCGTTGGAATTGGCGTCCAGATAGGGATTGTCAATCTGTTCGGCGTCGCCGGTCAGGACGATCTTGGTCCCTTCGCCAACCCGGCTGGCGATGGTTTTGATCTCGTGGGGTGTGAGATTCTGCGCTTCGTCAACAATCATGAATTGATGCGGGATGCTCCGGCCGCGGATGTACGTCAGCGCCTCAAGCACCACCTTGCCCGTTTCCACCAGTTGCTTGAGTTTGGCTTCGACATTGGCCGATTCGGCGGAATGCACCCGGCGGTCAGTTAATAAAAATTCAAGGTTGTCGAATATCGGCTGCATCCACGCGGAAAGCTTTTCATCCTTGCTGCCGGGAAGAAATCCGATGTCCTTGCCCAGCGGCATGATGGGACGGGCCACCAGCAGACGTTCATAGCGCTGCTCATTGAAGCATTTGGTCATGCCCGCCGCCAGTGCCAGCAGCGTTTTGCCGGTCCCCGCCGTACCCATAAGCGTCACCATCTGCACGTCATCATCCAGCAGCAGATCCAGAGCCATGGTCTGTTGAACATTACGCGGCAGAATGCCGAAGCAGGCCTTTTTCATACGGGTCAGTGCCAGGACCGCACCGGTCGAGGGCACATATCGCGCCAGGCCGGTCTTGCCGGCATCATCCGGTGCATCGACATTTTTCAGCAGGACATATTCATTGGGCGAGAGCGGCGGATCGAGTTTGCTGAGAAACGATCCTGCCACACTCAACTTTTTTTCATTATAGAGCCGCTCGATGACCGTGCTTTCCACCAGCACCTCGCGGTAGCCGGAATAGAGCGTTTCGTAGTCAACCTTCTGCGATTCATAATCCTGCGTTTCAATGCCCAGTGCATCGGATTTAATCCGGGCGTTGATATCCTTACTGATGAAAATGACGGGTTTGTTTTCCTGTCGAAGCCGCCACGCCGCCGCAATGATGCGATTATCCGGCACCGATTCGCTCAGACTCGGTACGGCGGTGTGTTCCATCGCCACTCGAATCAGCCCATGGTGGCCGTTCCATTCCACCCCTTCGCTCAGGTGCCCTTTCTCTCGCAATTGATCGAGATGCCGGATAACCGTGCGGGCGTTGCGCCCGACATCGTTGGTATCCTTTTTGAATTTATCCAGTTCCTCAAGGACATCGAACGGTATCACCACTTCGTTATCATCAAATGAAAACAGGGCACCGGGGTTGTGAAGCAGAACGCTGGTATCGAGAACAAAATATTTCTTCTGCCGGTTGGAATCTCGCATTAATCCCTAGTCCTCTGGACGAAAAAAAACACAACCGCCATCTGAGATTATCGGCGTAACTGCATACGGCGGAACAACATAAAACGGGTTGATTCGACGGAGGCTTGAAGCGCTATGGGCTGAGAAATGACCTCGGCCGCAGCTCCCATACTTGGCTGAAAGTTCCCAGATTTCGGGTAAAACGCGCAATAAGACTGCCTTACAAAACACTCCCGGTGGCCCGGTTTCAGCCTCAGTCCACCTTGCTCCTCTATAGTAACAAACTCGTCCGCCATTGTCTCCGTAAACAGAAATCAAACGAAGTCTTAACCATTTTTCGGTGAGGGAAGGCCGAAGAAAGTTTTGCCAAATCAGCATCCGGAATGAGCCTGTCAAAATGGCAATGCGAAAAAAAAATCGACCACCCGGCCTCATGGCAAACAGCCGTTCAGCGTCTCAATCTATCTGCCTGACATATCGAAAGTTACGTTTCATACATCTTTTGGCGCAATTACTTTGGCATGCCATTTGTTTCACCTCGCTGCAGAGATTTTGAGCGGCCGCCCGGTTGAGTGGCGCGGTGCCCTCAAGCGGCCGCAAGGCAGAAAAGATGAAAAAGGAGGTTGGTATTTATGGTTACCACAGATTTTCCGATGATTCGTGCCTTGGATTCATGGCGCCAGCCGATGGAGTCTCCGCTGACACGATTTTTTGACAGTGTGTTCGAAGATGTCCATCCGCTGTGGTCAATCAGCGCGGCGATGCAGATGCCCCCGGTTAACCTTTGGGAGGAGGGCGACAACGTCATGTTGGAATGCGAACTCCCGGGTGTAAAACCTGATCAGGTTGATATTGAAGTGTCCGGCGATCAACTTCGCCTCTCCGTGAGGCGCGACGAGCCGGGGGTCGAGGAGAAAAATGGCGGCAGGTGGCTGCGCCGCGAGCGATCGTTCGGCCAGTTCACCCGCACGCTGAAACTGCCGTATGAACTCGACGCCGAAAAGGTTGAGGCGAAACTCCACAACGGCATCCTGACGCTGACCATGCCCAAGGCGCCGCATCATCGGCCGCATCGGGTGAAACTTCTCAAATAGGACCCATTGGTAGCGGCCGCGCCTTCGGGGGGCGGCCGCCTACCCGGTCTTGTAATGATAAAACAGTATTGTAAAAGGAGGTTAATACCATGAACGCAACAGCTATTGAGGTGAAAAAAACGCAACTCGCCTCTGGTGAAAAATCGGAACGGATGGCTTACTTTGAAGCTCCTGCCGACGTGCGGGAGGATAACGACGGTATCAGCATCTGGCTCGATACGCCGGGCGCTGCTCCGGAAAGTGTATCCGTGACTTACGAAAATGGCTCACTTTCCGTCGAGGCCTCAGTGATTCCGGGCGTATCCCGGCCCCAGTATTTATTACAGGAATATGAGCTTGGCTCCTATCGCCGCAACTTTCGCATCGGCGTGCCGGTGAATGTGGAGGAAATCACCGCCGATCTGAATAACGGCGAACTGCACGTGCGGCTGCCCAAGGCCCATGCAGCCAAAGCGCGGAAGATCGCGGTCCGAACCTGATCGGCCCAATCTCCGCTGATTCCGCAAACCGGGCCATCCCGTCAGATCGGCTGTTGAGCCGACGGCAGCAGGTGGGGAGCTTCTGTGAAACAAAAGCAAGGCCGCCGGATTTTCACCCGACGGCCTTGTTCCTTTTTAGTATTACGACGGTGCCGCCACCGTCAGACGGCTTACCACCCCGCCGGCTGTATCGCCAGCAGATGAATCTGAAATGTGAGCGGCGTATTCGGTGGTATGGTAGGGGGGCTACCCGCTTGGCCATAGGCCAGCTTGGCCGGTATCACCAACTGCCGCACCCCGCCGACCCGCATTCCCACCACGCCGATATCCCACCCCCGAATGACCTGACCGGCTCCGACCTGAAAGGTGAACTGCTGGTTGCCGTGCAGACGCGACGCATCGAACACTTTCCCGTTCGGCAGCCAACCGGTGTAGTGAACCGCAATCGTTTCGCCACTTTTCACCTTCGGACCTTTGCCCAGTTTGACGTCCTCAATTTTCAACCCGTCAGCCAATGTGCGGGATTTAACAAAATGGGTGGCTGGCTTTGCGGTTACTTTGGGTTTGGCCGCGGAGGGCTTCGCATGGTGCCTGCCGGTACCCGGCGCTGCGTTGATGGACAGCAGGTGGATGCGGAACGTAAGCACGGAATTAGGTGGAATAGTGGGGGGCGCACCCTGACTGCCGTAGGCAAGTTTTGCCGGTATCACCAACTGCCTGATACCCCCGGCTTTCATCCCTACCACGCCGATATCCCATCCCTTGATCACCTGTCCCGCACCGAGTTGAAAAGTAAATGGCGTATTGCCATGAAGCTTCGATGCATCAAAAATAGTTCCATTGGCCAGCCAACCGGTGTAATGGACGCTTACGGAGTCGCCGGTCTGCGCCGCCGGCCCTTTTCCGATGCGAATATCTTCAATCTTTAATCCGTCCGCCAGCTTGTGAACCTTGACAAACTTGGTTGCCGGTTTGTCCGAAAGCTGCACCGCTCCAGCGCGCGTCGGTGCGGCGATCATGGCGCGATCGGAACCGGGTAAGAGATTACCGGCGATGGCTGCTGATGAGATTGATAAAACCGCCGCCGCAAAAATGGAACCGAGGTTGTGCAATATGGCCATGAATACTCCGCATCAGTGTTGACCGCGCCAGATGACCCATGCCCATCCGCCGCCTTTTACCCGCAACTGCACCCAGACGCCATGGGGCAGGTGCCTGAGGCGTGCAGCGTAAAAGGCGAGAGCTTCTTTGGCAACTGAAATGCCGTTACGCTGCGCCAGCTTTTTGTAAAGTGCCTTGCGAAAGCCGTTTTCCGCATTCACAAATTGCGAGTCGGCAGAAGATAAATGTCCGCGAAGCGAAAGATACCCCGTATGCGCCTCGCCAACGAGTCGCTGGCGCAGCAGCGACATCACCTTTGGAAAGTCCGCCCGTAGTCGCATGAATAACTGGTGAATGGTCATCGAACTGCCGGAGTCGGCAAAAAGCACTGGCAAACTGCTCGCTCCGGTACGCAGCGAACTTGGCCCCGTTGAACTTCCGCCGCTCGAATTGGCGATTGGTTTGGTGGTTGGGGGATTGATCGTCGGGATTTTAGATGTGGCGCCCGCGATATAGTCCATCCCCTCCTGTGCCTGCTCCTGAATGACCACCGTGAACTTGCCGTGCAAATTCACATTGACCTCCAGCGGCTTTTGCTGGCTGAGCACGACATCATTGTGGGTTCGCAGGCAGCCCGCCAGCATACTCGCGCCGGCGATGGCGCAGCCGGCCGCCAGCAATCGCATGGGTTTTATCTGAGTTCTGAACATGCATGGGTCTCCTCATCAAACGTCATTCTGATTTTACCCGCACGAAGAAAACTTCGTATCGCACCCGGCACCGCTCAATGACGGTCGGGGTGGGTGAATTCATGGGACAGCTTCAAAAGCTTTCGAATGCCTGTGCCGGGAAGGCGGATCGTATTGCTGTAAGATTTCAAATCGCGCGGTCGAAAAAGCACTTTTCGCCCATCAATTTTGATCATTTGCGGTTTAAGTTTTTGCGGATTGCCCGTGCCGCGGATGAAACTGTATCGGATGATCATTCCCTGAGCATTCTCCGTTGCAGTAAGGTTCTCGCCGATAAATGGATACTCCCGCAAATCTTCAATCATTAACATTGCCATGCTCTGCCCGTACGCCTGCACTACGCGTTGAGTCAGAATCGGGACGCTCTTGATTTCCAGCATCCCCGGTCCGACGGCCTTCAATGAAAGTTTCCCCGTCACATGCCCGTTGCGATGCCAGGTGAAATGGGCCGTAAGCGTGGCCGGGCCGATGACATTAAGTTTTGATGGTACAAAAAACTGAAAAATCCTCTGCTGATTGATCTTCGTCATCTGCAAATTCACGCTCAGAGTTCCTCGCTCCGAATTGTAGTCCGCGCTGAGTGTCCACGGATGGTTCCGATACATACCGTGGCAGCTTGTTATGACAAGTTTCCCCTGAGAATATTTGGCCATGCCACTTATCTTATCGAGCTGGATATGCGTCCAATTGAAATCCGCGATCTTGAATGCGCCTCCCGTCAATGTCAGCTGCTTCATCGTTGGGGCGGTATTGTCATATCGGATGTTTCCAGTAAGCCCCACCTGGTGCAACGTGTAGAGCGGCTTGCGAGCACTCGGCCAGCGGACAATGGATGCTGCCAGTTGGATCGCACCTTTCGCCGTTGAGATCACGCCGGGGGTGGAATGGGTTATTTTTCCAGTAAAATGAATGGCCCCGTTAATAATTTCCACCGGCTGACCGAAGATCCGCAGCGGTGCCGGTCGGTTTGCGGCCGCAGCAGACGGAATCAGACACCACGCTGTGACGACCGCCCACAATGCCTTGAGTGTCGTGTGATCACGACTGGAAAATAGTCTGTTCCACGCCGAATACATCAATTGATGAGGATACTTGATTCTCGCCCCAACGGCCTGTCTCGGCGTTGCGAAATCGGGCCGCCGCACGATTGATGATCAGCGGAAATAAAGAGAGGTGCGAGGTGGCACGATGCAGGGCGCACAAAACACCACGGAGCTGGTGCGAATACGCTCCAAGTAGGCTCGCAGCTCGCTTTCTGAAAATCTTTGCAGGAATTCTGCCTTGGCGGAATGATTGAAAGACCGTATCGCCGCAATTAATTCGCTTTTATCAACGATCCCCATGTTTCGCGACTCCTTTCGCTGCCGTGAACCCCAAAATCGAGCCCGCCATCCATGCAGGCCCTTTTAAGTGGAAGCTCCGGCTAGAATTTCCGGCGCCAAGTTGAATATTCGACCGATGCGATTCCGTAACTTGAATGAATCTTTAATTATTTTGGTTATGAGACGTGATTTCTATTCCGGCCTTTAACTTCGATGGCCACGCTTCCGTGGCCACCACCCGTGTTGAAATCAAATCAGAGAGCTAATGCCATCCGTCGTCAATCCGTTTTTTGAGCTTCGCCGGTTGTCGCCGTTAAATAAATCCCTTAACCTCTCCATTCCTGTTTTTTCGCGGAGATACATATGCAGCGGATTGCCGTCAATCAGTTACAAGAAGGCGACATCATCAACCAGATTTTCGTTCTTACGGAAAAGGTTCTGGGCACCACCAGCACCAACAAGCAATTCCTGCGGGCGGAATGTTTGGATTCGACCGGCAAAATACATTGTCGGATGTGGAACATCTCCCGCGATGTTTACGACAAAATTAAATCACCCGGGTTCGTTCAAATCAAAGGACGGATTGAGGTTTATCAGGGGCACCTGCAGCTGATCGCCGAGGCGATCACCGCAGTGGAAAATCCGGAAAAGATCAACCGCGCGGAGTTTATCGCGGCCACTAAAAAGAACGTGCCGGAAATGCTCAACCGCCTGCGGGAAATCCTTTCCACCATTAAAGACGCCGACCTCAAGGCGCTCGTCGATTCCTTCCTTCAGGATAAACCTTTCATGGACCGTTTCATCACGTCGCCGGCGGCATCTAACCTGCACCATGCGTGGATCGGCGGCTTGTTGGAGCACACGCTCAATCTGCTGGAACTCGCGACGGTAATCTGTCCGCGTTATCCGGATGTCAATAAAGATCTCGTTCTCGCGGGTCTGTTCTTCCATGACATGGGCAAAACAGAGGAACTTTCCAGCCAATTCGGTTTTGAATACACCGACACCGGGCGTTTAATTGGACATATCGTGCTTGGGGCGATGTGGATTCATAAGCGCGCCGCGGAATTATCCACCAAACTCGGCCGCCCCATTTCACCCCAATTGCTGATGGTGCTTGAACACATCATTCTTTCTCATCATGGGGAACCGCAATTTGGTGCCGCGGTTACCCCCAAAACTCCCGAGGCTGTCATCATCAATCTGATCGACAACCTGGATGCCAAAGTTCAGATGGTTCTCGATGCCGTTAACGATCCGACCGTCGAAGGGGATTGGACCGACTACAAAAAGGTATTTGGTTCGCCGCTGTACCGTCCGGTTCTCCGATGACAGATACGTGGCGACAGGTATAATACGTCGTTGATCACACTCGGCCCGATTCGGCCGATCGATTGACAGGCAAAAAATGATGGCATTGACCCGGTTTGGAGGTTTTTCATGAGCCAATCTTCGCTACCCCCGGATCGTTTCAAGGCGTGTGAAGTCACCGGTGAAATCCTGCCCGCCGATTCGCTGGTGCAATTTCAGGGAAAATGGGTCAGCGAAAAAGGGAAGCAGATTCTGCTGGAGCGGCTCCAAAGCGGCGAGCCGGCACTGGCCGACGAGATGACCCGCCCGGGTTTCTGGCGCAGGTTCGGATGTTATCTCTTGGACTGGCTGATCTTCGGTGTGGTGGAACTCGTATGTTCAGTTATTCTGATGATCGCCGCCGCCATCTTTGCTTTCGCGAACGCCGGGCAGATTCAGTCGCCCCAGGCCCCGGGCGCCCCGCCTCCTTCCTGGGCAATCTGGTTCGGCATCATTACCGTGCTTGTCATAAACATCCTTCTCATCCTTTATTTTTCTTACCCGCACTACAAATGGGGACGAACGCCGGGAAAGTACGTCGGGCGGCTTAAAGTTGTCATGTTTAATGGCTCGCCGCTTACCTTCCGTCGTGCACTCCTTCGCTCCGTTCTCTACCTCCTCCCGGCGCTTATCGGCTGCGCCGCAGACTTGATCCTGCTCCCGTTGATGTTTCCATCAGCGGCAAATCCCGCGCCACATCCCTCTTCAGCAGTGACGATCATAGTCGGCCTTGTTTTTATTGCCGCGTTTGGTTGGTGGATTGCCGATTGCATCTTTCTGATTACAGATACCCGTTATCAGCGGTCTTTGCACGACCGCCTCGCCGGCACCTGGGTCATACTCTCGCAAGATCGATGAGTAACCTTCGGCCACATCGGCAATCTCGACTGCGTCACTTTTATGGATCGCAGCCATGAGCCAAAATAATCTGCCTTCGGAAAAAGTCCGTCGATGCGAAGTCACCGGCGAAATCCTGCCCGCCGATTCGCTGGTTCAATTTCGAGGTAAATGGGTCAGTGAGAAAGGGAAGCAGATTCTGCTGGAGCGGCTTCAAAGCGGCGAGCCTGTCGGACTGCCTGGCATTCTCCGCCCCGGCGTTTGGCGGAGGCTTTTGTGTATCAGCTTCGACAATCTGGTTCTGATCTTGCTAAACTTGGCCATTATGTTTCTTTTGGGTTTGGTGGGTGTCGGCCCTCTGGTTTCCAATTCTGCAGGGAACGCACATCATGTGTCAACATTTTTGCGGGGGATCGGTATTGGCCAAATAGTCGTTTTCCTCATCGGTACGGCCTACTTTGGAATCATGCAGGCGGCAGGGGGGCAAACCCTAGGCAAGCGGATCGGTCGTGAGAAAGTCGTACGCAAAGATGGTTCGCCCATCGGTACCAAAACTGCCTTTATCCGCGGAGCCTGTTACGTTATGCCGAATCTTCTCTTTGGTATCGGCGCGCTCTCCGGCGATATGAATTTTCTCTTTATTTGGTACGTTGCCAGCATTATCTGGGCGCTCGCAGACATTCTTTTTTTGGTCAACGACAGCCGGCTGAAGCGGGCGTTGCACGACCGCGTTGCAGGCACGAAAGTGATCCTGTTGCCGAAGTAATCGCGTTCCGGTTAAAGTTGAAATACGCCCTCCGTAAATGCCCGTGGAGATCTCCATGAGTCAGAAAAATCCGCTATCCACAAATTTTCGTCGATGCGAAGTCACCGGCGAAATCCTGCCCGCCGATTCGCTGGTTCGATTCCAAGGTAAATGGGTCAGTGAAAAAGGGAAGCAGATTCTGCTGGAACGCCTCCGGAGTGGTGAGGGGCCGGGCCCGGAACTTTTTCCGCCCAAAATATTTCAGCGTGCCAAGGCGTTCTGCTTTGACTGGGCCGCTCTTTTCGCGCTGGCGACCATGGGTGCCTACTGTCTGCCCCTCACACTCGTGCCACTGATCGAATTTCTGATTTTTACAGTGGCATTCGGTTATCAAATCGGTCGCACCGGTCAGACGTGGAGCAAACGTGTGGCCGGTATCACAATCACCTCACGCTCCGGCGAACCACCCGGCGTGATGCGCGGCGTGATTCGCGGCGTGATTCGCACGGCCCTCTATTTTCTGCCGCTTCTGTTCATATACCTGATCATGGCGGGGCACACCATCTTACCCCTTGCCCGGCTCTCGGTCGTTTGGGTAATCGCCTTGCTCCTCTATCTGCCCATGAATATCGCCTGCATATTATTAGATTCCTCACAACGCCGGGCGTTCCACGATTTAATTGCCGGAACTCGTTCGGTGGCCGAACCCATGTCTGATGATGAACCGGGCGACGACGCTGATGCCGATGATGAGGATGAACCGGAAGATTTTGAAGATGAATAAATCCATACGGGATGAATTGGCCCTCCATGCGTTTGGTTCGCAAATGACCGGATCTGACCCACTTTGCCGGAAATGAGGGTCTGCGGTTAAATTCCCGGCATGCCGGAAGATAAATCGCCGTCAACTCCGTTACCGCAGTTGCACCGCTGTGAAATCACCGGCGAGCAGCTTCCCTCCGATGAACTGATTCGCTTCCGGGGAAAATGGGTCAGCGAAAAAGGAAAGCAGATTCTGCTGGAGCGGCTCCTCAGCGGCGAGGATATCGAACCGGAATGGATCACTGCCACCATCGGTCGGAGACTTGGCGCGTTTTCCCTCGACTGGGCGCCTCTGCTGATCATCATTTTCACATGGATTGTTCTGGATGTCTTCGGCCATGATTTCGTATTTTTTTGCGTGATCACCCTCGCCCTCTTTCTCCTGGTGGTCGCCTATTTCGGTTTTCAAATCGGGCGGGCGGGCCAGACCTGGGGCAAAAAAGTTGCCGGCATCAAAGTCATGACCAGCAAAGGAGAGCCGCTCAGCGTGCGGCGCGGCTTGATTCGGAGCTTATTTTACGCCCTTCCACTGCTGCTTCTTGCATTGACGTGCACTGGATTTATTTTTCCAATTCTGGGCGTGGCCTGTTTATTTACTGCATTTTGGTACCCGCCGCTGGATATCCTTTTTATGTTCGCCGATTTCTCGCAGCGGCGGGCACTGCACGATCTTCTCGCCGGCACCCGTGTAGTCATGGCTCCACCGGCGCGGGATCCTTCTGATCCAGCCACCAGCGACCCCGTATCCGCCCCCGGACCGGAGGCGCTGTCGCCGAATTCCACGCCGACAAATCCCACCTCATGATGATTAATTCTTCATTGGGTTCGGCGGGCGCTTGTGGCTGTCAATATAGGCCGCCAGGTCCCACGCCTGCTGATCGGTCAGCGTTCCGCCGCGTCCCATCGGCATGTTGACCTGAATGAATTCCGCCGCCAGTTTCACCTTGTGCATCCCCGCACCCGCGTTATAGGAATGCGGACCCCAAAGCGGCGGGAACTGATAATGATGCCCGATCATCATTCCCTGCCCGTGCGGCCCATGGCACATTTCACAATTAACCACGAAATCTTTTCGGCCCCGCGCAATACTCGGCGTAAGCGGCGGCAGTTTGAGCGCCTTGTATCCCCGCCCGGGCAAATCCGCGCCCGTCGGTGCACCCCGTGCCAGCCACGCGCTGTACGCGGTCAGGGCCACAATCACTTTCCCGGTGGTGGGGGGAAGATGATGGCTGTTTTCGCTGAATTCAAAGCATTCCTGTATGCGCCGCGTCATCGTCACCACCGTATGCACCTTCCCCTGGTAGCGTGGATACGCCGGATACGCGCCCCACATCGGTGCGCTGTATGCCGCCGTACCACTTGCCAGATGGCAGTTCTCGCAACTCAACCCATCCCCGATGTATTGACCCGCATATTTGGGCGTGTTATCAAATATTTCTTCGCCCAGCAGAACCATACGGCCGAACTTATTCTTCGGAATCGCCGATACCGGTGGAGGCGTAAACGCCACCACCCGTCCTCCGGCATACTTCACCACACCCCACGGCGCGCTGGGGCCGGCGGCCGAATTGGCACTCGGCCCAATCGCTCCTTCAGGATCATGCCCGCCGGCCGGCGGATCTCCCGCGATGGACTTAAAGCCATAGTGGTGGAAGATTTTTTGCGCCGGGCCCGAACGCAGGAATGCAAGCCATTCCATGGCCGCCTTTTTGTGCGGGGCTCCTTTAACAACGGCGCCGGCGTATACCGCCGTGGTATTGTCCGCCGCCGGTATCCGCACGTACGAAATCGGATGTCCGATCTGTTCCTGAAAGATCGCCTCCGATTTCCACGTCACCCCCGCATCGGCCAGCCCCTGCATCAGATACAGCGGCGTCTGACGGTGATGAATGTGCGTGAGAATCGTCTCGCCGCTGCGAACCTTGGTCTTGTACACCATGTTCGCCAGCGTCGTTCCGCCGGCTTTCTTAAGCGAAAGAATGATCTGCCGCGCCACACCTTCCCAGGCGGGATTGGGCATCGACAGCGTAACGCCCGCACGGCCCAGGTCTTTAAGTGAATGGATATGCGCCGGATTGGACGCCGGAATCATGATCGCCAGATCATTGGTCGCATAACTCACCACCGGCCCGCTCACAAGCCCTTTGGCCATAAGCCCCCGCACCTTGAGCTTCCCGGCGGCAAAAACATCCGGCTTGACCGTCCAAGTCATATTCCCGATCGTAATGGTCCCGCCCGCTTTCATCTGCCGGATCAGGATGCCCGGCGGCAGAGTTTCATAATAAATCCTGCCGCGCAGGCGCGGATGGAGCCGCTCAAAAGTGTGCACCAGCGGCGCCATGGCAAAATAATAATTGCCGCCGACGAAAATCGTCAACCGCGACGTGAACGGATCTCCATGAAAATCGGGCAGATCATCCACTTCCGGCACGGTGAATTGTAATCCTTTATTGACCGCCGGATCATTGCGACCGTTGCTCCACGGCGGAAAAATCTCCTCGTGATATTTCGGCGGCCGCACTTTCCCCATCCAGCCGATGTCGGTCCCGCGAGCCGCCATCGCCAGAGAGGCGGTGAGAATCGCTCCCACCGCCGTTACACCCAGGGCCAGTAGTGCGACTGACCTGCCACGCGTGTTTGTTTTTGTATGTCCCATGGAGCCAACTCCTGATTGCAGACCACTGCCGTTCGTTATTTGGTGTACCGATACCCGGCCGCTTCCAGCAGTGGAATCGTGCCAACAATCCCCGGCGTCAAAACCGCACCATCGATGAGGTGATTGGTGAGTTCCGCAGCGACCTGTTCATGCGTAAGGCCTCCGGGATTATGTCCCTTGGCCAAAAGCGCCCCGGTAAATTCCCAAATGGCATTGTGGCATGCGAGAAACACGATGCCCCGGTCCTGCAGCAGATCAATGCAGTTGGCTTCCGGCGAAAAAAGACCGGCGGGATTATTAAAATCAGTGGGGTCGGCGTGGGCTACTTTTTCCGGCACGCTGACAAACACGTTGGAGTGGAATTTTCCGCCCGTAAAGGCGCCCAGTTTGTATTTCGCCCAGATGAAATCATCGTAAAGCGCCAGATGGCACGGGCCGTGCGTGGCGGAAACGGCAACGTAATCTGGATTTTTGAAGGACCATCGCTGCGCGTTGGCGGCATTGCGCATCAGGTTGAGCCACGGGCTGGTCAGATCGGTGTTGTCCCAGACCTGTTTCGGCCCGCCTTTGTAATCCAACAGTAGATTCAGCGCCTCACTGTCCCATTGCGATTCATGCGTGAGGATCATCGGTACCGTGTCAAACGACCGCCGCCTCGGTGCCGAGGCCAGCTTCCGGGTGAGCTCATGGAGTTTACCCGCACTTCGCGGTTCCAGATCTTCACCATTGCCGCCAGCGGCTGAAACGCCTGCCATGGCCCGCCCGCCGGCGATCGCCACGGCTCCGCCTGCGAGCCAACCGAGTAATTCTCTGCGACCGATGAAACTGGCTGAACTGTTCTGGTTGTGTACGTCTGACATAATCGGAGCACCTCAAATAATAAAACACCAAGGCCGCACCATCGGGCCTCACGAGAAGAAGCCTAACCATTGTCGGCGCATATGTAAAATAGATAAACTATATGTATAATATCATATAAAATGATAGTCGCTACTTCTAAGTGTAATCGATGAGATGACTCTGTTGACCGGCTCCCATACGAAAACAGCCCAATTCCGTTGTGGCATCCCGCTATAAATGCGCAAATTTGCACCAAGGTGGGTAAAACCAGCTCAATCGTTTACATCCACGCTGATGCAATCTGACTGGAAATTGGCCGGATGCTCATAAGCCTCTATAATCTGCTTCACTAACCGCATGTGGCGGTTACTTGAGGCACAGGAGTTAGTTCTCGATGGCAGGTATGACAATCACCGAAAAGATCATGGCCAAGCATTCCGGCCGCGCATCCGTTTCGCCGGGTGAAAATGTCTGGGTCAATGTCGATGTTCTTATGACTCACGATATCTGCGGTCCGGGAACCATCGGCATCTTCAAGGAAAAGTTCGGGCCGCATGCAAAAGTGTGGGATAAAAACCGCGTGGTCATCATTCCGGACCATTACATTTTCACCGCCGATGACAAGTGTCATCGCAACGTGCAGATCCTTCGGGATTTCGTTCGCGAACAGGGATTGATTTACTATTACGACCCGGAATTTGTCAAAAATGAGCCGGGCATGCCAAACCCCTACATCGATCCGACCCGCACCAGCTATAAAGGTGTCTGCCATAAGGCGCTTCCGGAAGAGGGGCACGTCAGGCCGGGAGAAATTCTTCTGGGCACCGACAGTCACACCTGCACCGCCGGAGCTTTCGGGCAGTTTGCCACCGGCGTCGGCAATACCGATGCCGCCTTCACACTCGGCACGGGGAAAACCTGGCTTAAAGTGCCGCCGACCATGAAGTTCGTCTTTCATGGCCAGATACCCCCATATCTCACCGCCAAGGACCTGATTCTGGCGGTGATCGGGGATATCAGTGTCTCAGGTGCAACCTACAAGACGATGTACTTTGCGGGCGAGGGAATCAGTTCCCTGACCCTGGAAGACCGTATGACGCTCACCAATATGGCCATCGAGGCCGGCGGTAAGAACGGTGTCTGCGATGTGGATGACAAGACGCTTCGCTACGTGCGGGCTCGCAGCCGCATACACGATTACGATGTCTTCCGCGATGACCCGGACGCAAAATTCTGCTACGAACAGGAATGGGACCTTGCCGCGATGGAGCCGCTGGTCGCCAAACCGCACTCCCCGGACAACAAAGATACCGCCCGCAATTGCCGCGATGTGAAGATCGATCAGGCGTACGTGGGAAGCTGCACCGGCGGCAAGATCACGGACATGATTTTCGCCGCGTCGATTCTCAATGGACGGCAGGTGAAGGTGCCGACGTTCATCGTCCCCGGTTCAACCGAAGTTCATCGGGATATGAAGCAGTTGAATCTGCACGGCCGACCGAAGGGTCCGGGTGAAAAAAGTATTGAAGAAATACTTATAGATGCCGGCTGTCGCGTCGGTCCCAGCGGCTGCAGCGCGTGCCTCGGCGGCCCGCCGGATACATTCGGCCGCCTGCAGAAGACCGAAGTGTGCATCAGCACCACGAACCGGAATTTTCCCGGCCGCATGGGATCCGCGCAGGCCTCGGTATTTCTCGCCAGCCCATTGACGGTGGCCGCCAGTGCCCTGACCGGCCATATCACCGATCCTCGCGAATATGTCAGCTCGCCGATTGAAACCGGCATGGCGGGTGTGGCGTAAAACGCCGTTGAGCAGGGAGCTATCCGTATGAAGGTAATCGTCGCATGGTGATCAAAACCTCACACACACTGCCGGTGCTCGCCCCGGTAGAGCCCGAGTCGCCCAAGCCCGACTTCATGGCACCCGGGCGAAAACCCTCCTGGCTGAAGGTAAAACTTCCGGCCGGACCGGGATATACGCGCCTCCGATCCCTGATCGACGAGCACAAACTCCACACGGTGTGCGAGTCGGCTAAATGTCCCAACATGGGTGAGTGCTGGGGCCGCGGGACGGCGACGATCATGATCCTCGGCGATGTATGCACGCGGAGCTGCGGTTTCTGCCATATCAAAACCGGGCGACCGCCGGTGCTTGATCTCGATGAGCCACGCCGTGTTGCCGATGCCGCCGCCATCATGCGCCTGCGGCATATCGTCATCACGTCGGTGAATCGCGATGAACTTCCGGATGGTGGGGCGGCCGTGTGGGCCCGCACGATCCGCGAAATCAGACGCGTCTCGCCTCAAACCACCATCGAAGTGCTGATACCGGATTTCTGCGGTCGATGGCAGGATTTACAGACCGTGCTCGACGCCAAACCGGATATTCTCAATCACAATGTCGAAACCGTTCCCAGTCAGTACCATCGTGTTCGACCGCAGGCAAAATTCCTCCGGTCAATTGAACTCCTGTCGCGGGCCAAAGCGGCGGGGTTTTTAACCAAGACGGGCATGATGCTCGGCATCGGAGAAACGGACGATGAAATCATCGAAACGATGCAGCAACTGCGGAAGGCGAATGTGGACATCCTCACGCTGGGGCAATATCTCCAGCCGACGCGCGAACATCTTCCCATTGATCGGTGGATCACGCCGGAACAGTTTCTCAATTTCAAGACGATCGGTCTTAACATGGGATTCGGTGTTGTGGAATCCGGCGCGTTGGTTCGTTCCAGCTATCATGCCGATGAGCAGGCCGGTAGCATCTCTGCGCGGTAATAGTCCAGCTCGGTAAACTGTTGGCTAACTGGCGGTTTACGGCGTCAGCAGATTCCTTTGTGTTGATGGCCAATCTGGTGATCCTGCTGGAATATTCTTCTTATCAAACGCGAGAAACGGCCGTATTACGATCGCATTGGGGCAATTCAAGCGGAATCGGATATGCTGTTAAGGGGCATGGTGGGCACTTGAAACGCCATGGGTCACTGTTGTTTGCGGGAGACATTGACGAATGGTGCGCTTGACGATTCGGCGCAAACTGGTCGGCACACTGGTCATCACCGGATTTCTGCCGATGCTGATCCTGTTGGTGTCGGTACTCTCCTACGGTACCCATTCGCGCCTTAAAACCGTTTCCGCCGAATTTAACGAACTGGCGCTCGCCAGTTCGCAGGGTGTTTCTGACCGAATCGAATCAGAAGCGAGGCGGCTTTTTCTTTTGGCGCGACTGCCGGGTACCGTCAGAATTTTTGAAACATCACTCAAACCGAAGGCAATTAAGGTCGGCGGAAATCTAGCCGCCGACCAGGTGTCTGGAAAAACTTCAACTCCGCACTTGAAAAAAATTCTGCGTGATGCCCTCTCCAATAGCATGCGGATCATCAGTGCCGACAACCCTCAGCGTTTTCATTTTGTGGCAGTGAATGCCACAGGAGAAATCCTTGCTGCGGATATACCACCAACTGAAAAATCAATCCGTTCCCATAAGTGGTTCGAGAATGCTACGGCAGGCACAGCCGGTCGCGTGCTGATCAAAGCGATCTCCGAGGATGTGCACACTCATCAACCGGCCGTGATTTTGGTTGTCCCCGTCGAAGAGCCGAAGACCGGCGCTATGCTCGGCGTCATCAAAGAGACCATTGGCATACATACCATTGAGCGTCAATTGGCCCGCGGCATGGGCGCGAGTGAATCCTCCGTGGCCATTTTTGATACACGGCTCGGCCGCACCCTGTTCAGTATCGGATCCGTCAAAAATACCGATGAGGCTGCCAAACTCTTTCTTCGTGGCAGTTCCGGAGGGCACAGTTGGTTAAGCCTTTTAGCGCATGGCCTCGTAGTGGGTGCCGCACCGGTGCAATTCCACAGTGTTACCCAGACTTCCGGCCTGCCGCTGCTATCTCCTCATTGGTATGTCTTGGTGTCTGAACCTGCTATCACGGTTTTGGCGCCGATCTTCGATCAGGCTCGGATTGTGGCAGTGCTTGGATTACTAATGATTCTTCTGCTCTTTGGTCTGGGACTTTTAATCAGTCAGCGGGAGGTCATTACACCCATTAAACGTCTCCGTGTAGCTGCTGCCGCCGTCACCCGTGGAGAACTTAACATGCGGCTTCTGGGCGATGCGACTCATGATTCCGGTTTCCGCCATGATGAATTGGGAGAACTCGCCCACGATTTTGATGCCATGACGAAATCACTGCAGAATGCCCGCCACGCGCTCGAGCGGCGCGAAGCAGCCAAATCGCGATTCATCACCATTGCGGCCCACGAACTGCGAACGCCGATCGGCGCCCTGCTGGGACATCTGGATTTGATAAAATCACGTCTCGCGGATGCGGCTATGGATGCGGATACCAAGGCCCGCCTGGAACATAGCCTCATGGTGGCGATTTCCAATGGGACTCGCCTGGAAAATATTGTCAATGAATTGCTCAAGCTTGTGAAAGAAGATCGAATCGCGCAGACTCTCCGCTGGCAAAAAGTAAACATGGCGGAACTGGTTAAAAGTGTCTGTTCAGAACATTCTGATTTCCTTCACGAACGCCGTCTGAAGCTCGATTTGCGTCTCGCCGAAAATATACGCTCGATTGATGGCGATCCCGACAAGTTACGGGATGCATTGGTCAATGTGGTGGTAAACGCCATCCGGTTTTCACCTGAAGGCGGGACTATTCGCATCGCCATGCGTGAGATTGTCGGTGGGATGATCGAACTGGATGTCGAAGATTCCGGCCCGGGAATGTCGCAGGAGGCCATGGGCAGCCTGTTCGAACCTTTTCAGCCGGGCGATGATGTGGCACACCATTCAACCTCACTCAACGATCAGTCTGGTTTCGGCCTCGGTCTCGGATTGGCGATCGTAAGGCGCTTTATCGATATGCACGGGGGCCGGATATTTATTCAGAAATTACAGGTCGGGACGCGTGTACGATTCATCCTGCCCATCCAGCGGTTTGAACCGCTTCCCAGTATGAACGAACTCCTGGCATCCGACGGACTCTGATGTGCGCCTCTGACTGACCCGCTATGCAAGGCGAATCCGGCAACGAACATGCAATTGACGAATCCCATCTGGCTGATATTTCCGATTGCGGCAACGCTCGTGGCAATGTTGCTGGTACTGATGGATGTCCGCCGTCATCGGGTGGTGCCGTTCTCAGCCCTCCATTGGTTGCGCCCGATGGATCGAGCACCCCGATGGGCATTCTTCTCTCGGCCGACGATCATCCTGACGCTTTTGGCTGGGTCTCTCGTTACAGGAGCAGTTGGAACGCTTACCTGGCATCTCATCCTGCCGGCCGAAGGTGATCATCCCATCCATGTCAGGTTTTCAATGCGCCGACTTGGTCGCCGCGAGTTTGCCTACATACGAATCACGGCTCATGCCACAAAGCAGAAATGGACCGTCACCGGTCTTGGGCAGCGACTTGTCGTATCCCAAAAGCGGCTCACAAAAGGCATCGTCATACCCATTCCCCCCGATTTGCACCCAACTATGGTTACCCTGTCGACTCCCGAGAAAATAATCTGGCGGACGCACATCGCCCCGAATATGTTCCCGCGTGTCCTCCATGTTTATGGCGCCCCCGGTGTGCCATCTGCAACCTTGCGGGCACTTAAATCCATCCCGTGGGTGCAGATGAATCAAAGGATGCCCCATACCGGCCTTTTTGTCGGTTATCATCTCCTGCCTCGCACGTATATGAATCAATTAATATTATCCGGGCCCGCTCATCCATCACCGATTCCACCGGGTTCGCCGGTCGTTCTCGCACCCGACGCTGCAGTGTTTTCCGATGTAAACCTACGTGGGATTGAAGTCCGGCAAATGAGGCTAACGCCGCGGCAGGCCGGGTGGCAGACGCTGGCTACCGTTAACGGCCATCCATGGATCCTGCAGCGGCACCATGGAGACCGATATGACTGGCTCATCACCTCGAATCTTACGTCGGCGAGTACCAACTGGTCGCGCTTCGCATCATTTGTCATTTTCATCGTCAACTGCGCACGCATCAGTTCAGGAGGTACTCCCAAGCCGCGATTTTGGCTCACACAGGCCGTCGTTTCGTCGGGGCGGCCCGGGATGCCCGCTGATCGCAAACTGCCGGAAATTGGCCTGCTTTTTGAGCTTGCCGCCGCTGCACTCGCCTTCGCAGCTCTTGTGGGCATCACCCGCAGAATGTCCCCCAGCCGTAAAAACGCTGCAGCACATCCCGACACCGAACCATCCGCCGATCGCACCACCACCACGCCGGATTAGCTACCCGTGAGATGGTTCTTCATTTATGAGCATGTTGTCAATCAATCGCGTCGTGCCGAGTTTTGCGGCCACAAGGATGACGTCCTCCTTTGAAACTCTGCCCCGCGGCGGCAGAAGCGTTTTGGCGTTACAGATGACGGCGTAGCGTGTTTCCAATCCGCCTGTATCAATCCGGTGGCGAATCTCCGCTGCAAGCTCATCGGCATCCCGGTCGCCGCTGCGTGCCGCCTGCACGGCCCAGCAGAGCGTGCGGTAAATGATCGGGGCTAAACGCCGCTGTTCGGGTGTCAGGTAACGATTTCGGCTGCTCATCGCCAGTCCGTCCGGTTCGCGCACGGTCGGAGCGACGATCAAATTCACCGGAAAATCCAGATCACGGATCATCTTCGCAAGCAAAACATGCTGCTGAAAATCTTTCTGCCCGAGAATCATGTGCGTCGGGGTGATGATATTTAATAATTTCGCAACAACCGTGCACACGCCCTCAAAGTGCCCCGGACGGTCGGCCCCCTCCAGCATTCCAGCCAGTGGGCCGGGGGTGACTTTCACGGTTTCCGCACCCGATGGGTACATGACGTTGGCGTCCGGCAGGAAAAGAACATCGGTGGATCGTGCTGCGAGAAGTGCTTCATCTTCCTTCACCGTTCGCGGATAGCGCGAAAAATCTTCCCCCGCACCAAACTGCATCGGATTGACAAAGATCGATGCCGCAACCGCTCCATCGGGGCCCGCAACCCGACGGGCGTGGGTGATGAGGCTCGCATGCCCCTCATGGAGCGCCCCCATGGTGGGTACGAACACCAGCGGGGTGCGTATGGTGGCACGCCATTGGCGATATTCCGCTATCTGGTGAAATATCCGCATCGGACAGGTTCCTCCTGAGTGTATTTCCATGGATTGCCATTTCGCAGCCGAGTTAATAATGCCGCCACCGACAGACCTGCCGCCGGATGGATGAACTCCGGTGCGATTTCAGAGAGCGGCTCAAGGACAAAGAGTCGCTCCGCGAGGCGTGGATGCGGTACGCACAGATGCGATGTCTGAATGATACATGATCCATAGAAGAGCAGGTCGATATCAAGGGTACGCGGGCCGTTTCGCTCGGTCTCGCTTCGCACCCGCCCCTGGTGCAGCTCAATGGTCAGCAGTTGATCAAGCAGTTCTGCCGGCTCAAGGTCTGTTTTCAGATGGGCGGCTGTGTTAAGAAAATCCTCCTGCCCCGGCGGCCCGCCGACCGGCGCGTACCATCTCGGCGGAGCATGATCGATCACCCGGGTGCCGGGGAGTCGCCCAATCGCACTCACGGCTTCCGCTATCTGGCGGAGTGGGTCGTCAAGATTAGATCCCAGCGCAACGAAGGCGTCCTGCGGCATCATTTTCCGTTCGGCAATTCCGTCTGGGCCGCAGATCGGTTGATCGGCCGGCCGGGTGCGGACCGGCTGGCGTTGAGAATGGTCAGAGCCATCAGCACCGTCGCCCATAATGACACTCCAATCGTCAGCATCCATCGGTGACCATTATGGCCGAAAATTTTGCCGATATCAGTAGTCAGGAACATCAAAACCGCGCCGGCAACCAGTACAAAAAACGCGATCTGCCGATTTTTCAGCGGTTGGAGTTTATCGCAGAGGATCATGCCCATCGCAAATAGCGTCATGGCGAGCGACACATAATGCGGGACCCACGTCCGCGGCGATGCCCAAAGCATAAAGGCCGCCACCGCCCCGATTTCCAGCAGGTAGCGCTTCTGGCCCAGCGGCTTGAGTTTTGACCGGGCCCACCAGAGCCCGATGAGCCCGACGATGATCAGGATCACCCGAATCAGATCGTCGCTTATATTCCGATGCAGGTTGAATATGTTCACATAATGCGGTTTGGCGATTCCATGCGGATGCGAGTAAAAGGCCGGCACATGCCGCAGGAGACGCGATAGAAAACTGGGTACCGACTGGCCCACGTAATATTCCACACGTCCGTGCGTCACGTACGGCACGATCATGATGTTGAACCATTCCCTGAACCACGCCCAATTCTGGCTCCAGCCGAAAAAGAGCGTCGGAATCACAAACAACCCCAAAACCAGGCCCAAGCCGATTCCACCGACAATTTTCCACTGCCGCTTCCATGCAAAGTAGATCAGGAAAATAATCGGCGTGACCTTGATGCACACGGCCATACCGACCAAAATTCCCCCGATCCATCGTGCCCAACTTTTATCGATCATCCCCAAGGCAAGACCCGTGGCCAGGGGCGTGAGCATGAGCAGATTTGTCTGCCCCTCCTGCATGTCTCCCATTACCGGTGGCAACCAGACCAGCAGAATAAGAGTCAGGGCTACCATATCAAGCTCAACGCCCGCTTTTTTTACCGCCTTGAAAAGGGCAAAAAAGATGATGCAGCAGAAAATCAGTTTGCAGCAGACCCATGCGAATTGCGCATTGGCAGGCGAGAGCCACGTGAAGGGGGCGAAAATAATCAGGGTCACAGGGGGCGTCGGGAACGAGTCGCTGGTGTAGGCGATATGCTGGTGCAGAAATTCCGGCACCATCGTCATCCAACGGTCAAAATCATTGACCTGTTTGGTACTGTGCGTCTGTTCCTTGTGGATGATCCGCATCCGCGCCTGCCATGCCGCAGATAGCGTGATGATCAGCCCGATCAGCAGCACGACAAAAAAATAGGTTTTACCAGCCTGCCGACTCATTTAACCTCGCCATCCCCAATTTTGATCCAGCCGATTTTGCCTGCGCATCAAAGCGTTAACCTGCCGATACGTTCCACGGCTTCGGCGAGGCGGGCTTCATCTACGGTAAGGGCCATGCGCAGATAACCTTCTCCGGCCGGCCCAAATCCGCCACCCGGAACGGTCACGACATGCGCCTCTTCCAGCAGACGTCCGCAAACCTCCATTGATTTTCTTCCGCCGGGCGTCTGGGCCCAGCAGAAGAATCCGGCCGTCGGCTTTGCTAAATTCCAACCCAGCTTTCTCAGCCCATCGCAGAGGACATCGCGCCGGCGACGATAAATCTCCATCTGCTTCTTCACGTCCGGATGGTCGTAGTGCGTCAGGGCGACGGTTCCGGCAACTTGAATGGCATTGAACTGCCCGCTATCCATGTTCCCTTTTACCTGCGCCAGTGCCGCGATGACGGCCGCGTTCCCCACCGCCCAGCCGAGACGCCAGCCCGTCATGTTGAAGCTTTTCGACAGTGAATGAAATTCCACGGCCACCTCCATGGCGCCGGGAACCTGCAGAATACTCGGGGGCGGTTCTTCAAAATAAACTTCACCGTACGCCAGATCGCTGGCAATGATCCATCCGTATCGGCGCGCCATATCCACCGCGTGTTGATAAAAGCTCAGCGGGGCCGACGCGGCGGTTGGGTTGTTGGGATAGTTCAGCCACAACAGCTTCGCCTGGCGACGGATATCCTCGGGTATGGCATCCAGATCCGGCAGAAAGTTATTTTTACCCTCCAGCGGCATGATGTAGACCCGGCCGCCGGCGAAGATCGCCCCGCTGTTGTACACAGGATAGCCGGGCTGCGGCACCAGTACCACATCGCCGGGATTGACTACCGCCAAGGGAATATGACTTATCCCATCCTTTGATCCAATCGTCGTGAGAATCTGCGTATCGGCATCGACCGTTACGCCAAAACGCCGCTTCATAAAATCAGCGGCAGCCTTACGGTAGGCAGGAACGCCCTCATCAAACGGGTAGCGATGATTCTTCGGGTCGTAGATCGCCTTGGCCATCTCGTCGATGATGAACTTATGCGTGGGCAGATCCGGATCGCCTACGCCCAGATTGATCACATCTTTACCCGCCTGCATGAGGGCACGCTTTTTCTTGTCAATTTCGATAAAAAGGTAGGGGGGGAGCGCCTCAAGCCGCTGCGTTTTTGTAAATTTGTTCACTTCGTTGAAAACTCCGCAATACATCCAGCCGTAAGCATCAATGCCCGGCAGGCGATGCAGTGTAAGGAACTTTGTTTTTACGGTAAAGTGTGAGCGATGGTTAACTCTCGGAGGTAACGCTTTTTGCTGATTGCGTATTTCATTGAAACCCTTAATCCCTACATTATCCAGTTCGGTCATTCCGCATGGGGCATACGCTGGTACGGCACGGCCTATCTGACCGGGTTTGTCATCGCTTATTTTCTCATGTCGCGCTTCATTAAAACCGGGCGTATGGCCATGCCCAGAAGCCGCCTTCCCGATTACGTCATTTTTGTGGCCATTTTTGGTGTTCTCATTGGTGGTCGTCTTGGCGAGGCCATCCTTTACCGCCCGCATATGTTCACCAATTTTTCGCCGCCCTTCCCCTATTGGGGCCTCTTGAAAGTGCAATACGGGGGCATGGCAGCGCACGGAGGTATTGTCGGAGTTTTTGTCGCCACTTGGATATTTGCCCGCCGTAACGGCTATTCATTTCTCAATCTGATGGACTGCAGCGCCATGGTCGCTCCCATCGGACTATTTTTCGGCAGAATTGCAAATTTCATCAACGGTGAACTTTACGGCCACGTCTGGCACAATCCGTGGGCGGTTCAATTTCCGACGGAGCTTATATATCCACCGCAAACAAAGCTGGAGCGCACGATATCACCCGCCCAAGTGCACAATCTGATTGATAAAGTCGCCGCGCATTTTTCCAACCGGCCGTCAATTCTCCATGCCCTTCAGGTGAATCCGCGTATGGAGATTGTGAATCTCTCGCGTGAGAATCACCCTTACGTTGTCAATCTACTGCGCCAGGTCCTTCTTCCACGTATTCCCTCCCAATTGGTAGAAGCCACCACCGAAGGCCTCCTTCTTTTCATCATCTGTTACACGGTTGGACGGAAATGGAAGAAGCCGGGCATCGCGTCCGCCGCGTTTGCTGTCGGATATCCCGTTATGCGGATCATCGGCGAACAGTTCCGCGATGGCGATCAGCCACGCATGATTTTCGGTCATCTTATCAGCCTGGGCGTTATCTATTCGGTGCCGATGCTGCTGATCGGTCTGATTTTTCTGGCGTGGGTGATCAAACGCCGCGTTCCAGAGACCGAAATGGCCAAAATTAATGCGTACACCGAAGTTGCAAAAGATACCGCCCGTGGAGTCAATCCAGCGGTCGCCGAAACAAAAACCGACTCAAAAAAATCTTCGACAGTGGCCGCAAAATCGTTCGCACCGTCGGATCCTCCAACGCACGACGGCAATAGCCCGCCGTAACATCGATCAGGGAATTACTTCGGGGCGATGGCCATATTTGGATGGGCTTGCATGAGCCGGTGCAGCCCAGTGCACCGCGTTGGTGATAATCTTCTGAACGTCGGCATGATGATAGGTCGGATATGTTTCGTGGCCGGGGCGGAAATAAAATATCCGGCCCATTCCGCGGCGATAGGTAACACCACTGCGAAAAACTTCGCCACCACTGAACCAACTGATGAGGATTGTCTCATCAGGTTCCGGGATATCAAAATGTTCGCCGTACATCTCCTCGTGCTCCAGCACGAAATGATCGGTAATTCCATGCACGATCGGGTGTCCCGGTGTCGTGACCCACAACACCTCGCGATCATGTGCTTCCCGCCATTTCAGATCGCAACTGGTGCCCATCAAGCGTTTGAATATCTTCGAAAAGTGGCCCGAATGAAGAACGATCAGCCCCATGCCAGCGAGCACACGCTTATAAACCCGATCCACAACTTCGTCGCGAACCGCATCGTGCGCCTGATGTCCCCACCAGATCAAAACATCCGTCTGATCGAGCCGCGATGGCGGCAGCCCATGTTCCGGGTCTTCAAGGGTGGCGGCTTCGGCTCTGATCGATACATCCCGGCTCAGCGCATCAACGATGGCGCCGTGAATTCCGCGTGGATAAATGCGTTCGATGTTGGCGTCTGAGTTTTTCTGTCGTCCCTCATTCCACACCAGTGCCTTGATTCCGGCCATGCGGTATTCTCCAAAGGTAGTTACATGCGCCCTGCGATCTTCAACTCTGATTTGAGTATAACATACCATCCAATTGCCGTGCGGTTTGACCGCTGTGCTTTTCGCCCGAATAATAAAGTCGTTTGGCGTCCTGAATTGAGGAATGGATGATACCACTTGGAACTGACGCGCCGCAGCGGCGTACTCCGCTGATGAACTACTTTCTCATCACCACGTGCGTGGTGATCTACCTCATCAGCCACCGGGCAACCTCACCGGCTCATCCCTACGGTTTGGCCCACGGATGGGCGAGATTCATGCTCAATCCACGGCATCTACAACTGGTGCAATTCATCACCTACATCTTTCTGCATGCCAATTTCATGCACATCCTCGGCAACATGATCTTTCTCTGGGTTTTCGGCAATCAGGTCAATGATCGTCTCGGTCATCTGGCCTATCTGTTTTTTTTCCTTGCTGGTGGAATTCTCGCTGGCTGTGGGCAGGTTTTGTCATCGGTGCACGGCAACCCGACACTCGGTGCTTCGGGATCAATTGCAGCCGTGGCGGGGCTTTTTCTAGCATTGTGTCCGCTGGTTAACATCCGTGTCTGGTTTTTTGTTGTGGTATTTGATGTTGCCAGCTTCTGGTTTGTTCTGGCGCAGATCTTCCTCTTCGATGTCTATGGCGCCTTTACTCGCAGCGACGATGTTGCGCACTGGGCGCATCTCACTGGTTACCTCACCGGATTTATCGTCGGCATGGTGATCCTTTTTCTCCGATTGGTGCCCCGCGATCATTACGACCTGCTCTCCCTGCTTAATCGGGCCCGTCGTCGGTCTGCTTATCGCCAGATGGTTTCTCGTGGGTACAACCCTTTTGATAAGCCTGCTCCGCCGCCACCCGGTGTCACAAAAATTGCCGGCCCTGTTACGGTGGCGGATCCCGCCATGACACAATTATCGAGCAGAGTGCAGCAACACCGCCGCGAGCATGATATGCCGGCCGCTGCCGCCGCATACCGCGAGTTGACGGCCAAGTTTCCTGCGGCGCGATTGCCGGGTGATGCCCAACTCGATGTGGCCAACCAACTCATGGTGGAAAAGGATTTCAAACTTGCGGCAGAGGCATATGAATCTGTGCTCAGTTCAAGCAGCAGTGGAGCACGAAACGATGAAATTAAACAGATACTCGGTCTGATATATGCCCGCTACCTCGGTAATCCGCAGCGGGCTTTGGAATTGTTTGAATCCATTCTTGACCATATCCATGATCCTCAACGCCGGGCATTTGTACAGGATGAAATTTCGGCCATCAAATCTGGAAACCAAGGCGGATCACCCGACAAGGCGATAACGTAAAAGCGGCTACCGAATCGCTGAACCGTTCATTTTTCACCGTGATTGAGTCCATGGTTACACTCCGTTGCAGATGCCACGTCATACGGTCCAGTGGTTCCCCAACTTCCAAATTAATACGCCAACTTTTCTTCGTTTCCGCTCCATGGGTCTGCTGGTGGTCGAAAGCACCGTCAGTACTCATCTTGGCCAGACGGTGACAACTCCAATTCTTAACGACGCCGGCACAACGGATAACCCTACTGCCGGAACTTATTACAGCGCTTTGGGATCGCATTTCCTTGACGATCAGGCGGCTAATGTTGCCGCCGGTCCCGATGCTTTTGGCTCCATCTCCGGCACCATCGCCACACCCGAGCCCGCTTCGCTCAGCCTTTTCGCAGTCAGTGCCGCAGGTCTGCTCCTGCTTCATCGCCGACGGCAAAAGTTGAGCTGATATTCCCCCCTTTTCGCATCCCCGTCCTTACCGCCGCTGCAAACTGCACATCGCGCAGTTTGCAGCTTTGTTTTGCTGCTGCACGGGTGCATGGCGATGCGCAGAGAGTCCGTGGCCGTACGTCGGATGGAAAATGGCCCGTGTTAGTTCAAGCCATTGCATGCAATCAAAAAACTGAATGTTTTTGAGGACGACGTGAGCCTTCGTAATTTCTCCCAGAGAGTGCCTGGGTTCAGCGTTCCATAACGGGGACCTCTGAGCTCTGATCGTGATGTCCGACGAACTTTAGAATCTCAACCGATTAACCACGGGATGGCTCGCAAGTCTCAGAGACGCATGCTCCCCGATGAGGTGCTGGGACTTGATCCATTCAAAGGCTCGGTACATGGCTTTCAAATCCTATCTGGTAGATGTGCTGGCATGGAATCGAGTTGCTCAACATTTAGGCGTCGAGTTCCAATATGCGACCAAACTAGGCAATGGCCCGGTTGTGGGTACAATATCGAGGCGTGTGCGGGTCCATGCAGCGGCTATCGTCTCGTGGACATGGGAGCGACACGGAGCATGGGCGACTGCGGAACGAATAGGCCTCGACTACAGGCCGTTTTTCCGTCCATGACTTGGAAGCGCGTTGATTCGTTGTGAATGGTCACGGCGATATTTTTCGGGCCTAAGCCCATTTTGCGGGCACCCGAAATGGGCCGTGATGGAAGTTCAGGCACGGGAGTTGCTCCGTAAAGAGTCGTACGCATTGATCTCCGGGATAGAGGCCCGGGGGCGCCAAGATACGGGTGATCGGGTTTTGGGTGTGGATATTTGAGATTGATTCGGAGTAAAGGCCGTTTGGCGGCGGCTGATAGTTAACCCGCAGAGTGAAAAAAACAGTCGCGTCGATGTATGCCGCTCGACATGACTTTGCAGGCTGGGTTTTGCAGTTACACGGTCGTGGGCACCATGTACCGCATGCCGGCGGGATATTTAGCGGCGGAACGTTATGTATCAGGTGACATTATTTTAAGGAGTGATCTCGTTATGGGTGCAAGTACCGCTCGACGCGCTGCCATCTCAGCGCTGACCAATTTCCGAACCGTTCCACCAAGAGTCAATTTCAAGGAAACGCCTGTTAGTTCAATTTATGCCAGCAATGTCTTCAATGAGGAAGTTCAGCGGCAGAGGCTCCCGAAAACCGTATTCAAGAAATTGCAGCAAACCATCAAGAAGGGGCTCGCAATCGATCCGGCCATTGCGGATTCCGTTGCGTCGGCCATGCGCGACTGGGCGATTGAAAAAGGCGCTACCCATTACGCACATCTGTTTTACCCCATGACCGGGCTCACCGCGGAAAAGCATGACAGCTTTGTCTCACCGCTGGAAGATGGTTCGGGCGCAATCCTTGAATTCAGCGGTAAGGAACTTGTAAAAGGGGAGCCAGATGCATCATCGTTCCCCTCAGGCGGTCTGCGGGCCACATTTGAAGCCCGTGGCTACACCGCATGGGATCCAACATCGCCGGCTTTCATCCTCGAAAACCCCAATGGAACCACGCTGGTCATTCCCACCGCGTTTGTATCTTGGACGGGTGAGGCACTCGACAAAAAAACACCGCTCCTTCGCTCCATGGAGGCACTCTCGCATCAGGCCGTCCGCGTGCTGAAATTGTTCGGCAACAGCGAAGTAACCAAGGTTTTCACCACCGTCGGCCCAGAGCAGGAATATTTCCTCATTGACCGCAACTTTTATTACGCCCGTCCGGATTTGATCAACTGCGGTCGTACCCTTTTCGGGGCCAAGCCTCCCAAGGGGCAGGAAATGGAAGACCAGTATTTTGGTACTATCCCCGAGCGCGTATTGGCCTGCATGCATGAAACGGAACAGGAACTCTACAAGCTCGGCGTGCCTGTCAAAACCCGCCACAATGAAGTGGCTCCGGCTCAGTATGAAATTGCCCCCATTTTTGAAAATTCCAACCTCGCCCATGATCATCAGATGTTGACCATGGAAATGCTGCGCCGCGTGGCTGAAAAGTACGGTCTCGCCTGCCTGCTGCACGAGAAACCGTTCGCGCGGGTGAATGGCTCCGGTAAGCACAACAACTGGTCCATGTCGACCGACACCGGCGAAAATCTTCTCAATCCCGGCGATACCCCACATGAAAACGCCCAGTTTCTCGTATTCTGTGCGGCGGTCATTCGTGCGGTCGATAAGTTTGCCACGCTGTTGCGTGTGGCCATTGCGTCGGCGGGAAATGACCATCGCCTCGGTGCCAACGAAGCCCCACCGGCAATCATCTCCATCTATCTCGGGGATCAGCTCCAGGACATCATGGATCAAATTGAGTCGGGCGGTGCGAAAACCACCAAAACCGGCGGCCACATGGAGATCGGTGTCACCACACTGCCGAAACTTCCGCGCGATGCCGGCGACCGCAACCGCACCTCGCCGTTCGCATTCACCGGAAACAAGTTTGAATTCCGAGCCGTGTCCTCCGGCCAGTCCATCGCCGGCCCCAATACGGTGCTTAACACCATTGTGGCCGAGTCGCTCGACTACATTGCATCCACACTGGAGGCCGACCTCAAAGCCGGCAAACCGTTTAACAAGGCGGTCAATGATCTGGTCGCTTCCATCTATAAAAATCACAAACGCGTGATTTTCAATGGTGACGGCTACAGCGAAGAATGGCACAAAGAAGCGGCAAAGCGCGGCCTGCCGAATCTGAAAACCACTGTGGACGCCATGCCATCACTGGTCACTAAGGAGAGCGTCGAACTCTTCAGCAAATATAAGGTGCTCAACGATAAGGAAGTTCACAGCCGTCACGAGATATTCCTTGAAAATTATAAGAAGACGATCTCGATTGAAGCGCTGATGATGGTGGTGATGGCCCGGACCATGATCATTCCTGCCGCACTCAAATACCAGCATGAAATCGCCACGGCGATCCACGCCGCAAAATCCGCCGGTGCTCCGGCTGCCTCGCTTGGGGAACAGGAAAAGCTTCTCTCCGAAGTCGCGTCACTTATCAGCGACCTGCAAAAGCATACCTGTGAGCTGGACAAGGCGACTCACCATCATGTTCACGGCGATACGATGGCCCATGCCAAGTATGCGCATGACACCCTTATTCCGCTGATGGATTCGGTTCGCGCCGCCGGCGATAAATTGGAGACGCTGGTCGACGATGACATATGGCCGCTGCCCACTTATCGTGAGATGCTTTTCATTAAATAAGCGGGTTCAGAAGATTGGTTTGAATTCGATGGGCCTGCCTCTTTACCGGGGCAGGCCTTTTTATTTTATCACCCTTGGACGAACCGCCCCGGCGCCCCAGTCGCTTACCACCTGTAGCCTGATGCAAATAGCGCTGCAGACCAATCCGGAAGACCGCCGCAATAGACCCGCGGTTTCGGCTGTGGACCGATCGGGTCATCCTATTTCAGGGGTTTTCCAATTATGCCTTGGGGCATTCACGATGGGATACTGGGCGTTGAGGGGCTCGAACCCCCGACCTTACGGGTGTGATCCGTACGCTCTAACCAACTGAGCTAAACGCCCGCAGCATGTAAAGTTACCATTATCGCCACCAACCCGCAACAGCCCTGACTCATACCCACTTTCGCGAGGGGAGATTTGGGTTAGATCGCAATCAAGTCGGGCTTGGCTCGTATATAGTTATGGACAAAGGGATTTCGCACACCGGATCCGCCATCGGAATGGAGCACGCCATAAATCGCGCGGACGCGATGGCATGGGTGCTCTCGGTCTGCGCCCCGTGCCTTCGATTATCACAGGCCAAAACGTTAAGTGAACTGGTGGAAGCCGCCATGAGGTGCCCACGTATCAGCCTGCCGAATATCGGACG